>JANOAH010000177.1:0-7474 GCA_031411075.1 Erythrobacteraceae bacterium
CCATGGCCACCGATATCGAGATCGCCCGCCAAGCCAAGATGCAGCCGATCGGCGAGATCGCCGCCAAGCTCGGCATTCCGGACGAGGCGCTCGAGCCCTATGGTCGGACCAAGGCCAAGATCGCGATGGACTGGATCAACCAGCAGCAGGACAGGCCTGACGGCAAGCTGATCCTGGTCACCGCGATCAACCCCACGCCTGCGGGCGAAGGCAAGACCACCACTTCGGTCGGCCTCAACGATGGGCTCAATCGCATCGGCAAGAAATCGATCGTGTGCCTGCGCGAGCCTTCGCTCGGCCCGTGCTTCGGGGTCAAGGGCGGCGCGGCGGGCGGCGGCTTTGCCCAGGTCGTGCCGATGGAGGACATCAACCTCCACTTCACCGGCGATTTCCACGCCATCACCAGCGCGCATAATCTGCTCAGCGCGATGCTCGACAACCACATCTACTGGGGCAACGCGCTGGAGATCGACACCCGCCGCGTGGTCTGGCGCCGGGTGCTCGACATGAACGACCGGGCGCTGCGCCAGATCGTCAATTCGCTCGGCGGCGTCTCGAACGGCTATCCGCGCGAAACCGGCTTCGACATCACCGTGGCGAGCGAGATCATGGCGATCCTGTGCCTCGCCACGTCGATCGAGGACCTCGAGGAATCGATCGGCAACATCATCGTCGGCTACCGGCGTGACAAGTCGGCCGTGACCGCGCGTGACATCAAGGCGCACGGCGCGATGACGGTGCTCTTGAAGAGCGCGATCCAGCCCAACCTCGTGCAGACGCTGGAGAACAACCCGGCGTTCATCCACGGCGGCCCGTTCGCCAACATTGCCCACGGCTGCAACTCGGTCACCGCCACCAAGACCGCGCTCAAGCTCGCCGATTATGTCGTCACCGAAGCCGGCTTCGGCGCCGATCTCGGCGCGGAAAAGTTCTTCGACATCAAGTGCCGCAAGGCCGGGCTGAAGCCCGCCGCCTGCGTGATCGTCGCCACTGTCCGCGCGCTCAAGATGAACGGCGGGGTGGCCAAGGCCGAACTTGGCGGCGAGAACGTCGACGCGGTCAAGAAGGGCGTGGTCAATCTCCTCCGCCACCTCGAAAACGTGCGTCAGTTCGGGGTGCCGGCGGTGGTCGCGATCAACAACTTCGTGACCGATACCGACGCCGAAGTGCAAGCGATCCGCGACGCGGTCGAAGCCGCGGGCAGCGAAGCCTTCGTCTGCACCCACTGGGCCAACGGCGGCGCCGGGACGGAAGACCTGGCCAGGCGCGTGGTCGAGATCGCCGAAAGCGGCGCCAGCCAGTTCGCCCCGCTCTATCCGGCCGACATGCCGCTGTTCGAAAAAATCAACACCATCGCCACCCGCATCTACCGCGCCGACGAGGCGATCGCCGACGCCAGCGTGCGTAACCAGCTCCACCAATGGGAAAAGGATGGCTTCGGCAACCTCCCCATCTGCATGGCCAAGACCCAGTACAGCTTCACCACCGATCCCACCGTACTCGGCGCGCCATCGCACCACACGGTGCCGGTGCGCGAAGTGCGGCTGGCCGCCGGCGCCGGTTTCATCGTCGCCATCTGCGGCGACATCATGACTATGCCGGGCCTGCCCAAAGTCCCCAGCGCCGAGCACATCCGGCTCGAAAACGGCCAGATCGAAGGGCTGTTCTGAGGTCGCTGGACTAGCGCACCAGCTTGTCGAGTTCCGCCTCGTCCAGCCCGTTGGCGCGGTAGTAGTCGCGGCAGTATTGCAGCGCCGAGAAGCCGTCTTCGAACGCCGCCATGGTCCCGCCTTCGGGCTTGTCGAGATAGACCAGCCCGCCTTCGACCACGAAGAAGATCAGCGCCGGTTCGGGCGAATCCTCGGTGATGACCAGCGTGTGCGCCTCGCCCGCCGGCTCGTAGATGAAGGTCCCAGGCCCGGCGATCCAGTCATGCTCGAGATAGCGCCAGGTGCCGCGAAGGGTCAGCCCGCGCACCGTGCCGACATGATAGTGGACCCCCAGCCCCGCACCCGGATTGCCCTTGAGCAGCACCGAAAACCCGCCGGTGGTGACGTTGAAGTGACACGGCTGGATCCACACGCCCTCGGCATAGGGAACCCACGCGCGGCTCTCGTCCAGGGCGAGGTCGACAACGAAATGGCCGCTGTTGCGTCGGTCGGAAGCAAGCAGTCCTCGCGCGTCGCTGAATGTTGTGATTGGCAAGTCGACAGTCTCCCGTTGATGATCAGTTCTCCACCGGCGCCGTCCCCGCGCCGTGGGCGAGTTGTTCCTCGACCACCGGGTCGATCGGCTTGGGCCGGAACAGCCAGATCAGCGCAAACCCGGCGGCGAAGATCCCCGCCACGATGAAGAAATAGGTCTGCGGCTCCGCCCCGCCGGAGGTCGCTCCGGCCAGATAGGCTCCGGCCGGGCGGCCGAAGTTTCCGATCGCCATGTAGATGGTGAACTGCGTCGCCGCGACGGCCGGCGCGCACAGCCGCATCGCCAGCGGGATCATCGCGATGGCGTAGATGATGCCGAAGAATTCGGCGGCCCAGATCGCCCCCGTCATGAACTGGCTCGAGCTCCATTGCGCAGTGCCCATCCCCACGGCGAGCATCAACAGCCCGAGCCCGGCGATGGCGATGGCCACGCCCAGCTTGCCGCCGATCTTGGAAATGGCCCAGCCGCCCATGGTCAGCCCGAAAATGGCCGAACCGAGCGAAGCGGCGGACGATATGTTGGTATATTCCACCTCGGTCCACCCGGTAATGGTGGTGGTGAGAATCGGATAGTAAACCTCAGTCCCGCCAAACGGGATCGAGCGGATGAACAGGAGCGGCACGAACAGCAAGCTCACGGGCGTGAACATTGCTTTGGCGCTGGCCTTGAGGAGCGGCCACCAGGCGTCGATCCTGAGGCCGATGTTGCGCGGGTGAGCGACGCCCTCGGACCACGGAAAGCGCCGTTCGCCGGGCCGTTCACGAATGGCGATCCCGTAGGCCAGCACCAACGCCAGGAACACCGCCGCCGCACCGAACGCCGCTTCGAGACCGTAGGCGTGGATCAGGTAGCTGCTTCCCGCGGCCGAGGCGGAATAGCCGATCGACTGCGCGCCGAACATGATCCCGCCGGCCTTGGCCTGCTCTTCCTCGGTCATCACGTCGATCACCAGGCTGTCGATCGAGACGTCCTGGAAGGTTGTCGCGGCACTGACGATGAAAGCCAGCGGTACCAGCAATGCGACATCGCGCCCGCCCGGATTGACCGCCATCAGCACCAGGTAGCCCGCAATCATCAGGCTTTGCGCACCGATGATCCACGCCCGCCGCCGGCCCATCGGCAGGTAGGTATAGCGGTCGATGATGAAGCCGTTGACCAGCTTCAGCGACCACGGCAGCCCGAACGCGCCGACCACCGAAGCGATTTCACCCGGGGTCGCGCCGCTGCCTGCCATCCAGGCCGGAATGGCGAGATAGAACAGCCCCATCGGAAAGCCCTGCGCGACGTAGAACAGGAACACCGTCAGCATCCGCAGCAGCGGGCTATCGGTCAGAGGGGATAGCCCGCGGGTGGGTGCTGCCAGGGTCGCCAATCGCCGTCTCCGATCCGTTTCAGGCGTTACTTGTGGCGGATTGGCCCGATTGTGCAATGCTGGATCAGTTTCCGATCGTGCCGAGCCCGCGGCGCTGGATTTCGGCGACCCATTCCTCGCTTGTCGGCATCACCGTGTTGTCGACGCGGCGCTTAATCTTCCATTCGCCGCCGACGCGCACGAGCTCGTCGCTGTATTGCCCGGACAGCGCCGGTGTCGGCGCTCCGCCCGCGCCGCGCCACAGGAACACGAAGCGCGATTTGGCGCGCGCGGTATTGCCATCGACGTCGATTTCGAAATTGCCGATCTGGTGGAAGGACGAGCGGTTGACGAAGCCGGGCTCGGGCTCGCCGAACAAGTCGCTCAGCATCGCGCGAATTTGCGCCCGCCCGCTACGCACGGTCGTACCGTTCTGCCACACGCCATCGTCGGTAAACAGGCCAACGTAGCCGTCGTAATCGCGCGCATCGAGGTACGCGGAATAGTTGGTAATCACCCGCTGGATCGCCAGCTGGTCCTCGACCGCCTGGAGCCGCGTCTCGAGCAAGGGCTGCTGCGCCTGGGCGCCGAGCGGCGCCATAAGCAGCGCCGCGGCAACCCATCCTGTCCGAACCATGCCCGCCCTCCCCGACTCGCGATGAGCGGGAGCTTAGCGCGGCATCACGCCGCCTTGCGCAACTTTTCGAGCTTCTTGAGCGCCATGTTGCGCTTCAACCGGCTGAGGTGGTCGATGAACAGCACCCCTTCGAGGTGGTCCATTTCGTGTTGGATGCACACTGCCATCAGTCCGTCCATCGCCTCCTCTTGGACATTCCCGTAGAGGTCCTGCCAGCGCACTCGGCAGGCCTTGGGCCGGTCGACGTCGGCATAGATCTCGGGCACCGACAAGCAACCTTCCTGATAGGTGCTCTGCTCGTCCGCCGGGTCGAGGATTTCGGGGTTCACGAACACCCGCGGTTCGCGCCTGGTCGGCTGGTGGTGATGGTGGTGCCCGTCGTGGTCGCACGGCTCCGGCTCGGCATCGGGGTCTTCGGGCTGCAAGTCGATCACCAGCAGCCGCTTGGGCACGCCGACCTGGATCGCGGCGAGGCCGATGCCGTTGGCCGCATACATCGTTTCGAACATGTCGGCGACGAGCGCGCGCAGGTCGTCGTCGAACACTTCGACGGGCGTGGAAACGGACTTCAGCCGGGGGTCCGGCACTTCGAGGATGTCGCGGATAGCCATGGCCGGCCAAATAAGACGCGCGGTCCGCGCGCGCAAGGATGCGCGAGGAACCCGGGGTGCGCCGGAGAATTTCATCGCCATCGCGAAAGGAATTCCCTCATGGCCGACAACGACGAGATCGAGGTACTGGAAAAAGCCTTCTGGCAGACGATGGTCGACAAGGACGCCAAGGCCGCTGCGGCGATGATCGCCGATCAGGGGCTGGTGACCGGACCGATGGGCGCGATGGCGATCGATCCGGCCAAGTATGAAAAGATGACCGAGGAAGGCCAGTGGAACCTGACCTCATTCGAAATGAGCGACGTGCAGGTTGTGCGGCCCTCCGACGGGGTGGCGATCATCGCCTACAAGGTACACCAGAAGGGCGACATGAAGGGCCAGGACATGGACCTGAACTGCGTCGACAGCACCACCTGGGTGAAGGACGGTGGCGACTGGAAATGCGCGCTGCACACCGAAACGATCCTGGGCGAAATGCCGCTCAGGAACTAACGGTGCTCAAAAGCAGCCCCGAATTGACGCTCGCCGCGGCGGGATGGTAAACCTTGGCTATTGCTAGGCCGGGGGGCTTATCGTGGCGGACGGGTTTACCAGTACGGCGCTATATCCCGCGGACCGGGCATGGGACCGCGAAGGACGCGGCAGCCCGCATGTCGGCGTCGGGGTCGGCGGCTCGCAGGCGCGGGCCAAGCATGTCGAATACCTGCTCTCGTTCTACCTGCTGCAGGGCGGCGGGGCGATCGCGGGCCTGTGGTGGGCGCTGACCCGTGGTAGCTCGTGGGTCGAATGGTCAATGTTCATCGTCGGCTATCTGGTGGTCAATTTCGGCGTCGGCGTCGGTTTTCATCGCTATTTCACGCATCGTTCGTTCGAAACGAGCCGGGCGATGCAGGTGATCATGGCCACGTGTGGCCAGATGGCGGGCATGGGTTCGATCATCAACTGGGTCTCCGATCACCGCCGTCACCACGCCTTCGCCAACATCAAGGGCGATCCCTATGGCCCCAGGATCGATGGCTACGGCCGCCCACAAACCGGGTTCAAGTCGTGGATCATGTCGCACCTCGGCTGGCTGCACGACAACACCTGGTCGGACTGGGCGATCTACGGCAAGAGCACCGCGCAGGACCCATACCTGCTGTTCCTCCACCGCACCCGCTACTTGTGGGCGCTGGTCTCGATAATCGTCCTGCCGGCGCTGTGGGCGCTGGCGTTCGGCGGGCCCGGGCATGTGATCCCGACGATCCTCATTGGCGGCTGCCTGCGCTGCTTCCTGTTTTCGAACAGCGTCGCGGCCAACAACAGCTTGGCGCACCGCTGGGGCTATCGTCTGTTCGACGAAGGTAGCGGCGCGCGCAACAACTGGCTCTGCGCGATCATCTCGCTGGGCGATGGCTGGCACAACGCCCACCACGCCAGCCCACGCATCGCCAGCAATACCGTCAAATGGTGGGAATTCGACTTCAACGGGGCGACCATCCACCTGCTGGAACGGCTCGGCCTGGTCTGGAATGTACGCAAGCGGACCAAGGCGCAGCGGAGGGCCGCTCGCACCATCGACGAACAGGATTGGGACGGCGTGCTTTCGTCAGCCGACCGGGCGCCGGGCGCGTAGGGCCTGGGCGAGCGTGCCTTCGTCGAGGTAGTCGAGCTCACCCCCGACGGGCAGGCCATAGGCGAGCTGGGTGACCCGCAGCGGCAACCCTTCGAGCCGCTCGGCGAGGTAATGCGCCGTGGTCTGCCCTTCGAGCGTGGCGTTCATGGCAAGGACGACCTCATCGATCCCGCCGGCCGAGACCCGCTCGATCAGCTTGCCGATGGAAAGGTCCTCGGGCCGCACCCCGTCGAGCGCCGATAGCCGCCCGCCGAGCACATGATAGCGGCCGGGAAACAACCGCGCCCGGTCGAGCGCCCACAGGTCCGCAACGTCTTCGACCACGCACAACTGGCGCGCATCGCGGCGCGGATCGGCGCAGACGCTGCACGGGTCCTGCGTATCGACATTGCCGCAGGTGCGGCATTCGACCAGCGCGCCGCGCACTGCGTTGAGCGCTTCGAGCAGTTGCACCAGCGCGGTTTCGCGCCGCTTGACCAGCCACAGCACCGCGCGCCGCGCCGAGCGCGGTCCCAGCCCCGGAAGCCGCGCCAGCGCGCCCGCCAGCGCCTCGATCTCTTGCGATGCCATGGGGTGGGAGATAGGGCCTTGCCGGGCGAAGAGGAAGTCAGCCGATGCGCATCGTTTTCATGGGCACGCCGGCTTTCGCAGTCCCTACCCTCATCGCGCTGCACGAAGCCGGGCACGACATTGCCGCCGTCTACACCCAGCCGCCGCGTCCGGCCCGGCGCGGGCAGCAGCTGGTGGCCTCCCCCGTCCACCTCGCCGCGCAGGCGCTGGGGGTCGAGGTGCGGCATCCCGAGACCTTGCGCGATCTCGAACCGCAAGCCGATTTCCTCAGTCTGGAGGCGGACGTCGCGGTGGTTGCCGCATACGGCCTGATGCTGCCCGGCCCGATCCTCGCCGGGCCGGCGCACGGGTGCCTCAACGTCCACGGCAGCCTGCTGCCGCGCTGGCGCGGCGCGGCGCCGGTGCAGCGCGCGATCCTCGCCGGCGATGCGATGACCGGGGTGACGATCATGCAGATGGAGCGCGGGCTCGACACCGGAGCCATG
>JANOAH010000178.1:0-7488 GCA_031411075.1 Erythrobacteraceae bacterium
AGCTTCAAGTTGAACATCGGCACCCCGCGCTTGGCCAGGCTGAAGTGGTCGGAGCGGTAGTAGAACCCGGCCTGCGGCGAGGGGTCGGGCGTGGCGGAGCGACTCAGCCCCGCCAGCGCGCGGGCCAGATAGGCGTCGAGCTCGCTCTTGCCGCCGCCGATCACCGAAACGTCACGCGCCGGGCCGCGCGGGAAAAGTCCGTCCATGTTGAGCCCGCCCGCGGTCTGCGCCAGCGCGAACACCGGGTTGGCGGCGTACCAGTCGGACCCGAGCAGGCCCGATTCCTCGGCCGTCACCGCCAGGAACACCAGGCTGCGCGCGGGCGCGCCAGCGCGGGCATGGGCTTGCGCCAAAGCGACCAGCCCGGCGACCCCGGTGGCGTTGTCGACCGCGCCGTTGCAGATGTCGTCACCGGCAGCATTGGCCGGGCAGCGGCCGAGATGGTCCCAATGCGCGGTGTGCAGCACATATTCGTCCGCGCGCGAACGACCCGGCAACACGCCGATCACGTTCTTCGAGGCGAACCGGCGGATCGCGTTGTCGAACCCGGTCGCGGCCGACACGCCCAGCGGCACCGCACGGAACCCCGGCCGGCCCGCCGCCGCCACTAGTTGTGCCAGGTCACGCCCGCCGGCGCGGGCGATCGCTTCGGCCACCGGTCCGCGCACCCAGCCGTTGACCAGGGTCTGGCTGGCGCTGCCATCGGTACGCCGGGCATAGGCTTGCGGCCCGCTCCACGAACTCTGCACCACGTTCCAACCATAGGAGGCCGGGAAGGTGTCATGGACGATCAGCGCCGCGGCCGCACCCTGGCGCGCGGCTTCCTCGAACTTGTAGGTCCAGCGGCCATAGTAGGTCATCGCCCGGCCATTGAACGGGCCTTCTAGCCCCTCGCTGGCATAGTCCGGATCGTTGATCAGGATCAGCGCGGTCTTGCCGCGCACGTCGATCCCGGCATAGTCGTTCCAGCCCTTTTCGGGCGCGTTGATGCCATAACCGACGAACACGATCTCGCTGTCGGCAAGGTCGATCCGCTCCGCCTCGCGATAGGTCACGGCGATGAAATCGGCCGAGGGCGTGAAGCTGCGCCCGGCAACGCGCAGCGGCTCGGGATTTTCGGCGGTCAGCTCGACCAGCGGGACATCCTGGAACCACGACCCGTGGTTGCCCGGTCGGAGGCCGGCACGCTCGAACTGCTCGACGATGTAGGCCAGCGTCTTTGCCTCCCCCGCCGTACCCGGCGAGCGGCCTTCGAACGCGTCGGACGACAGCGTGCGGGTCACATCCTCGAGGGTCGTTTCCGATAGCTGCGGCGGTGAAGCGGCTGGCGCGGCGGGCAAGGTGGCGCAACCGGCCGCGGTGAGAGCGGCGAGCGCGGCGCAGAGGGTTCGTATCATGCGCCGGCCTATGGCGAAGGCCGCCGGGCGTCGCAACCGGCGAAGGCGGCCGCCGCGGGCTTGCCCTTGCCGTGCTGCCCATGCACTCAGGCGCGATGGCAGCCCAGTGGCACCAGGCGATCGAGCGGGCGCGGGCGCATGCCCCGTTCCTCGCCCGTGCGCTCGACCGGCAGGACGCGCTGGCCGCGCTGCTGGCGGCGGGCGATGGCCCCGCCGCACTGGCTTGGTCGCGGCAGGCCGGCGAGCATTCCGACGTCGGCGTTGCGCTCAGGCGCGAGCGGCTGGCCCTGGCGACGACGCTGGCGGTGGGCGACCTCGCCGGCGCGTTCCCCCTCGCCATGGTGATGGGCGAACTGAGCGCGTTTGCCGACCGCGCGCTCGATGCCGCAATCGCCGAGGCCATCGCGCGGCGCGTGCCCGACGCCGCGCCGGCGGGTCTCACCGGCCTCGCGCTCGGCAAGCACGGCGCGCAGGAGCTCAATTACAGCTCGGATATCGATCCGATCCTGCTGTTCGATCCCGCTACGCTGCCCCGGCGCGAGCGCGATGAGCCGGGCGAAGCGGCGCAACGCTACGCCCGCAGCGTGCTCGAAACGCTCTCGGCGCAGACCGGTGAAGGATACGTTTTCCGGGTCGACCTGCGGCTGCGGCCGGCGTCGGAGATCACCCCGCTGGCGCTGTCGTTCGACGCGGCGCTGACGCATTACGAAAGCTCGGCGCTGGCGTGGGAGCGGGCGGCGTTCATCCGCGCCCGCTCCGCCTCCGGCGACGTGGCGGCGGGCGAGCGATTCCTCGCCGCTATCCGTCCGTTCGTGTGGCGCCGCAGCCTCGATTTCATGGCGCTCGAGGAAATCCGCCGCCTCACCGCGCGGATTCGCTCCGCGCACCGCGGCCCGGCCGAACCCGGGCCTGGCTTCGACCTGAAGCGCGGCCGCGGCGGCATTCGCGAGATCGAATTCTTCGCCCAGACCCACCAGTTGATCTACGGCGGGCGCATGCCCGCGCTGCGCCAGCGCGGCACTCGCGCGGCGCTCGATGCGCTGGCGGCAGAGGGCGTGATCGCTGCGGAAGACGCGGCATTGCTCGGCGAAAGTTACGATCGGCTGCGCACGCTCGAACACCGGCTGCAGATGGTCGACGACCGGCAGACGCACAGCCTGCCCGTTGATCCCGCGGCGCTCGACAATGTGGCGCGGCTCGATGGCCTTGCCGGGGGCGATGCGATGGTGGCCGAATTGCAGGCGCTGTGCCGGCAAGTGGCCGAACGCTACGACCGCTTGCTCGATAAGGACGAAGCGCGCGCTGTCTCCGTGGCACCCGCTGCTGACACCGCTCACCGCGCGGCCCTGCTCGAGCGCGCCGCCCTGTGGCCCGAAACGATCCGCAGCCTGCGCAGCGGCGAGGCGCGCGCCGCGCTCGAGGCGGTGCTGCCCGATCTCGTCGCCGCGCTCGGTCAGGCCGAGGATCCCGAACACGCCCTCGCGCGGTGGGAAACGCTGCTCGCGAAGTTGCCCAGCGCGGTGAATCTGTTCCGGCTGTTCGAACAGCGGCCGGGCCTGCTCGAACTCGTGCTGCGCGTCCTCACCGTCGCGCCGCCGCTGGCCGACGAACTGGCGCGGCGACCCGATCTGCTCGACCGGCTGATCGATCGCAGCGCGTTCGACCTGCCGGGACCGGTGTCGGACCTCGCTGAACGCATGCGCCGCAGCGAAGCGGGCGACGATTACGAACGCCGCCTCGGCCGCATCCGCCGCATCGTCGGCGAGGAACGGTTCGCGCTCGGCGTCCAGCTGGTCGAGGCGCGCCACGATCCGCTCCAGATCGCCGCCGGGCTGTCTCGCCTCGCCGAAGCCGCGCTCGAGGTCGCAGCCGAGGCGGCCTGCGCCGAATTCGCCCGTGCGCACGGCACTATCCCCGGCCACGATCTCGCCGTGCTCGGGCTCGGCCGGCTCGGCGGCGAGGCGCTGACCCACGCGTCGGACCTCGACCTGGTCTATCTGTTTTCCGGTGCGACTGGCACAGAATCGGATGGGGACAGACCGCTTACCGCCTCGCTCTATTTCAACCGCCTGGCGCAGCGGGTGACCGCGGCGTTGAGCGTGCCGACCGCGGAGGGAGCGCTCTACGATGTCGACACGCGGCTGCGGCCACAGGGCAACCAGGGTCCGCTGGCGGTCAGCCTTGACAGCTTCGCACGCTACCAGCGCGAACAGGCGTGGACCTGGGAGCACATGGCGCTGTGCCGCGCGCGGCCGGTGTTCGGCAGCGCCGCGACCCGGGCCGAGATCGAGCGCATCGTGCGCGCGGTGCTAGAAGCGCCTCGCGATGCCGGGCAACTGCGCGCCGACGTGCTGGCGATGCGTGCCGAGATCGCCCAGCACAAGCCGCCGGCCGGCCCGCTCGATGCCAAGCTGTTGCGTGGCGGCTTGGTCGATTGCGAATTCGTCGTCCATTTTCTGCAGTTGCGCGATCGAACCGCGTTCCTTCCGCAGCTCGGCCCGGCGATCGACGCGCTGGTCGCGGCGGGTCTGCTGCCCGCCACTTTTGCCGCCGCTCGCGCGCTGCAGGGACGGCTCTTGGTCGCGGCCCGCCTGCTGGCGCCCGATGCCGCCCACCCCGGCGCGGCGGCGCAGGCGGCGCTGGCCAAAGCCTGCGACATGACCGATTACGACGCCCTCTTGCGCGCGCTGGCGACGGCGCGGCATGGCGTAGCGGCAACCTGGGCCGAGGTATTCGGCGAGACCTTGGAGATCGAGCCATGACCGACCGTGCCGATGTGGGCGATTTGCTTCCCGACGTGGCGCTCGAAGGCGCCGGTGGCACCAGCCTGCGACCGTCGGACTTGCGCGGCCGCAAGCTGGTGCTGTTCTTCTATCCCAAGGACGACACGCCCGGCTGCACCGTGGAAAACAAGGATTTCTCCGCCCTGCTGCCGCAGTTCGAGGCGGCCGGCACCGCGGTGATCGGGATCAGCAAGGATTCGCCGGCCAAGCATGCCAAGTTCGCCACCAAGCACGCGCTCGCCGCGCCGCTCGCCACCGATGCCGATGGCGGCTTGTCCGATGCGTTGGGGGTGTGGGGCGAAAAGAGCCTCTACGGCCGGCTGTTCATGGGCATGCATCGCACCACGTACCTGGTCGATGCCGAGGGCCGCATTGCGCGGGTGTGGCGCAAGGTGAAAGTCAAAGGTCACGCCGCCGAAGTGCTCGCCGCCGCGCAGGCATTGTGATTGCGCTGGGCAGCGCGATTCGCTTGGTCCTGTTGACGGGCGAGCCACGCGACAAGGTGATGGCGACGCGCGCGCTGGTGCGCGGCTGGCGGCGCGGCGAGCTTGGCTGGGCCTTCCCCGAGCCGATGCCCGTTACTCCGGCCTGGCCGGCAGACCTTGCGATCCTGCCGCCGGGGCGGATGCCCAGGCGCGGCGCGGGCGCGGTGCGAGCGCTGGCGCTGTGGCATTCGCTGGCGCACATCGAATTCGTCGCGATCGACCTCGCGCTCGATATGGCGGGACGATTCGGGGCGGAGATGGGGCGCGGCTTCGTCGATGATTTCCTCGCCGTCGCGGCCGACGAAGCGATGCATTTCGCGCTCTTGGCCCGCAAGCTGCGCACGCTCGGTAGTCATTACGGCGCCCTGCCGGTGCATGGCGGATTATGGGAATCGGCGCTTAACACTCGGCACGATGTTGCCGCGCGTCTGGCCGTGGTGCCGATGGTTCTCGAAGCACGGGGCCTCGACGTCACCCCCGGCACGCGCGATAAGGTCTTGGCGCAAGGGGATAAAAACGGCGCGCGGCTGCTCACGCGAATCCTTCACGACGAGATTCGCCATGTCGCGATCGGCACAAGGCATTTCGTCGCGCGCTGCGAAACTGCTGGCTCTGACCCGGTCGCCCTGTGGAAAACTTTGGTTGCGGCGCATTTCCGAGGCTCTCTGAAGCCTCCATTCAACGACTCGGCGCGTCTCGCAGCCGGTTTGTCGCGAGAATACTATGCGGCGGTTGCCTAGTTAACTTTTTGCCCCGTAAGCCCGCAATCAACGAGACGGCGGGGGGTTCCGACCATCTCAAAAAATAGTTTCGCGGCCCGAAAACGGTTTCCGCGGACGGGCTTAGGCGGTGCCATCGCGCACCCGAGATGGACGGGAAAACAGGTCGCATGTTTTTGAAGCTCTCTCTCAGCGCTCTGGCTGCCATGGTGCTTTCGGCAAGCCCGGCGCTGGCCAACGAAACCGCTACCGCCACCCAGATCACTGGCGCGATCGATACCACCGCCGCCACCACCGGCGATCGCGAATTTGCCGAGCTGTTCGCCAGCTGGCGTTCGATGGATCGTACCGGCACGTCGGCCACCACCCCGTTCACCGGCGTTTCGGTGCCCTCGCGCATGCCGCTCGCCAACGCGGTGATGACCAGCGATTACGGCATGCGTGAGCACCCGGTGCTCGGCGGCCGCCGCAACCACAAGGGCATCGACCTCGCCCAGCCGACCGGCACCCCGGTCTTTGCCACCGCCGATGGGATGGTCTCGAAGGCCGAGCCGTTCAGCAGCTACGGCAACTACATCCAGATCGAGCACGGCGGCGATCTGCAGACCCGCTACGCGCACCTGTCGGGCTATGCCGTGGCGGCGGGTCAGTTCGTCCATAAGGGCGATCTGATCGGCTATGTCGGCACCACCGGCCGTTCGACCGGGCCGCACCTCCACTACGAAGTGCGCGTCGCCGGGGAAGCGGTCGATCCGCGCCCCTACATGGTTGAAACGCGGCTCGCCATGGGCGATCCGGCGCTCGGCATCGGCGGCGAATAAGCCCCAACCACTCGGTTTGAGTTGAAAAGGCGCCGCGCAATCGGCGCCTTTTTCTATTCGGCCAGCAGCCGCGTCGCCATGCGCCGCACTTCGGGGCCGAGATCGGGCCGCGCCAGCGCCAGCGCCAGAGTCGCTTCGACGAACCCGGCCTTGCTGCCGCAATCGTAGCGCTTCCCGGCGAAGGTGAGCGCGTGGAACGGCTGCTGGCCGATCATCCGCGCCATCGCGTCGGTCAGCTGGATTTCGCCGCCGGCGCCCTTGTCCTGCCGGTCGAGCGTGCGCATCACGTCGGGCTGCAGGATGTAGCGCCCCGACAGGATCTTGTTCGACGGGGCTTCGGCGCGCGGCGGCTTTTCCACCAGGCCGCGCACTTCGGTCAACGCGCCGCGGCTCTCACCCGGCGCGATCACGCCATAGTTCGACACCTCGTCCTCGGGCACTTCGAGGACCGAAATGAGGTTGCCGCCGACCTCCTGATAGGCTTCGACCATCTGCGCCATGCATCCCGGCGTGCCGACCATCAGTTCGTCGGGCAGGAGGATCGCGAACGGCTCGTCCCCGACGATCGCCCGCGCGCACCAGATCGCATGACCCAGGCCCAGTGGCACCTGCTGGCGCACGGTGATCAGATCCCCCGGTGTAAAGCGGGATGAATTAAGCACCGACAGGTCCTTGCCGCGCTCATTCATCGTCGTTTCGAGCTCGTAGGCGATGTCGAAGTGCTCGACCAAGGCGGTCTTGCCGCGGCCGGTAACGAAGATCATCTGTTCGATGCCCGCCTCGCGCGCCTCGTCCACCGCGTACTGGATCAGCGGCTTGTCGACGATCGGCAGCAGCTCCTTGGGGATCGCCTTGGTGGCGGGCAGAAACCGGGTCCCGAGCCCGGCGACGGGGAACACGGCCTTGCGGATCGGTTTGCGGCTGTCCATCGGCCGCGGCCATACGAACCGCGCGGCCCTGCGGTCAATGCAACATAGGTAGGCCGGTGAACCAACCGAGCGCCCATGCGTTGGCCGGGAAAGCTTGGAAAGGTTCGCGACATGGGATTGCTACGGATGGCGGCGCTGGGCGCGCTGGGTTACCTCGGCTGGAAATATTACGAACAATCGAAGGACAAGAGCCCGCCGGCCTTCGCCCGCGGGCAGGAGCCGGGCGACAACATCGCCAAAGTCCGCGATGCCGGACCGCACGCGATGGGAGACGTGCCGCGGCGCGCCTGGACCAAGGAAGACCAGGCCAGCGACGAAAGCTTCCCGGCGAGCGACCCGCCCGCGACTTATTGA
>JANOAH010000179.1:0-1750 GCA_031411075.1 Erythrobacteraceae bacterium
GATCGTCGACCCCGCGCTTGAATGGCAGGTCAGCCTGGTGCGCGACACGGTCGATCCGCAAAGCCCCCGCTTCAACGCCAAGGCGGCACGCGCCAAGCTGATGAGCCGCGCCGGGGCGGAATCTGGCCGGTTCGAATTCGGCCCCGGCGTCGCGCCCACCGACCGCGCCCATCCCGACGGCGAGATGGCCTGCTTCACCTGCCACCTAAGCTGGACCACCAGCTGCGGCGGCTGCCATTTGCCGATCGAGGCCAACTGGGAAAGCGAGGTCCACCGCTACGAAGGCGAGACCACCCGCAACTTCGCCACCTACAATCCGCAAGTGGCGCGCGACGACATGTTCCAGCTCGGCCGGCACATGACCACCAAGGGCAACCAGATCGCGCCGGTACGCTCGACCAGCGCGCTGGTGCTAAGCTCGACCAATATCAACCGCGAGCGGATCTACGTCCAGCAGCCGCCGATCAGCGCGATCGGCTTTTCGAGCCAGGCCTTCGCCCCGCACTTCCCGCACACCGTGCGCACGACCGAGACCAAGACCTGTTCGGATTGCCATCTCAGCGATAAGGACGACAACAACGCCATCATGGCGCAACTGCTGCTGCTCGGCACCAACTACGTCAATTTCGTCGGGCTCAACGCCTGGACCGGGCTCGAAGGCGGGTTCCAGGCGACGCGAGTGACCGAATGGGACGAGCCGCAGGCGGTGCTCGGCAGCTATCTGCACCGCTATGCCTACCCCGATTACTACCGCCTCCATGTCGAACAGAACGAGCGTGAACTGAAGAACTGGACCCGCGGCCAGAGCTTCACCGACGGCCTGTCGGGCGAATCTGACGCGATGGAGGAGTTCGCCAATGTCCACGAAGGGACCGGCGACCGGGTCGGCTGCCTGCAGCTGCGCGGCGAATACATGTTCGTCGCCGAAGGGCGCGGCGGGTTTCAGGTCTATGACGTCGCCTCGATCGCCAACAAGGGGGTCTCCGAACGCATCCTGACCGCGCCGTTCTCGCCGCTCGGGCATGACACTCATGTCGATACCCGCAACGCCACCTGCATGGCGCTGCCGACCAACCAGCCGATCGCGCCGACCCGCTCGACGCCCGAGCGCCGGGCGATGAACCAGGAACAGCCGTTCCTGCCGATCTACAGCTACGCCGCAGTGACCGATGCCGAGGAAGGCCTGATCCTGATCGACATCGACACGCTGGCCGACGGCGAATTCCGCAACAACAAGCTGCGCCGCGCGGTAACGTGGAACGAAGGCGGCGTGCTGACCGGCGCGCGGCACATCGTGCTCGCCGGCGAGGTCGCCTATATCACCACCGCGCGCGGCCTCGCGGTGGTCGACCTTGCCGATCCGCTCCACCCGCGCCTTGCCGCCGAGCGGCCGCTGGTCGATGCGCGGGCCAGCGCGATCCAGTTCCGTTACTTGTGGGTCACCGACGCCGACGGGGTGAAGCTGTTCGACGTCACCAACTTGCGCGATCCGGTGGCAGTACCTTCAGGCACGGTGCGCCTCGCCGACGCCCGCCGGCTCTACATCGCGCGCACGTATGCCTACGTCGCCGCGAAGGCCGATGGCCTCGTCATCCTCAACGTCACCAATCCCACCGCGCCGCGCGAATACCGGCGCGAGACGTTCGGCGGGACCATGACCGATGTCGAGGACGTGGTGATCGGGTCCACCAACGCCTCGCTGTTCGCCTATGTCGCCGATGGCCGCAACGGGATGAAAGTCGTCCAGCTG
>JANOAH010000180.1:0-44054 GCA_031411075.1 Erythrobacteraceae bacterium
CGGTAGTCGCCTGGGCGCTGATCGTCGGCGGGATCGCCATCCTGGTGGTCGAACGCTTCGCCGCGCCGACCCAGGGCGGCGGTGTGGCGCAGGTCAGCCTGCGCCAGGCGCTCGGCGTCGGCCTGGTGCAATGCCTGGCGATGATCCCCGGGGTCAGCCGCTCGGGCGCGACGATCATGGGGGCGATGGCGCTCGGCATCGATCGCAAGACCGCGGCCGAATTCAGCTTCTTCCTCGCGCTGCCGACGCTGACCGGCGCTACCGTGCTGCAATTATTCAAGCATCGCGACGCGCTCGACAGTGGCGATTTCGGCCTGATCGCGGTCGGCTTTGCGGTCTCTTTCGTGGTCGCGCTGGCGGTGATCAAGGGCTTCGTCGCCTATGTCAGCCGCCACGGTTTCGCGCCTTTCGCATGGTACCGGATCGTGGTCGGCGTGGCCGCGCTCGCCTGGCTGGCGCTGCGCTAGAAAAAAAGATTCACAATTTCGCCACAATTTGTGGAACTCAGCCCCGCTACCTGTATTGTTGAGTCAGCGCCACTTCGGCGCTCGCTTGGGCGCAGCGGCCAACCGCGGCCCGCCAACTAAGGGATGAGTTCATGAAGAAGCTTATTGCCATTGCGTCGGCCGCCGCGCTCGGCCTGGGTCTTGCGGCTTGCGATAGCGCTGCCGAAAACAACGCCGAACAGGCTGCCGAAGCCACCGACGACGCCAACGAAGAAGCGATCGACGCGGCTGAAGACGCCGGCCAGATCACCGACGATCAGGCCGATGCCGCCGTGGCTGCCTCGGAAGAAAACAAGGACGCCGCCGAAGACGCCGCCGACACGATGGACAGCGGCGAGCCCGAATAAGGCGCTCGACAGCGAATGACAAAGGCCGGTCCGGGTTCGCCCGGGCCGGCTTTTTCTTTGCGCTTAGACCGGTGCGGCGTCGGACTCGCGTCCGCCGCGCAAGTGGTATTCCTGCGTGCCCCGGTGCAACACGTCGTCGACGTCGATCACCGCCGAATTGGCATAAGTGAATCCGGCCCCGAGACCGCGATAGAGGCGGTCGAAATCGCGCTCAACCGTCTGGTGGTAAAGGTCTTCGAAACTGTCGATGACGAAGTAGGTCGGCTGCAGGTCATCGATGACATAGTCGGTGCGCATAACCCGGTCGACGTTGAGCATAATGCGGTTGGGGGACTGCGCCTCGAGCGCGAACACGGCCTCGCGCGGGCCCGACAGGATCCCCGCGCCGTAGATGCGCAAGTCTTCACCTTCGCGGATCAGCCCGAATTCCACCGTGTACCAGTACAGCGCGCCGAGCGCCTTCAACCGGTTGTAGCGCATCGCCTTCCACCCGGCCTTGCCGTATTCGTGCATGTAATCGGCGAACACCGGATCGGTCAGCATCGGCACGTGGCCAAACACGTCGTGGAACACGTCGGGTTCCTGGATGTAATCGAAGTGCGCGCGGCTGCGGATGAAGTTGCCCGCGGGGAAGCGGCGGTTGGCGAGGTGCCAGAAGAACACGTGATCGGGAATCAGCATCGGCACCGGGACCACGCTCCACCCGGTCAGCCGGCCGAGCTCTTCGGACAGCTGGGCGAATTCGGGCACGCCGCCCCGATTGAGGTGCAGTTTCTGCAGCCCGGCCATGAACGCCCCGCAGGCGCGGCCGGGCAGAATATCCATCTGCCGTTCGAACAGGTCGTTCCAGATCGCATCGTCATCGGACGAATAGGCGCGCTGCGCCGGCTCGAGCCAGTCTTCGCCTATATGCGCCGGACGTTGCAGCGGCGCGGTGAAGACATCACCCGCGACGTGCGGAATCGCGCTGAAATCGCTCGCGGGATCGACGATCGTGGCCATGGTTTCGGCGGTAACCTCTAGCACGGCTTGGCCGCCGCCGCCAACGCCGCGCCGTCAACCTTCGGGCGCGGGGGTGGGGGATGCGGCGGCCGCGGGTGGTAACGCGTCTGCGGGCAGGCGTCGCTCATCGAGCATCGCCGCCGCCTCGTCCAGCGCGCGCGCTTCGCCCACGGTCACGCCGCCGGGGCCGGGATCGGTGTCCTGGGCGCCGCAGCCGGTCAGCACCAGCGCTGCGCCCAGCGACAAGGCCGTGGTCCTAATTGGCCGGTTCCTCGGTCGCTTCGGCGGCCGCGGCGGCATCGGCGGCAGCCTGGGCGTCGGTCGCGGCGACGAGCGCGGCGTCACCGGCTTCTTCGGCATTGGCTTGTTCCTCGGCGGTGGCTTCCTCGGCCGCGGTGGTGGCATCGGCGGCCGGATCGGGGACGTTGGCCATCGCCTCGTCGGCCGGCAGTTCGACATTGTCGGCCATCGCGTCTTCCGAGGCGTCATCGGTATCACCGCAAGCAGCGAGCGTCAGCGCGAACGAGGCGGCGGCAAACAGGGCAAGTTTCTTCATCGTCAGGAGCCTTTCGGGCGAGCGTTGCGTCGTGCAGCAAGCTAGCCGAGCCGCGCGGCCAAGAAAACGGCAAAACGGAGGCGGTTGCGGTTTGCCCATTGGGCGCGATCTGCCACAGCGGGACGATGGAGAGCGAGGTCGCCACGCCAACCCGCGCCGAAGCGGCGCTGCGCGCGGTATTCGGGTTCGACACTTTCCGCGGCGTGCAGCGCGATGTGGTCGAACGCGTGCTGGACGGGCGCTCGGCGCTGGCGGTCATGCCCACCGGCGCGGGCAAGTCGCTGACCTATCAGCTCCCCGCGACGCTGCTCGAAGGCACTTGCGTGGTGATTTCGCCGCTGATCGCGCTGATGCACGATCAATTGCGCTCGGCGCGCGCCAATGGCATCGCCGCGGCCACCCTGACCAGCGTCGATGAGGATCGCGAGGCTACGATCGCCGCCTTCCGCGCCGGCGAGCTCGACTTGCTCTATGTCGCGCCCGAACGCGCCAGCCAGCCGCATTTCCGCGCCCTGCTGACCGCCGGCAAAGTGGCGCTGTTTGCAATCGACGAGGCGCATTGCGTCAGCGAATGGGGCCACGATTTCCGCCCCGACTACCGCCAACTGCGCCCGCTGATGGACGCATTCCCCGAGGTCCCGCGCCTCGCGCTCACCGCCACCGCCGACGAACGCACGCGCGCCGACATCCTCGCCCAGCTCGGCATTCCGGCCGACGGGCTGGTGATCGCCGGGTTCGACCGGCCCAATATCCGATACGTCATCCGCCACCGCGACACTGCGGCGCGCCAGTTGACGCAGCTCCTGGCCGAACAGCCGGGGCCGGGCATCGTCTATGCGCCGACGCGCAAGAAAGTGGAGGCGCTGGCCGAGGCGCTGGGCAACCGTGCCGGGCGCACCGTGCTGCCCTATCACGCCGGGCTCGACCCGCGGGTGCGCGCCGCCAACCAGGCCGCCTTCGTCGCCAGCGAAGACGCGGTGATCGTCGCCACGGTGGCGTTCGGCATGGGCATCGACAAGCCCGACGTGCGCTTCGTCGCGCATGCCGGGATCCCCAAGTCGATCGAGGCCTATTACCAGGAAACCGGCCGCGCCGGGCGCGACGGCGATCCGGCGCTGGCGCTGATGCTGTGGGCGGCGGGCGATTTCGCCCAGGCCCGGCAGCGGCTGGGCGAAGTGGCGGCGGAGCGGCAGGGGGACGAGCGCGCCCGGCTCGACGCGCTGGCGACGCTGGTCGAAACCCCCGGCTGCCGGCGCGCGGTGCTGCTGCGCCATTTCGGCGAGCATCCGCCCGAACGCTGCGGCAATTGCGACAACTGCCACGAAGCGCCAGGCGTGGTCGACGCGAGCGAACTGGCCCGCAAGCTGCTTTCGGCCGTCTATCGCACCGGGCAGAGCTTCGGGATCGGCCACTTGCAGAAGGTGCTGACCGGGGCCGAGGACGAACGCGTGCGGCAGCGCGGGCATGACCGGCTGAGCGTGTTCGGCATCGTCGGCGCGGAAGAGGCGCGGCTGCTGCAGCCGCTTGCCCGCGCCTTGCAGGCGCGCGGCACGCTGGTGGCGAACGAGCATGGCGGGCTCAAGTTCGGCGCCGATGCCCGCGCTATCCTCAAGGGCGAGACGGCGGTCGAGATCGTCCGTCCGCCCGAAGGCCGCGCGGTGCGGCGGCGGCAACAGGGCGTGCCCAACCCCGTCGGCGATCCGCTGTTCGAAGCGCTGCGCGCGCTACGCCGCGATCTCGCCGCCGAAGCGCAAGTCCCGCCTTATGTGATCTTCCACGACGCGGTGCTGCGTGAGATGGCCGCGACTCGGCCGGCGACGCTGGCCGCGTTGGGCACGATCTCAGGCGTCGGCGCGCGCAAGCTGGAGGCTTTCGGAGAGGCGTTTCTGGGTGTGATCCGCCGGCATTAGAACGACTTGCGCCGGCCGCTTGACCTTCCCTGACTATGATATAAATATGATATCATAATTCTTCGCAACGGGGGACCTTTCGATGACCGATTCGCATCCTGCCATGACCGCCAGCCGCGAAACGCGGGCCTGGTCGGTGTCCGGCTATGTGCAGCTGGTGGTATTCCTGGCACTTCTCGGGTGGTTCGCGTGGCGAATCATCGCGGTCGCCAACGCGATCCCGCCGACCGAACCGAGTGGCGCTGAGATCGCCGGCTTTGTCGGCTCGATGGTGGCGATCCCGCTGCTGCTGGTACTGATCGCCAAGGGCTTCTACATGATCCAGCCCAACCAGGCGGTGGCGATCACGCTGTTCGGATCGTACCGCGGTACCGACCGTCAGGCCGGGCTGCGCTGGGTGTGGCCGTGGATGGGCAAGACCAAGGTCTCGGTCCGCGCCAACAACCTCATCTCCGACAAGATCAAGGTCAACGATCTGCGCGGCAACCCGATCGAAATGGCCGCACAAGTGGTGTGGCGGGTCATCGACACCGCCCAGGCGCTGTATGATGTCGACGATTACAAGGCGTTCGTCATGGTCCAGATCGAAGCCGCAGTGCGGGCGATCGGCAGCCGCTATCCCTACGACGATTTCGCGCATCAGGAGGTGACGCTGCGCGGCAGCCACGATCAGGTCGGCTCCGAACTGCGCACCGAGTTGATCGAGCGGCTCAAGCTGGCCGGCATCACGGTTGACGAGTGCGGCTTCACCCATCTCGCCTATGCGCAGGAAATCGCCGGGGCGATGCTGCGACGTCAGCAGGCCGAAGCGGTGGTCGCGGCGCGCAAGACGCTGGTCGAAGGCGCGGTCGGCATGGTCGAGATGGCGCTCGATCAGCTCAGCGCCAAGAACGTGGTCCACCTTGACGACGAGCGCCGCGCGGCGATGGTCAGCAACCTGATGGTGGTCCTGTGCGGCGAGCGCGACGTGAACCCGGTGGTGAACGCGGGCACACTGTACCAGTAAGGCGGCAGTTCGGGTCATGCCGCCGCCGGCGAAGAAAGCCTTTCCGCTCCGTCTCGACCCGGCGCTCCACGCCGCGGTCGAACGGCTGGCGGCGCAGGACCTGCGCTCGGTCAACGCCGAGGTCGAATGCCTGCTGCGCGAGGCGCTCGCGCGGCGCGGCGTGCGGGTCCCGACCGCCGAACCCGTCAAGCGCGGACGGCCACCCAATGCGGACACTAAGCCTTAGCCGGATTTTAACCTCGATTCGCTAGCCGTGCGGGCATGGCCAGCCTTGCCCGTCTGCATCCGACCCGCCCTTCGCATCTTGCCGTAGGCGTGCTTGCGGTGCTGGCGGTGGCGGCGATCCCGCTCGGCGCGCTGCTCGCCCAACAAGCACCGGCACCTTTTACTGTGGTCGAAACCGGCCAGGGCTTCGCGCGGCTGCAGCAGGCGGTTGACGCGATCGGCGACGGGCAGGGCACGATCGCCGTTTCCCCCGGCCGCCACGCCGATTGCGCGGTGCAGACGGCCGGAGTGGTCGCTTATTTCGCTTATGAGCCGGGCACCGCGATTTTCGATGGGCGCACTTGCGAAGGCAAAGCGGCGTTGGTGCTGCGCGGTCGCGGCGCTGAAGTCTCCGGCCTCATTTTCCAGAACATGCGCGTGCCCGACATGAACGGAGCCGGCATCCGCCTCGAACAGGGCGACCTGACGGTGGCCGAAACCTGGTTCCGCGACAGCGAACAGGGCATCCTCACCGCCGACGATCCCTCGAGCCGGCTGATCATCGACCGCTCGACCTTTTCGCGGCTCGGCACTTGCGAAGGCGCCGGCGGCTGCGCCCATTCGCTCTACACCGGCGATTACGGCCAGGTCCGCGTGACCCGCAGCCGCTTCGAGGAAGGCCGCGGCGGGCACTACCTGAAGAGCCGCGCGGCGCGGATCGAAGTGGCGAGCTCTAGCTTCGACGATTCGCACGGCCGCGCGACCAACTACATGATCGACCTGCCCGCGGGCGCCGTCGGCCAGATCAGCAACAACTGGTTCGTGCAGGGCGAGGACAAGGAGAACTACTCCGCGTTCATCGCGGTGGCCGCCGAAGACATCCAGCATCCCAGCGCCGGCCTGGTCATCGCCGGCAACGATGCGCGCCTCGCGCCAGGCGTCGATCGCAACACCACCTTCGTCGCCGACTGGTCGGGCGACCGCCTCTCGCTCGGCGAAAACGCGCTCGGCCCCGGCCTCGCCCGCTTCGAACGGCGCTGATCGAATTGCGCTCGCAAAGGCGCAAAGGCGCCAAGAGCTTGCGCTAGCGGCGAAGCCGCTCATCAAAATCATGACAAAAGATGGACGGCGGTGTTGCCGCTGAGCGATCCTTCTTGGCGCCTTTGCCCCTTTGCGAGCGCCTAATCGAACAGATGCCCGGCCTTATCTCGCTTGGTGGCGAGGTAAGCGGCGTTGTGCGGGTTGGCCGGCAGGCTGTGCGCGACCCGTTCGGCGACGGCCACTCCGGCTGCCTGTAGCGCCGCGACCTTGGCGGGGTTGTTGGTCAGCAGACGCACCGCATCCACACCTAGCAATTCAAGCATCCGCGCCGCGATGGGAAAATCGCGCGCTTCGGCGGGGAGACCGAGCCGACGATTGGCCTCGAGCGTGTCGAAGCCCTGGTCCTGCAGGCGGTAGGCGCGCAGCTTGTTGACCAGGCCGATGCCGCGCCCCTCCTGGCGCAAGTACAGGAGCACGCCCCAGCCGCCGGCGCTGGCCTCTTCGGCCATCGCCGCCAGCGCGCCATCGAGTTGCGGCCCGCAATCGCAGCGCAGCGAGCCGAGCAGGTCGCCGGTCAGGCATTCGGAGTGCAGCCGCACCAGCGGCACCCGGTCGGCGCTTTGCTTGCCGAGAATCAGCGCGACATGCTCGCGGGTGTCATCGGGACTGCGGAACACCACGATCTCGCCCTGCTCGCTGGCGGCGACCGGCAGCCGGGCGCGGGTGGCGATGGCGAGCCGCGCCGGATCGAGCAGCGCGGCAAGATCGGCCGGATCGAGCGCCACCGGCTCGCTCACCGGCGCGGCATCGACCAGGAAAGCCGGCAGGATCCCGGCGATCCGCGCCAGATCGAGCGCCGCCGCGGCTTCGTCCGCCCACGGCAGTGGCTCAGCGCGGAACGGCCCTTTGAGCGGCGCGGCGAGGTCGAGCGAGGGATCGGCGATCGGCAGCGCGGCGACGAGGTCGAGCGGGTCGGCAGCGCGGATCAGCACCGGCGCGTGCGGGCTCGCCGCGTCGCGCTGGTTGCCGAGCTTGAGCGTCGCAGCGCGCGCCGCGGTGATCAGCGCGTGGGCCGAGCGCGCCTCGCCCGGCGCGGTTTCGACCGGCAGGAGCAGAGGCGCCGCGCCGACCCGGATCGGCCAGCCGTGGCGCAGCGCATCGACCGCCTGCGCCGCCCGGCGCGACGAAGGCCCGGTCACAGCGTGAACTCGGTGATAAGCGGGACGTGGTCGCTGGGCTGGTCCCACCGGCGGGTTTCCTCGACGATGCGGTGCCCAGTCGCTTGTCGGGCGAGATCGGGCGAGGCCCACATGTGGTCGAGCCGCCGGCCCTGGTCCTTCTGCCGCCAGTAGGAGCGGTACGACCACCACGAATAGTTGCGTTCCGGCGCGGGGATGTGCTGGCGGCCGAGATCGACCCAGCCGTGGGCATTCTGGAACCGGCCGAGCGTTTCGCACTCGACCGGCGTGTGACTGACGACCTTGAGCAGCGCCTTGTGATCGTAGACGTCGCAGTCGAGCGGGGCGACGTTGAAATCGCCCACGATCAGCGTCGGCCGATCGAGCGCATCGGCCCAGCGGGTCATTCGTTCGAGAAAATCGAGTTTCTGACCGAACTTGGCGTTGACCGCACGATCCGGAATGTCGCCGCCGGCCGGGATATAGACGTTCTCGAGCACCAGGTCGTGGCCGATCAGTTCGACCCCGACATGCCGCGCCTCGCCATTGTCCTGCCAGTCATGCCGCGAAAACTCGCGCAGCGGCAGCCGGCTGACCGTGGCGACGCCGTGATAGCCCTTCTGGCCATGAACCACGCGGTGGGTGTAACCGAGCGCTTCGAACGCGGCGTGCGGGAACTGCTCTTCGCGGCACTTGATCTCCTGCAGGCACAGCACGTCGGGCCATTCCTGCTCGAGCAACCGCGCGATCTGGTCGATCCGTAAGCGGACCGAATTGATGTTCCAGGTGGCGATCGTGACCATGTGCGCGGGGATAGGGGGGGGCGCCGACGGCGGCAAGGGCAGCACCGCTTCGGTCCGCGACCAGCGGACCGCAAGGTCGAACGGCCGCCCGAGCTTATGCGAGGAAGCAAGCCGCCCGGATGGGCGGCGCCCGCAGGGTCGCAACAAATTAAAGAAAAACCCCCGTCCCGGGGGCATTGGGACGGGGGTTCGTTCTGAGCGTTCGTCACGCTTGCCTGGCGGCCTTTAGGAGAGGCCAGGGCAACAGGGGGGAAACCCGCCTCTCACCGCCATGCCCGTGAACACTAGGCCACGGCGGCTTTCCCCTCGATGAATGAGGCAAAACGGCCCGTCGCATCAGCCGGGCAGTTTGCCGCCGTGACGTTCAGCGCGGGCGACGGGTGGTGCGGCGCGGGTCGGTGTAGGTGAATGCGCTGTCCGCCACCGCCATGCCATAACGCTGGTTCGACAGCCGCACTGTGGTGCGCTTGTTCTGCGCATCGAGCGCCACCCAGCTGTTGAGCCGGAGGCCGCCCGGCGCCGCTCCATCGCGCACGAAGATCAGCGTGATCGTGCCGTATTCGGGCTTGCGCGCGTCCTTGACCTCGATGCTCAGCACATCGGGGTTGGTGGTCGGGATCAGACGGCCATAGCGCTTCACGTCACGATTGGGGTCGAGCAGCGCGCCGAGCGGCGAATTGCCGATCGGCCAGCGCTGCACCTGATTGACGTCATAATCGATCAGCGTCAGCGATCGGCCGTTCGAGACGATCAGCATGTTGGCGGCGCGTTCGTATTCGAAGCGGATGCGGCCCGGGCGCTTCAGGGTCAGCACCCCGCGCAGCGACTGGCCCGAGCGGTCGGTCTGGACGAAGTCGGCCTTCATCGTGCCGATTGCGCGCAGCGCAGCGACGACCTGGTCGAGCCGATCGTCTTGGGCAGCGGCAGGCGCCGCCGGCAAGGTCAAAGCGGCCGGGACCGCCAGTGCCAAGGCACCGGCGAGCAGGCGAAGACGGTTGAAACGGGTCAAGTGGATCATGCTCCGGCGGTTAGATTCGGGGCATTGAACCGGCCGTGAACCCGGGCGGGCCCCGGGGTTCAGGGCAAGCTTACTTGATCTTGCCTTCTTTGAATTCGACGTGCTTCTTGGCCACCGGATCGTACTTGCGGAAGCTCATCTTCTCGGTGGTGTTGCGCGGATTCTTCTTGGTCACGTAGAAGAATCCGGTGTCGGCGGTCGAGTTCAGCCGAATCTTGATCGTTGCGGGCTTGGCCATCGTCGTAAGTCCTGAAAACAGATGAGGCGACGCGCCAGGCGTCGCCGTCCGGGCGCGCGTTTGTAACCGCGCAGGCGAAAAGTCAACCCTTCGGCACGCTCAGGACAGGCTCACCACTCGACCTTGCCACGGTTGGCCTTGACCGTGCCGCGGACCTTCTTCGCCTTGAGCCGTTCGACCTTACCGACGCGGTTGACGCGAGTCCTGGCGCGCTTTTTCGGTTCGACCAGCGCGGCCTCGATCAAGGCGACGAGGCGGGCGCGAGCATCGTCGCGATTGGCCTCCTGGGTGCGGAAACGGCGCGCGGCTATGACGATTTCGCCCTTCGCCGTCATGCGGCTGCCGGCGAGCGCCTTCAGCCGCTGGAACACCGCATGTTCGAGCTTGAGCGCGAACACGTTGAGCCGCAATTGCACCGCGGTCGCCACCTTGTTGACGTTCTGCCCGCCCGGGCCGGAGGCGGCGATGAAGCTTTCCTCGGCCAGCGCCAGGGCGCGAAGCACGGTCTCATCCACCGCCAAAGCCCAGCGCTGCAAATTCGGGCGGCAACGGCGCGGAAGCGACGATTGGCGGCTTGCCCTCGCGCTGTACCTCCAGTTCGGCGGCGTGGAGCATCGTGCGCCACGCGCCTTTCCCGTCGCCATAGACCGGATCGCCGAGCAACGGGATACCGATCCCGCTCGCCGCATGGACCCGCAATTGGTGCGTGCGGCCGGTGACCGGGCGGAATTCGACCAGCGCACGGCCCTGGGCTTCGGCAACGACACGCCAATGGCTCAGCGCCGGCTTGCCCTTCTTCGCGGGAATCATCCGCCAGCCATCGGCCGCGCTGCTGATCTTGCTCAGCGCCAGTTCGACCGCCCCTTCCTTCAGGTCCGGGATGCCGGCGAGCACACCGAGGTAGCGCTTGGCCACCTGGCGCGCCTCGAACGCGGCGGCGAAGCGTTTCAACGCCTTGGGATTGCGCGCGAGCAGCAGGCAGCCAGAGGTATCGGCGTCGAGCCGGTGCACCGGCACCGGTGGGCGCTGGAACCCGAGCTTGAGGCTATCGAGATGATCGTCGAGCGAAGCGCCGCCCTTGCGCGGCTGGTCCATCGGCAAGCCCCCCGGCTTGTCGATCACCAGCGCTTCGCCGTCTTCAAAGAGGATCGGGATAGTCATTTCAGTGCCTTAGCGATCCGGCGCAGCGCTTCTTCGAGCACCGCTTCGTCGGCGGCGAAGCTGATGCGGAAGCCGTTTTTGCCGCCGAACGCGCTGGCGGCGACTACCGCGACGCCGTGGTCGAGCAGGTGGAGGGCCAGCGCGGTGTCGTCAATGAAGCGCTTCATCAGCGGCGTTGTATCGATGAAACAGTAGAACGCCCCGTCCGGAACAGGGGTGGACAGCCCCGGAATGGCCCTGATCGCCTGGACCACCATGTCACGGCGCTGGCGGAAGCGTTCGCGCCAGCCGTCGAGGAACTGTTGCGGGCCTTCGAATGCGGCGACCGCGGCGGCCTGGCTGATCGACGAGGGATTGCCGCTGGCGTTCGATTGCAGCCGGCCCATCGCCTCGATCAGCCAGGCCGGGCCGGTAGCGACACCGATGCGAAAGCCGGTCATCGCGTGGCTCTTGGAAACGCCCGAGACGGTGCAGACCCGGTCGGCGAGATCGGGGCAGACCGCCGCCAGCGTGGCGTGGGGACGGCCGGTGTAGTTGAGCGGGGCGTAGATATCGTCCGACAGCACCATGATCTGCGGATAGCGGCGCAGCACCTCCCCGATCCCGGCGAGGAGTTCGGCCGGATAGACCGCGCCGGTGGGGTTGCCCGGGCTGTTCAGGATCAGCCACAGCGTGCGCGAAGTGATCAGCGCTTCGAGGTCGGCCGGTTCGAACACGAAGCCGTGGTGCGGCTGGGTAATCAGCGGGACCACGCTTCCGCCGGCAAAGCGCACCATCTGCGGATAGCTGACCCACCACGGGCTGGGCACGATCACCTCGTCGCCGTCCCCCACAGTGGCGGCGATCGCTTCGAACAGCGCCTGCTTGCCCCCGGCGCTGACGATCACTTGGTCGGGTTCGCAGGCGATCCCGAGGTCGCGCTCGAAATGCATCGCCGCAGCGCGTTTCAGCGCCAGGGTGCCGGTCACCGGCGTGTACTTGGTCTGCCCGGTATTGAGCGCCACTTGCGCTGCGCCGAGCACGTGCGGCGGGGTGTCGAAATCGGGTTCACCCACCGACAGCGAGATCACGTCATGGCCCGCGGCGCGCAGCGCGGTGGCGCGGTCGGTCATCGCGGTGGTGCCCGATTCGGCGATCCGGCGCAGCGCCGGGCTCAGGTGCTCATGGCTCACGGCAGGATCCTCGCCGGGATCAGTCCGCGCACGGCATTGCCGATGAAGAAACCCTCGGCAAGATCATCCACCATGATCGGCGCTTCGCGCGCGCGGCCTTCGTCCAGCAGCGCGCGGCGAAGGATGCCGGGGAGCAGGCCGGCGGACGCGGGTGGGGTGAGCAGCCCGCCATCCCGCTCGACGAACAGGTTGGTAAAGCTGCCTTCGGTCACCTGCCCGTCGTCGCGCACGAACAAGGCTTCGTCAGCGCCCGCCTCGCGCGCGACTGCCAGCGCCGCTTCGTAGAAGCCGCGGTCGGTGCTTTTGTGGCGCAGCCGCCAGTCGCCCGGCACCACCGGCAAGGGCAGCAGCACGCAGGCCATGTCGCCTTCGCGCGCAGGCGGCAGCGGCGCTGCTTCGAGCGCGATCGCCCCGCCGCGCGACAACAGCAGCCGCAGCCGCGCCGCCGCTTCGAGTTCGAAGCACAGCGCGTGGATGCGGTTGCGCGCCTCGTGCCGGTCGAACGCGAAGCCGAGTTCGGCGGCGCTGGCCTTGATCCGTTCGAGATGCAGCTCGAGATGCGCGACGCCGGCATCGGGATCGAAGCGCATCGTCTCGATTAGGTCGAATCCGCCGGCAGCGCCGCGCGCGAACCCGCCTTTGACTTGCGCCTCGCGCCATTCGGCCATGCCGTCGCTGTCGGCGACGATCGCGCCGCCGACGCCGAGCACGGCATGATGCCGCTCGTTCTCGCCCGGGGTCAGGCGCACGGTGCGGATGGCGACGTTGAATGCCGCGTCCCCGCTGCCGTCGATGCGGCCGATGGCGCCGCAATACGGCCCGCGCGCGTCGCGCTCGACCGTGTGAATCAGCTCCATCGCGCGGATCTTGGGCGTGCCGGTGATCGATCCGCACGGGAACAGCGCGCGGATCATGTCGACCGCGCCCCTGCCTTCGGCGAGCTCGGCGCGCACGGTCGAGACCATCTGGTGGACGGTCGGATACGTCTCGGTGGCGAACAGATCGTCGACCCGCACCGAACCCGGCACCGCGACACGGCTGAGATCGTTGCGCATCAGGTCGACGATCATCAGGTTCTCGGCCTTGTCCTTGACCGATCCGGCGAGCTCGGCGGCGAAGGCCGTGTCCTCGGCAGTGTCGCGCCCGCGCGGGCGGGTGCCCTTCATCGGCTTGACCTTGGCGGCGCGGCCCTTGAGGCTGAAGAACAGTTCGGGGCTGAACGAGAGCAGCCAGTGGTTGCCATCGAAAATCACCCCGCCATAGCCGGCGTTGGCGGCGGGGCGGATCGCGGCATAGAGCGCCAGCGGATGGCCGCGCGCCGCGCCCGCGAGCGGCAGCGTCAGGTTGGCCTGGTAAATGTCGCCGGCGCGGATCGCTTCGCTCAGCGTGGCGAAGGCTGCGAGATAGCCGGCGACCGAGACTTGCGGTTCGAGCGGGCCGATCGAGGCGGGCGCCGTGCCGCCGCGCGCCGCCAGCCAGCCCGGCACCTCGTCCGCCGGCAGTATGGTCGCACCATCGAACAGGCCGAACCACAGCAGCGGTCCGCCGGCGCCGCTGCGCTCGGCCGCCAGCGGCGCTAGCCTGGGTTCCATCGCCAACCCGGCTTCATAGGCGAGATAGCCGGCCAGCGTGCCGCCGGTGTCGCGCCGCGCCGCATCGGCGGCTTCGACCATGGGCAGCACTTCGTCCGGCCGCCGGGCGACGAACACCTGGCGCGGGTGTTCGAACAGCTGCGCATCGCTGGCCCCATGCGCGCGCGCGTCGTCGAGCAGGACGAAGGGCTGGGGCTCGGCCATGGGCCCGCTCTAACCAGTAATCGCCCCTTGTCTATCGCCTGAGGGCGCGCCAGACGCGGCATGGACGTGGGAGGATTGGGACAATGACGGCGATTTTTCTGGGCCTGGGCGCCAATGGCGAGCGGCAATCGCTCGAGCTCGGGCGCGCCAACCGCCACGGGCTGATCGCGGGCGCCACCGGCACCGGCAAGACGGTGACGCTGCAGGGCCTCGCCGAAAGCTTTTCGGCGCAAGGCGTTCCGGTGTTCATGGCCGACGTCAAGGGTGACCTTAGCGGCATCGCGCTGCCCGGTTCGCCTACATTCGCGCATGCCGACAAGATCGAAGCCCGCGCCAAGGAGCTCGGCATGGACGACTTCGCCTATGCCGATAACCCGGTGGTGTTCTGGGACCTGTTCGGCGAACAGGGCCACCCCATTCGCACCACGGTGTCCGAAATGGGGCCGCTCCTGCTCGGCCGGTTGCTCAACCTGAACGACACCCAGCAGGGTGTGCTCGACATCGTGTTCCGCTTTGCCGACGAACAGGCGCTGCTGCTGCTCGATCTCGAAGACCTGCAGGCAATGCTGGCCTACACCTCCGAACACGCCGGCGAGCTGACCGCCAGGTACGGCAACGTCACCAAGCAGAGCCTCGGCATCATCCAGCGCCAGCTGCTCTCGCTCGACGATCAGGGCGGGGCGATGTTCTTCGGCGAACCGGCGCTCGAGATCGCCGATTTCATCCGCACCGATGCGCAGGGGCGCGGCGTGGTCAACGTGCTCGCCGCCGACAAGCTGATGCGCACGCCCAAGCTCTACGCCACGTTCCTGCTGTGGCTGCTCGCCGAACTGTTCGAAGTGCTGCCCGAGGTCGGCGATCCCGAAAAGCCCAAGCTGGTGTTCTTCTTCGACGAGGCGCACTTGTTGTTCGACGATGCACCGGGCGCGCTGCAGGAAAAGATCGAGCAGGTCGTGCGGCTGATCCGCTCGAAGGGCGTGGGCGTCTATTTCGTCACCCAAAACCCGATCGACATTCCCGAGGAAGTCGCCGCGCAGCTCGGCAACCGGGTGCAGCATGCGCTGCGCGCGTTCACCCCGCGCGACCAGAAGGCGATCCGCGCCGCCGCCGAAACCTTTCGCATCAATCCCGACCTCGATGTCGAGCAGGTCATTACCGAGCTCAGGACCGGCGAGGCGCTGGTTTCGACCCTGATGGACGACGGCGCGCCTTCAGTGGTGCAGCGCACGCTGATCAAGCCGCCTCATTCACGGCTCGGCCCGGTCAGCACCGGCGAGCGCGCGGTGATCCAGGGCGCCAGCCCGTTCGGCGGCAAGTACGACAAGCGCGTCGACCGCGAAAGCGCCGAGGAAGTGCTGGCGCAAAAGATCGCCGACGCGACCGCCACGGCGGTCGAAGTCGAGGCAAAGGGCGAAGTTGCGGTCGCCGCGCGCGAACGCACCCACACCAGCTTGTGGAGCAAGGCGCTGGGCCGCGCCGGCAAGGCGGCGACCGGCGCCGCGGTCGGTTCGGCCGCGACGATCGCCGCGGCCGCGATCACCGGGCGCAAGAGCCGCTCGAACCCGGTGCGCAACGCCGCCACGTCGGCCGCCGGGTCGCTCGCCACCAGCCTCGCCGGCCCGTTCGCCGGGCGCTTCGTGCGCAATATTATCGGCAGTCTGATGCGCTAGGTCGCTAGCGGCGGGCGCGGACCCAGGTTTCGATTTCGGCGCGGATGCGGGGCGTCGAGGCGATCCGTTCGCGCAAACTGGCCAGGGCCTTGTTCACCCCTGTGCGATCGTTTTCGGAGCGGGCCTCTCGCATCGTCTCGAGCCGGGCGATCGACGCGGTGTCGGTCGAGGCGGTCAGCAGTCCGGGCACGAAGTCGCTCTTCGAATAATCGTCGAGCATGCTCATCACCGCGGCATCGTGGGCGACCGCGAAATCGAACGCCAGCTCGGGGTGGTGTGCGGCAACCGAGCGGACCAGCACCGCGCGGCTGGTGGCGCCGGCCTCGTCGGTCAGCGCGAGGTCGAGCGAGCGCTGCGCCAGGACCGGATCGACCGCATCGCCGAGCAGTGAATAGTACAGCGCCTTTTCACTGGCGTCGGGCGCGGTGCGGCCAAGGGCGCGCAGGAATTCCCATTCTTCCGCATTGGCGTTGCGCGCGATGATCGTCAGCCACGCGGTCTTGAGCGGGCCGTCGAGCGCGGTGCGGTCGGTCCGCAGCCGGGCAAAGCGGCGCCGCGCCTCGGCGATCACCGAAGGATCGGCCAGGTTGCCGAAGGTCGCCAGCAGCTGCGCGCGCAAGTTGCTGTCGGGGAACGGTTCACCGGGCTTGGGATCGAAGCCGAGCGCCTCGAGCCGCGGCCACCAGGTGGCATGAACGATCTGCGCCATGCGGGCCTGGTCGGCGGGCTCGACCAGCCGGCCGTAGAGGCCGCCCCAGGACTCGACCGCTGCCCGCCCGACAATCGGATTGGCCTCGCCCGACACCGCGGCGAGCATCTCGATCGCCGGCGCGTAAGGCTGGTAGGCCCCGGCCGCGAGCGCGAGATTGTCCTTGAACAGGCCGAGCTGGTCGACCGGTTCGAGCTGCGCCATCCGCTCGGTTAGCGCGGTGAGGGCGGCGGGGGTGTAGAGTGTGCGGAAATAGCCGAGCTGGCCGCCGTTGACGATCACCGGGCCGCAGCCCGGCAGGGTCAATTCGGCGCGGTCGTTCACCAGTGCCGGGTGCAGCGAGCCGTCGGCGGCGCGCACCGTCACCGGCACGCGCCAGCGCCGCGGGGTGCGCGATACCTCTTCACGCCGGTCGCGGCTGAATTCGCCCTGAGTCAGCTCAAGGCGGGTCGAACCGGCTTCGCACCGGCTGGTCGCGGTGAGCAGCGGCACGCCCGGCTGGCGGGTAAATCCGTCGGCCACGGCGGCGATGTCAACCGCGCCGGCCGGTTCCTGCGCGCGCCAGAAGTGCGCCGTCACCGTGTTGCCGTAGGCGTGCGCGGCAAAGTAGCGGCGAATGCCGTCGCGCCAGCGATCCTCGCCGGCATAGGCTTCGAACATCGCCAGGATGGCTTCGCCCTTGCTGTAGGAAATTGTGTCGAAGGCGTCATTGGCTTCGCTGGCGACGCGGATCGGCACGACGATCGGATGGCTCGAACTAAGCGCGTCGAGACCCATCGCGCGTTCGCGGGCGTTGACCCGGCCGACCCGCTCGAACCATTCGGGGTGGAAGTGATCGGTGGCCTTGGTCTCCATCCAGCTGGCGAAGCCTTCGTTCAGCCACAGGTCGTCCCACCAGGCCATGGTGACGAGATCGCCGAACCACTGGTGCGCCACTTCGTGCGCTTGCGCGGTATAGATGTAATTCAGCCGTTCCGGGCTGGTGTTGCGCGGATCGTAAAGCAGGCTGCGCTCAAAGCTGAAGATCGCCCCCCAGTTTTCCATCGCCCCGAATTGCTGCGATTGGCCCGGGCCGGTTACGTTGTCGAGCTTGGGCAGCGGATAGGCGACGCCGAAATAGTCATTGTAGTAAGGCAGCAGCTCGGCAAGCTCGTCGAGCGCATAGCGCGCGGTTTCGCCGGTACCTGCCACCGAAACGATGCCCACCTCGGTGCCGCTGGGCGATCGCTTGGACAAGCGCTCGAAATCTCCGCTGGCGAAGAATAGCAGATAGCTCGACATCTTTGGCGAGGTGGCGAAGGTCACCCGCTTCATCCCGTTGCCGAGCAGCTCCTCGCGCGCGACCGGCATGTTGCTCACCGCCAGCTGGCTTTCGGGCACCACGGCGGACAGCGTGAAGGTGGCCTTGTAGCTCGGCTCATCGAACATCGGCGCGAACTCGCGCGCGTCGGGCACTTCGAACTGGGTGTAGAGCGCGCGGGCCGGCTGACCGGTGCGCTTGTCCTTGTAATCGAGCGCGAACAGCCCGCTCGGCTGGGTGTTGATGCGGCCGCGATAGTCGAGCGTCAGCACGTATTCGCCCGCCGCCAGCGCGGCCGGGGCGGTGAACGTGGCGGTCTCGCGCTCAGCGTCGAGCGCGACGGCGAGCGGCTGCGCCGGCCCGCCGCCCGACGGCGCCAGCGTGGCGGCCGAAATCTCCAGCATCGCGGCGTTGAGCGTGAGCGTGGTGGTCGGTTCGAACACTTGCAGCGTCACCGCTTCGTGCCCGGTGAACGTCAGCGCCGAGGCGTCGGGGGTGACGGAGATCACATAGTGCAGCGGGCGCGCGCTGCGCGGCAGCTCGCTGGTGACCGAGGGCGGCAGCGGAGCGACGGCGGTCGGCGTGGTGGGGGCGAGTGGCGCGGTGGCGCATCCGGCGAGGAGCGCGGCGGTGAAGGCGGCAATGGCGAGGCGAGGCAAGGGTGCGAATCCCGTTGGTTTGGTTTCTTGTGCAACCGCTCTAGCAACAGGCGGCGCGGATGGCGACGCCCTCAGTCGAGCGGCAGGCGCAGTTCGGCGACCAGGCCTTGGCCATCGGTACGGTTGCCCAGCGCGATGGTTCCGCCGTGCTGCTCGGCGATCGCGCGCGCCAGGGTCAGACCCAGGCCGGCCCCGCCGGTCTCGCGGTTGCGCGAAGCTTCGCCGCGGGCGAACGGTTCCATCAGCGCGCCGATCTCGCCGGCCGGGATGCCGGGCCCGTCATCCTCGACCCGGATCACCGCCTGGCTCGCCTCGCGTTCGATCGACACCCGCGCCCGCTCGCCATAGCGCACCGCGTTGTCGATCAGGTTGCGCAGCGCCCGGCGCAGCCAGGTGGCGCGCAGCGCTAACGGCGTGCGTTGCGTTGCGCCGAGTTCGACCGGCTCGCCGCGATCCTCGTATTCCTCGACCACCGCGGCGACCAGCGCGGCGAGGTCGGTGCGTTCGAGCGGATCGCTCGGCCGGCCGACGCGGGCGAGCGAGAGGATGTCGTCGAGCGAGCGCGCGATATCCTCGATCGTCGCGGCCATCTTGCCGCGTTCGGCGGGGTCTTCGACCGTCTCGATCCGCACCCTGAGCGCGGCGAGCGGCGTCTTCAGGTCATGCCCGATGGCGCCGAGCATGACGTCCTTTTCATCGAGCAGCGCGGCGATGCGCGTTTCCATCGCATTGTGCGCGGCGATCAGGCGGCGCGTATCGTCGGGCCCGCTCGGCTCGACCTGCCCGGCCAGCGTGCGCGTTTCGCCGCCGAATTGTTCGACCCGCCGGGTCAGCGCGGCGATCGGCCGGGTCATCCGCCGCAGCAGCCAGGCGAGCCCGCCGACCAGCAGCGCATAGAGCAACAGCGTCTGCCCGATCAGCCAGCCGAGCGCGCGCGGATCGGGGCCGGTCATCGGCCAGCGCGCGACCGTCCAGGTCTGCTCGCCCTGCCGCAGCAACCCGGCGACCAGCATTTCGCCGCGGCCCCACTGGGTCCGCTCGCGGCCGCGCAGCTGGTCCATGACGTAAGGATCATCGGCGGTGTCGCGCGTCACCACGACGAGCTGCGCCGGCTCGACACCCTGGCCGACCAGGATCGAATGCAAGGCGTCCTCGCGCGCGGTGTCGCGGGTCTCGCCCGGATGGAGCGGCTGGACGGGGGTGCGTTCGACCTGCAACCGCTGCCAGCGCCCGCCGTTGCGCGCGTTGGCCATCCCGCGGCCGCGCGGGCGGACATCGACCCGCGCCTCGGTCACAAGCTGGAACGCCAGGCTGTTGGCGGCGAACATCTCGCGCCGCTGTTCGGCCGCGCGATATTGCAGCACAGCCGAAATGGTCTGCGCCACCAAGAGCGCCAGCGCGACGGCCAGCAGCATCTGGCCGAGCAGGCTTTTGGGCAGAAAGCGGCGCACCGAGCCGGGCCTAGCCGCGCTCGGCCGGCAGGCGGCGGACGTCGGCGGCGAGGCGATAGCCGCCGCCCCACACCGTCTGGATCAGCTTGGGATCGCGGCTGTCCACTTCGACCTTGCGGCGCAGGCGGCTGACCTGGTTGTCGACCGCGCGGTCGAACAGGTGCGCCTCGCGCCCCTGGACCATGTCGAGCAGCCGGTCGCGGTCGAGCACCTGCCGCGGGTGCGTCAGGAACGCCACCAGCAGACGGAATTCGGCCGACGAGATCGGCACCACCGTGCCTTCGGGATCGGCCAGCCGGCGCTTGAGCGGATCGAGCGTCCAGCCTTCGAATTCGTACGGCGCATCTTCTTCGGCGACCGGCGCGGTCTTGCTCGAGCGGCGCAGCACCGAGCGGATCCGCGCCACCAGCTCGCGCGGCTCGAACGGCTTGACCACGTAGTCGTCGGCGCCGATTTCGAGCCCGACGATGCGGTCGGTCGCTTCGCCCCGCGCGGTCAACAGGATCACCGGCAGGCTTTTCGATTCGGCCAGGTGGCGGCACAGCGACAGCCCGTCCTCGCCCGGCATCATCACGTCAAGCAGGACCAGGTCGGGCGCTTCCTCAGCCAGCGCAAGGCGCGCCTTGGCGGCGTCTTCGGCCTGGCGTACGGCAAACCCCTGGCGCGTGAGATACTCGGCCAGGGGCTCGCGCAAGCTGGGCTCGTCGTCGACCAGCAGCAGCCGTGTCGGCGCCGGTGCGTTCATCGGTGTATGTGCCCCCGTGCCGGCGTCAGCGGCCGCGCGAAAGACCGCGGTCGAGGCGCCGCTGCGGCCGCTCGTCGGCCCCGATCGTGCCATCCTTGTCGGCATCGATCCGGTCGAACCGGGCCAGCGCGGCGGCGGAAAATTCGGCCTGGCTGATCGCGCCGTCGCTGTCGCTGTCGGCAGCCCGCATCAGGCCCGGCGCGCCGCGACCCAGACGCGGGCCATCGGGGCCGCCACGGTCGAAGCGCGGGCCTTCGCCGCGCCGCATGTTGCGGCGGGCCAAGCGGGGGCCTTCGCGCCCCGGGCCTTCGCCACGCAACTCGAGGCGCCGGTCGGCGCGGGCGGCAAATTCCTCGCGGCTGATGCCGCCGCTGCGATCGGTATCGATGCGGTCGAACATCTGCTGGCGGCGCGCCTCGCGGTCGGCCGGATTGAGCTGGCCATCGTCGTTCGCGTCGAGCCGGTTGAAACGGCGATCCTGCCGCGCATCGCGCCGGGCACCGCGATCGGCAGGATCGAGCTTGCCGTCATGGTTGGCATCGAGCCGGGCAAACGCGGCGGCGCTGCGTTCGGCCACCTGAGCGCGATTCGGCGCCTGGAGGGCGGCGTCCTGCGCGATGGCGGCGCTACCGAAGCCGGCCAACGCAACGGCGGCCAGCGCGAGAGTGAGGGTCCTGGTCATCGGCAAGTCTCCCAATGAGAGGTGTAGAGCAACGAAACGCCGTCCTGAAGGGGGAGGAAGGGATCCGGCGCCTCGCTGCCCATGACTTGGGCTTCTAGACCGGCAATGTCGCGTGAGTTTGCCGCATGCGGGCAAAAGTGTCGCAATTTGTCGTCGGGCGACCTGGTCAGCGCGCACGGCCTTCGGTGCCGACGCCACAGGTGATGAAGAACCCGGTGGCATGATCGGGCACGTCGGCGGTGTGCCACACGCCGGGCGGATTGATCGCGTATTCGCCGGGGCCGAGCACGGTGCGCACCTCGCCGCCGCCAATCTCCTGGATCAGCGTCATCGCCCCGTCGACGCAGACCACCACCTCGGCCCCGGCGGGGTGCATTTCCCACCCGGCCCAGTCCTCGGTGAAGCGGAAGCACGAGACCAGCCGGCCTTCGGTCCCGTCGGCGGCGTGGCGCGCGCCATAGTCCATGTACCACCGCATCGCCCGCTCATCGCGGGGGAATTCGGGCTGCGGCACCGCGCTGCCGGCGGCGCCGAGATGGATCGGATGGGTTTCGAGATTGCGCGCGGTCATAGCGGGGCGCAGGCCTGCTCGAGCCAGGTGAGCGCGTCTCCCTCAAGCTGCGGGGCCAGCACCTCGCGGACGCGGGCGTGGTAGGCGTTCCACCAGCCGATTTCGGCTTCGCTCAACAGCGCGGGTTCGACCAGCGCGCGGTCGATCGGCGCCAGAGTGAGGGTTTCGAAGCCGAGCCAGTCGCCCTCGGCGCCGGCGATCTGCCGTTCCTCGACCAGCACAAGGTTCTCGATGCGGATGCCGTAAGCGCCGGTCTTGTAATAGCCGGGCTCGTTCGACAGGATCATCCCGGGCAACAGTTCCTGTTCGGTTCCGGCCTGTCCACCGCGCGGCTTGGCGATGCGTTGCGGCCCTTCGTGGACCGCGAGGAAGCTGCCCACCCCGTGGCCGGTGCCGTGGGCGTAGTCGATCCCCGCCTGCCACAACGCCATGCGTGCCAGCGTATCGAGCTGCGAGCCGAGCGTGCCCTTGGGGAAGGTCTGCAAGGCCAGCCGAATGTGACCGATGAGGACGCGAGTGTAACGGTCCTTGACCTCGGCCGGCGGATCGTCCGGCCCGACCCACACGGTGCGGGTTATGTCGGTGGTGCCATCGGGGTATTGCCCGCCCGAATCGACCAGGTAGACGCTGTTCGGCTCGAGCGGCCGGTTGGTTTCCTCGCTGACGCGATAGTGTACGATCGCCCCGTTGGGTCCGGCGCCGCTGATCGTGTCGAACGACAGATCGCGCAGGCCTGTCCCGAGCGAGTTCGAGGGGTCTCCCGCATCGCGGCGGAACTGGTGCAGCCGCTCGGCCGCAGCGATCTCGTCGAGCCCGCCGCCCGGCGCTTCGACCGACAGCCAGTGCATGAACCGCGCCACCGCCGCCCCGTCGCGCGCCTGAGCGGCGCAGTGGCCGGCCTGCTCGGCGGCATTCTTGATCGCCTTGGGCAAGACCACCGGGTCGGTCAGCGCCACCGGATGCGCGCCCGCCGCTTCGAGCGCGGCGAAGATCGCCGCCACCGCCCGGTCGGGATCGGCCGCGACCCGCTTGTCCTTGAGCTCGCCCAGCGCGGCGGTGAATTCATCGCGCGGGCGTATTCGCACCGCGTTGCCGAGCTGCGCGGCGACTTCGGCCGGCACCTTGCCGGGCGCAATGAACCAGTCCGCCGTGCCGTCGGCGTGAGCAATGACATAAGACAGCGCCACCGGCGTGCGCTCGACATCGGCTCCGCGGATATTGAGCAGCCAGGCGACCGAATCGAGCGCGCTGACGATCGCGGCGTCGAGCCCCTTGGCCTTGAGCCATTCGCCCACTTGGCCGCGCTTGTCCGCGCTCGAACGCCCGGCCAGCGCCTCGTCCTGCACGAACGCCGGGGCGGCCGAGGGCTCGGGCCGGTCCTGCCACACCACGTCGATGGGATTGCTGGTTACCGCGACCAGCTCGGCGCCGGCATCCGCGAGCGCCTTGCCGACGCTTTTGGCCCAGCCGCGAGTGTGCAGCCATGGATCGAACCCGATCCTGGCGCCCTGGCCGGCGTTTTCGGCTAGCCATTGGCCGAGGCTGTCGTCGGGCACCGACATGTAATCGTAAAGCTTGCCGTCGACCTGGTCGCGCACTTGCAGCGTATAGCGCCCATCGACGAACATCGCGGCCTTGTCCTTGAGCACCGCAGCGGTCCCGGCCGAACCGCCGAACCCGGTCAGCCACGCCAGCCGCTGGGCATAGGCGCCGACGTATTCGGACAAGTGCTCGTCGGAAATCGGCACCACGAAGCCGTCGAGCCCTTGGCGTGCCAGTTCTTTCCTCAACGCATCCAAGCGGGCTTCATGGGTTTGCATCAGCATGGTTGCGGTCCTTTCCCGCCCTCCATAGAGGCGCGGGATGCCTGATTCCACTGTTGCGGCACCGCCGCGCGCCGCCAAGCTGCCCTCCGCCGTCACGCACCACGGCATCACGGTGAGCGATGATTACGCCTGGTTGCGCGATCCGGGTTATCCGGAGGTCAAGGACGAAGCCGTTCTGGCCCACTTGCGGGCCGAGAATGCGTGGTTCGAGGCGCGCATGGCGCCGCACCAGGATACCATCGACGCGCTGTTCAAGGAGATGCGCGCGCGGATCAAGGAAGCCGACAAATCGGTGCCGCAGAAGGACGGGCAGTGGCTGTACTGGATCGAGTTCGAGGAAGGCGCCGAGTACAAAAAGTGGTGGCGCAGGCCGGTTGCAGGCGGCGCGGACGAGCTGATCCTCGACGAGCCGGCACTGGCGGCGGGCAAGGACTATTTCCGCCTCGGCGCGATCTCGATGTCGAACGACGGGTCGAAGCTCGCCTATTCGGTCGACGACAACGGTTCGGAGCGGTTCACCGCGCGGATCAAGGACCTCGCCACCGGGGAGCATCTGGCGGACGAGATCCCCGGCACGCTATCGTCGCTGGTGTGGGTCGCGGGCGATACCGGCCTGGTCTACTCGCTCGCCAACGAACAGTGGCGCACCGACAATGCCCGGTTGCACTGGCTCGGCAAGACGCTCGCCGAGGATGTAGAACTCTATCACGAGGACGACGAAGGCTTCCGCGTCGGCAGCTCGCTGTCGGCCAACGAACAGTGGCTGATCATCGGCGCCAGCGATCACGAGACCAGCGAAGTGCGGTTGATTCCGGCGGCCGATCCGCTGGTTGCGCCAATCCTGGTGCGCCCGCGCGAAAAAGGCGTCGAATACGAAGCCGATGAACGCGACGGCACGCTTTATGTCCTCGCCAATGACACCCACGAGAACTTCCGCCTCGCCACCGCGCCACTGGCTGCACCGGGCGAATGGACCACGATGATCGAAGGGTCGGACGCGTTTTACCTGACCGGAGTCGATCTGTTCCGCGATTTCTACGTGGTCGAAGGCCGCCAGGCCGGGCTCGATACGATCGAGGTGCGCTATTACGGCGATCCGGGCCGGGTCGAGCCGATTGCCTTTCCCGAAGCGAGCTATACCGCCGGCCTCGGCGACAATCCCGAATGGGCGATGGAGGTCATCCGCGTCGGCTACCAGTCGATGGTCAGCCCGTCGACGGTGTTCGATTATCACGTCGCCGAACGCCGGCTCGAGGTGCTCAAGGTCCAGGAAATTCCCTCGGGCTACGACGCCTCGCTTTATACCACCGAACGGCTCGAGGTCGCCGCGCGCGACGGGACGCCAATCCCGGTCAGCGTGATGTACCGCAAGGATCGCGCGCAGTTGGTTTCGGGCCCAGGCCCGCTCCACCTCTACGGCTACGGCGCCTACGGCATCGCCATCGATCCCGGCTTTTCGACGACGCGCCTCAGCCTGGTCGACCGCGGCTTCGCCTTCGCCATCGCGCATATCCGCGGCGGGGACGACCTGGGGCGGGCGTGGTATAAGGCGGGCAAGCTCGAGCGGCGCACCAACACCTTCAACGATTTCGTCGATGTCGCCAACGGCTTGATCGCGCGCGGGCTGACCGAAGCTGGCAAGATCAGCATCTCGGGCGGTTCGGCCGGCGGTGAGCTGATGGGGGCGGTGGTCAATTCGGACCCGCACTTGTGGGGCGGGGTGGTGGCGCACGTGCCGTTCGTCGACGTGCTGGCAACGATGCTCGACGCCAGCCTGCCGCTGACGCCCGGCGAATGGCCCGAATGGGGCAACCCGATCGAGGATGCCGAGGCGTTCGAGCTGATCCGCAGCTACAGCCCCTACGACAACGTCCGCGCGCAGGCCTATCCGCCGCTCCTGGTCACCGCCGGGCTCAACGACCCGCGTGTGACGTATTGGGAGCCCGCCAAATGGGTCGCCCGCCTGCGCGAGCTCAAGACCGACGACAACGAGCTGTTGCTCAAGACCAACATGGGCGCGGGCCACGGCGGCAAGTCGGGCCGCTTCGAAAGCCTCAAGGAAACCGCCGAGGAATTCGCCTTCATCCTGTGGCAGATGGGCGTGGAGGCGGCCTGATGGCGAACAAGTTCGCCATGACCTTCACCGCGCTGCCCGAGCACATCGACGAGAACGGGCACGTCAACAACACGGTGTGGCTGAAGTGGATGGAGGACCTCGCCACCACCCACTGGAACCGCGACGCCGATCCGGCGCACGTCGCCGCTTATGCCTGGTTCGTGCTGCGGCACGAGATCGACTATCGCGGCAATGTCGGGCTGGGCGATGCGGTCCACGCCGAGACGGAGATCAAGGAAGGCCCGAGCGGGGCGCGGTTCGACCGGCATTTTCGCTTCACCGATGCCGCCGGGCGCGAGCTGGTCCGGGCCAAGACCACCTGGGCGATGATCGACCGCGCCAGTGGCAAGCTGTGCCGGGTCCCGGCCGAGGTGAGCGCGCCGTTTCTCATTTCCCCATGACGGGGGGTTACTCCGCGATCGCCTCTTCGATCGGCAGCACCTTGTAGCCGAGCTCGCTCGCCACCGCCGGATAGGTCACCTGTCCCGCGTGGACGTTGAGGCCGGCGGCGAGGTGCGGGTCGAACCGCATCGCCTGCTTCCAGCCATGGTCGGCAATCCTCAGCGCGCGCGGCAGGGTGACGTTGTTGAGCGCGTAAGTGCTGGTCCGCGCCACCGCGCCGGGCATATTGGCGACGCAGTAGTGGACGATCCCGTCGACCAGGTAGGTCGGGTTGTCGTGGGTGGTGGCATGGCTGGTTTCGAAGCATCCGCCCTGGTCGATCGCCACATCGACCAGCACCGAGCCGGGCTTCATGCAGGCGAGCATGTCGCGCGTCACCAGCTTGGGCGCGGCGGCGCCCGGCACCAGCACCGCGCCGATCACGAGGTCCGCCTGGCACACCGCTTCGGCGAGGTTGGCCTGGTTCGAGAACCGCGTCTTGGCGCGGCTTTCGAAATGGATGCCGTTCTTCTCGAGCACTTCGGGATCGCGGTCGAGAATGGTCACGTCGGCGCCCAGGCCGACCGCCATTTGCGCGGCGTTGAACCCGACCACGCCGCCACCGATCACCACCACCACGCCCGGCATCACCCCCGGCACGCCGCCGAGCAGTACCCCGCGTCCGCCGTGCGCCTTTTCGAGCGCGGTTGCGCCGGCCTGGATGCTCATCCGGCCCGCCACCTGGCTCATCGGCTTGAGCAGCGGCAGCGTGTTCCCCGGCCCGGTGACCGTCTCATAGGCGATCGCGGTGACGCCCGAATTGACCAGATCGGCGGTCTGTTCGGGATCGGGGGCGAGGTGCAGGTAAGTATAGAGGATCTGCCCTTCATGCAGCTGCGCCCGCTCGCTCGCCTGCGGCTCCTTGACCTTCACCACCATCTCGCATGTCGCGAAAATTGTCTCCGGGCCCTGGACGATCTCCGCCCCGGCGGCGCGATAGCGGTCGTCGGTCTCGCCGATGCCGTTGCCCGCCCCGCTCTCGATCCACACCTGGTGGCCGTGCTTGACCAGTTCCTTGGCGCTTTCGGGCGTCAGGCCGACGCGGTATTCCTGGTTCTTGATCTCGCGCGGGCAGCCGATCAGCATGGGCGGTCTCCTTCGGGCGGCTCGTTACAAGTGAAACCGCTTGCGTGCAATCGCGCTCAATGCAGCTTCAGGCGCGGGCGGATGATGCGGTTGACGCGGCCGACCGCCAGCAGCGCCAAGCCCTTCAGCCAACCGTGGATGGCGATCAGGTGCAGGCGATAGAGCGAGGTGTAGACAAACCGCGCCAGCCGTCCTTCGATCGCCATTCTTCCGCCGACGAGGTTGCCCATCAGGCTGCCGACGGTCGAAAAGCGGCTCAATGACACCAGCGAGCCGTGGTCGTGATAGACGAAGCGCGCGAGGGGCTTGCCGGCCATCGCCCGGCCAAGATTGGCGAACACCGTGTTCGCCATCTGGTGCGCCGCCTGCGCCCGCGGCGGCACCGGGCGATCGGAGCCGGGCGGCGTATACGAGGCGCAATCGCCGAGCGCGAAGACCCGCTCGTCGCGCGTGGTCTGCAAGGTATCGCCCACGACCAGCTGGGCGTTGCGGTTCACTTCCAGGCCGAGCCGTTCGAGCACCGCGGGAGCCTTGACCCCGGCCGCCCAGACGAGGAGGTCGCCTTCGATGCGTTCGCCGCTGCCCGTCAGGATCGCGTGCGGGACGACCTCGGTCACCTTGACCCCGGTCCGCACCGCGACTCCGAGCGCCTCGAGCTCGCTCTTGGCCGCTTCGGCCAATCGCTCGGGCAAGGCCGGCAGGATGCGCTCGCCCGCCTCGACCAGGGTGATGGCGAGCCGGCTCTCGTCGAACACTTCGAGCCCGTAGTAGCGCAGCGCACCCGCCGCGTTGTAGAGTTCGGCGGCCAGTTCCACGCCGGTCGCGCCCCCGCCGACAATGACGATGCGGACGTGGGCGTCGCCTGCCGGGTCGGCGCTCATCGAGCGCGATACCCGCAGGCAATGATCGAGCAGGCGGTTGCGGAACCGGTCGGCGCCGGCGCGATCGTCGAGGCACAGGCAATGTTCGGCCACGCCCGGGGTCCCGAACGCGTTGGAGACCGAGCCGATCGCCAGCACCAGCCAGTCGTAGCGGATCGCGTGGCGGCCGATCAGCTCGCTGCCGTCCTCATCGAGCAGCGGCGCCAGCAGCACCTGCCGCTGTTCCCGATCGATCGTGTCGAGCGCGCCGAGGAAGAAGCGATAGCCCCAGCGGTGGCAATGGCTGCGATAGCCGACCTCGTCGAGATTGGCGTCGAGCGAGCCCGCGGCGACTTCGTGCAGCAGCGGCTTCCAGATGTGGGTGCGGTTCTTTTCAACGAGGATGATGTCGTGCCGGGCGCGGCCGTATTTCGCGCCGAGCCGGCGCACCAGCTCGAGCCCGCCGGCTCCGCCGCCGACCACCACGACTTGGGTCTTGCGCTGCGAGATGCCGTTCCCTCCTTCGCGGCGACCGGCTTAGCCCGAAGGTGCCGCCGGCGCGAGGCAGGACATCACCTTGCGCTCATTCCGGCGCGGTGGCTCACGCTCGGAAAGCCGCATGTTCCGGTAAAGGCGGCACAAATTCCGTCGCGTCGCGTTGAGCCAGCACCACTAACGCAGGGGAAGGAGCCGACAATGGAAGCCACCGAACGCAACGCGGCGCGCTGGGGCACGCTCGGCAAGTACAGTTACGCCTGGATCACGCTGGCGTTTTTCACGGTCTCGCTACTGCTGCACTGGTATTTCGGCTGGCGCGCGTTCGAGGATGACGCCCGCATGCATGGCGAGCAGCCGGAGCTGGGGCAATTCGCCATCGAGGCGGCGCGTGACACTTTCGAAAACTGGCAGTCGGAATTTCTCCAGTTGCTGTGGCAAGTCGTCGGGCTGGCCTATTTCCTCTATCTCGGCTCGCCGAGCTCGAAGGAAAACGACGACCGGCTCGAAGCCAAGGTCGACGAGCTGCTACGCCAGCAGCTGGGGTCCGGCGCCGACGCAAGAATCGCCGAGATCGACCGCAATTACCTGCGCCATCACGGGCACGCCCGTCCGCTCGGCAGCTCGGGCGATCCCGTCAGGGATTGAACAGCGCGAGGTCGATCGAATCGCCGACCGCCTTCAGACCCGCCGGGCTGCCATGCAGGTGGTCGCCGATATGATAGCCATCGCGCATCTGGCGCGGTTCGGCCGGGTCGGCGAACGCGGTGTCGAGCCGGGTCACGCCGTCGAATTCACCCGAGCTGACGATCCAGTCGTTGATCCGCCGCCGCGCCGCCTCGCCGTCCTCGGACCAGTAGCTTGCGCCTCTATACGGTCCGATCGGGCTGCCGATCACCTTGATGCCCTTTTCATGCGCGCGGGCGATGATCTGGCGAAAACCGGCGATCATCTGTTCGACGCTGATCTGCGGCTGGTCGAGCGCGAGGCCGGGGCCGCCGGGGCCGCCGCCCGGCCGCGCCGGGCCGAAGCGGTTGCCGAGGTCGTTCACCCCTTCGAACATGACGATGTACTTCACGCCCGGCAGGCTCAGCACGTCCTCGTCGAAGCGGCTCAAGGCACTTTCGCCCATGCCGGGGCTGAGCACGCGATTGCCGCTTATGGCCTGGTTGGCGACGGCCCATTCGCGGCCCGCCTCCTGCAGCCGGTTGGCGAGGATATCGGGCCAGCGATCATTGCCGCCGAGCGTCGCGCCGACGCCGTCGGTGATCGAATCGCCGTAAGCGACGATGGTGCCGAGGGCGTCGGGCGAATCGATCTCCACGCCCGCCAGGAACGCGCGGTATTGTTTGTGGTCGACCGGGGTGAATGCCCGGCCGACGAAGTTGCCCGCCGGCGACACCGCCAGATCGTCCACGCCGGTCAAATGGCAGGTGCACGGCCCGGTCGCGCCGGGGAGGAAAATCTCGACCTTGAGCCGGGCGAGATCGGGCAGCGTGACGTCGACCGCATCGGACACGAACGGGGCGCCGCGCGGAATCACCGCGCTGTCCTCGCCGCCGAACTTGAGCATGCGGCTGGTCCCGGCGATCTCGCGGTTCATCTCGTCGATCGCCACGATCCGCGCCGCACCGATTTGCAGCGGGGCTGTGCCGTATCGGTTGGAGAACTTGACCCGCACCTTGCTGCCGCCTTCGGTGATGCGCAGGATCTGGCTGAGGGTGACGTTCTCCCACTGCCCGGCGGCGAAGGGTCCTTGCGTGCCTAGCGGGGCGTGCGGGGCGGCGGTCCAGCTCGCCACCCAGGTGGCGCTGGCGGGCATGGCGACAAGCGCGGTGGCCGCGGCGAGCGCGATGGCAGTCGTCCTCATCGGTATCTCTCCCAAGGAATCGATTATGGTTGGTAGACCCAGTAATTCGCGCCCCAGCGCTGCTCGAGCTCGGCCAGGCATTCGCGGTGGATTTCGCGCACCCGGGCAGCGGGCATGAATTCGGACCTGTCGATCTCCTCGATCTTCAGCGTCGATTTGTCTTCGTATAGATGCTCGCCCTTCAGCCGCCCGCTCTCGTCGTACGGCCAGATGAACGCCTGCAGCGAATGGACCAGGTAGAGGCCGTCCTCCTTCAGGTCCGCGTGGCCGACCTTGGCCAGTTCGGCCCCGGTCGACATCTGGTGGAACCACATCTCGTCGGCGATGCCCCAGTCCGCCACCGCCACCTTGTCACCGCTGTTCCACAGCACGATCTCGCCGATACCGGCGTAGAAATCATAGACGGCCTGGGTGCCGTGGAGCTGGAACGGGCTGGTGCCCCAGGTGATGTGATAAACCGGATCGGGCGCCATCATGTCGGGCGCCGTGATTTCCTCGAACATCGACGCGCCTTCGAGGTGGACGTGGCGGCAATAGTTCTTGAGGATCGCCTGGTGCAGCGGATCACTGACCTTGTCGTGCAGCGCGATCGACGGGTCCATGCAGGCATAGACTTGCGCTTCGTATTGCGACGCCACGATACTCTCCCCAATCCTCCGTTGGCCGCAGCGTTGCACAGCCGTGCAGGCAAGGGAAGCGGCTCAATTGTCGCGGCGAGCCCGGTTGGCGCGGCGCTTGCGCCAGCCGAGGAAGGTCCAGCAGCTGCCGAACAGCGCACAGCCGACCAGGAACACCACTCCGCCTACCGCCAGCGCCGAAAACGCCACCGCCCCGGCAATGGCGAGGACGATTTCGACGATGCCGCCGAGGATGTCCCTCATGCCCGGAGCAATGCACGACGAGAGCAGGTGTCACCCGCGAGCGCTTCCCTCAAACGTGCGGTCCTGGCCACGCTCAGCGCCGCCAGCGCGCCGGCAGGCCGCCACCGGGGAGCAAGGCGATCGTCGCCGTCGCCGGCCAGCGCCGGCGCAGTTCGGCCAGCATGGCGGCCCGCCCGCGCGCGGCGTCGCCGGCGATGCCCGGGTCGAGCGGTTCGGCAAAGGTGACCAGCACTGCGCCGTTGCCCTGGGCGCGGGCTTCGGTTTCGGCCCACAGCCGGCCGCTGGTGAGCGGGCGTTCGAGGGTCAGCGCCAGGGTCCGCCGGCCGTTGCTCTGCCGTTGCGCCTGCGGCGTGGAGTCGCGATAGGCAAGGCCATTGCGGAACGCATGGCCGGCGAGCAGCGCGGCGAGCTCGTCGCGATCCGCCACGGCGGCCGGCACCGCGATCGCCTCGGCGTAACGAAACCGGCGGTGGCCGGGCTCCGCGGCGCCCGAACAATCGGCCAGCAACAGCGCGGCCGTGATCCCGAGCAGCTGCACCGGCGCTGATCGGCCGGCGATCATCTCACAACGGATTGCCGTCGCGGTCACGGTAGATGTCGCGGCGGCCGACGTGGTTGGCGGGGCCGACGAAGCCGTCGTCCTCCATCCGCTCGATCCATTTGGCGGCGGTGTTATAGCCGACGCCCATCTGCCGCTGCAGCCACGATCCGCTGGCCTTCTGCGCTTCGAACACGATCTGGCAGGCCTGGCGATACTTGCGTTCTTCGGGATTGTCGCTGGCGGTGAGGTCGTCGTCGAAGCCGAAGAAACCATCTTCGGGCTCCTCAGTCACCGAATCGACGTATTCGGGCTTGCCCTGACCGCGCCAGTGCTCGGCTACCCGCTCGACCTCCTCGTCGGACACGAACGGGCCGTGCACCCGGCGCAGCGCGCCCGAGCTCGGCTTGTACAGCATGTCGCCCTTGCCCAGCAGCTGTTCGGCGCCCTGCTCGCCCAGGATCGTGCGGCTGTCGATGCGGCTGGTGACGTGGAAGCTGACGCGGGTCGGCAGGTTGGCCTTGATCACCCCGGTGATGACATCGACGCTGGGGCGCTGGGTCGCCATGATCAGGTGGATGCCGGCGGCGCGGCTCTTCTGGCTGAGGCGCTGGATCAGGACTTCGATTTCCTTGCCGACGGTGACCATCAAATCGGCCAGCTCGTCGACGATCAGCACGATCTGCGGCAGCACTTCGAAATCGAGCTGTTCCTCGACCACGATCTCCTCGCCGGTCTCGGGATCGAACCCGGCCTGGACCCGGCGGCCGAGCGGCTTTCCCTTGGCTTGCGCCGTCTTGATCCGGTCGTTGAAGCCGCCGACGTTGCGCGCGCCGATGTCGCTCATCATGCGATAGCGGCGCTCCATCTCCTCGACCGCCCATTTGAGCGCGCGCACCGCCTTGGCCGGCTCGGTGACGACGGGGCTGAGCAGGTGCGGGATCTCGTCGTAGCTCTTGAGCTCGAGGATCTTGGGATCGATCAGGATCAGCCGGCAATCGGCCGGGGTGAAGCGGTAGAGCAGCGACAGCAGGATGGCATTGAGGCCGACCGACTTGCCCGAGCCGGTGGTCCCGGCGACCAGCAGGTGCGGCATCGCGGCGAGATCGGCGACCACCGGCTCGCCGGCGATATCCTTGCCCAGGATAATCGGCAGGTTGCCCTTGTTGTCGGCGAATGCCTCGCACGCCGCCAGTTCCTTGAAGCTGACCGTCAGGCGGTGGGCGTTGGGCAGTTCGATGCCCATCACCGTCTTGCCCGGGATGGGGCTGACGCGGGCGCTGATCGCGCTCATGTTGCGGGCGATGTCTTCGGCGAGGCCGATCACCCGGCTGGCCTTGATCCCGGGCGCCGGTTCGAGCTCGTACATCGTTACCACCGGGCCGGTGCGCACCGCGGTGATCTCGCCCTTGACGTTGAAATCGTCGAGCACGGTTTCGAGCAGCCGGGCGTTGCGTTCGAGCGCCAGCTTGTCGAGCTTGGGGGCGGTGTCCTTGGGCGGGTCGGCGAGCAGGTCGAGGCTCGGCAGCTGGTAGCTGTCGAACAGGTCCTGCTGGGTCTTGCCGGCAAGCTTGGCGGGGCGCGGCGGCTGGCGGGTGTCGGCGATTTCGGGCGGGCGGCGCGCGGGCGCTTCGTCATCGTCCTCGAGCGGTTCGAGCTTCTGCACGCGCCGTTCCTTGCGCGGCTTGAACGGGTTGGGATCGTGGAGCCGGGGCGGGCTGCGCAACAGCGCCGGCAGCGTCATCAGCCGCGCCCAGTCGAACGCGAACACCCGGCCGGCAAGATAGGCCCCGCCGGCCAGGCACAGCGCCCAGGTGCCGGCGATAGCCCAGACCTGGCCCGCGTCGGGCAGCCGCGCCGCCAGCGCGCGCACCGCGCCGGCACCGAGCAGCCCGGCCAGCCCGCCGAGCGAGGCCGGCAAGTGGCCGATGTTCTCGGTCGCCAGCGTCAGCGCGGTACCGAGCAGCCCCATCGCCGCCAGCAGACGGCCGAGCGTCGCCCACCAGCGCCGCCCGTGCGGGGTCTCTTCGGCCTCGTGATCACGCCACAACTTGCGCGCGAACGCATAGAGCATCGGCAAGAGCAGCACCGCGACCAAGCCGAACAGAAATAGCGCGCGCTCGGCAATCCAGGCGCCGGGGCGGCCCATCCAGTTGGCCACTTCGCCGCCGGCGGCCGTCGAGGCGCTGGGGTCGGTCTGGGTGTACGAAACCAGCGCAAGTGCCAGGAAGATCATCGCAAGGCTGAGCGCGACCGCCCCGGCGAGCTGCCCGGCGCGCGCCATCGAGCGGCGGAACGCAGCGCGCCAATCGACCGCCGCCGATGCCCTGATCGCCCTTGATGCCATTGACCCAACCCCGTCAAATCCCTGGCGACTATCATCCTCTTCGCCGGACTCGCCGTCAAGAATCGCTTTTTGTTCTCAGGACAGCCCGTCGATCGCGGCCCAGCGTGGCCAGCCAAGCCGCCGCGCGGTCGCTGGCGTCATGCCGCCAAGCGCGATCACCGGCATCAGCGCATGACGCGCAAGCAACCGGAAACCGACCGTGCCGACCGTTGTTGCGTCCGGATGCGACCGTGTCGCAAACACCGGCGAGAGCATCACCGCATCGGCGCGGACGCGATTGGTGAGGCCGATTTCGGCGAGGTTGTGCGCGGTGGCGATGGTCAGCAAATCGCGCGTCGGGAACAGCGCCCGCGCCGCGCCGTAGATCCCGTCCGCCCCCCATTCCCGCGCCGTCAGAGCACTGTCGGCCAGCACGGCGATGTGATTTCTGGCTCGCGCCAGCCGCAGCAGTTCGATCCAGCGCGCGATCCGTTCGGCCGGTTGGAGGTGATAGTGCCGGTAGACAAACCCCGACCCACGCGGCAGCCGGCGCAGCGCCGCTTCGAGCGTGGCATCGTTGCGCTCGTCGGAGAGCAGCCATAGTCGAGGCAGAGGCTGGCGCGCGCGCATCGCCGGGCTATAGCGCGCCGCGATGGATAGCGCAGCGGCATACCTCGAAATCGACCTGCGTATCGCCGAGGCCTGCCGGCGCACTGGCCGCCGCCGCGACGACGTCACGCTGGTCGCCGTCTCCAAGACCCAGCCGGCAGAAGCGATCGAGCCGCTGCTGCGCGCCGGGCACCGGGCGTTCGGCGAGAACCGGGTGCAGGAAGCGCAGGCAAAATGGCCCGACCTATTGGCCCGTTACCGCGATACCGAACTGCACCTGGTCGGCCAGCTGCAGTCGAACAAGGCGGCCGAGGCGGTGGCGCTGTTCGATTGCATCCATTCGCTCGACCGGCCGAGCCTGGTCGCCGCGCTGGCGCGCGCGATGGACCAGGCCGGGCGGCAAGTGCAATGCTTCGTCCAGGTCAACATCGGTGACGAGCCGCAGAAGGGCGGGGTGGCGATCGGCGAACTTGCCGCGTTGCTGGCGCAGGCGCGATCCGCCCAGATCCCGCTCGCCGGCCTGATGTGCGTGCCGCCCGCCGGCACCGAACCCGCGCCGTTCTTCGCGCTGCTCGACAAGCTCGCCCGCGATCATGGCTTGGTGGGGCGCAGCATGGGGATGAGCGACGATTTCGAGACCGCGATTATGCTCGGTGCCACCCTCGTGCGCGTCGGCACCGCGCTGTTCGGGGAGCGCTAGGCGGCGACGGCCTCGGGTTCGCCCGCCGCTTCGAGCAGCGCGGTCTCGAGCCGCTTGAGCCGTTCGCCGCCCGAGACCTTCCCGCCGAGCAGGTCAGTGACATAGAACGTATCGACCGCGCGCTCGCCGTAGTGGGTGATGTGCGCCGAATTGACCATCAGCTTTTGCGTGAACATCGCGTGGGCCAGCTTATTGAGCAGCGCCGGCCGGTCGCGCGCGGTCACCTCGATCACCGTGAAGCGGCCCGAAGCCTTATTGTCGAACAGCACGGTCGGGCGCACGTCGAAGCTTTCGGCGCGCGGCCGGGCCAGCGGGCGCTTGGCCAGCTGGTGGACCAGTTCGATCTTGCCGGCGAGCGAATCCTCGATCGATTTTTCCAGCCGTTCGAGCTGCGCGGCCTCGCGGAACGGCTTGCCGAGCGGATCCTGGACAAGGAAATTATCGACCGCCTTGCCGACCCGAGTGGTGTGAATACGCGCGTCGATGATGTTCGCGCCGGCCAGGCTGATCGCTCCGGCAATGCGGAAGAACAGCCCCGGGTGATCGTCGGCCATCACCGTGACCAGCGTGGCACCGCGCGCCGGGTAGTACTGCGCGTGGATGGTCAGCTTGTCGCTGTTGCGCCTGGCGTTGGCGTAGAGCGGGACGTTGAGCGCGATCACGTCTTCGGGCTCGGCGATCCAGTAAGCATCGTCGAACCGGTCGCCCAGCTCGTCGATGAAGTAGGCTTCCTTGCCGAGCACTTCGGCGACCCGCGCCTTCTTGGCCTCGACCCGTTCCTTGCGGCCATGGCGGGCATGACCGAGCCGCATGCGTTCTTCGGCGAGCTCATAGAGTTCCCCGAGCAGCTGCCGTTTCCAGCTGTTCCACACACCGGGGCCGACCGCGCGGATATCGACGATCGTCAAGAGCATCAGCTGGCGCAATCGTTCGAGCGTCTGCACCTGTTCGACGAAATCGCCGATCGTCTGCGGATCGGAAAGGTCGCGCTTGAACGCGGTCGAGCTCATCAGCAAATGCTTGGCCACCAGCCACGAGACGAGCTCGGTTTCATCGTCGCTCATGCCCAGCCGCGGGCACAGCTTGAGCGCAATGTCCGCGCCGAGTAGCGAATGATCGCCGCCGCGGCCCTTGGCGATGTCGTGCAGCAGTACCGCGACATAAAGCACGTTGCGGCTGGCGAGCTGCGGGATCAGTTCGGTGGCGCGCGGATGATCTTCGCGCAAGTCGCCGTGTTCGATCTGGGCGAGCAGGCCGATCGCGCGGATGGTGTGCTCGTCGACCGTGTAGTGGTGATACATGTCGAACTGCATCTGCGCGTTGACCTTGCCGAAGTCGGGCACGAAGCGGCCAAATACGCCCGCTTCGTTCATCCACCGCAGCACCGTTTCGGGATCGTTGCGCCCGGTCAGCAGCTTGAGGAACTGGGTATTGGCGCGCGGATCGGCGCGCACCTCGTCCTTGATCAGCTCGGCATCGCGGCGCGCCATCCGCATCGTATCCGGGTGGATTTCGAGCCCTTCCTCCTCGGCGATCTGGAACAGCTCGACCAGTCGCACCGGGTCGTCGCGGAACCAGTTGTCGCCCGGCGCGCGCAGCCGCCCGGCTGCCACGCTGTAGCCTTTGAGCGGCCGGGCGCGGCTGCGGAACGCGGCCAGCAGCCCGCTCGGCCGGCGGCTCTTCTGCGCCATCTGTTCGTCGATATGGGCCAGGAACACGCCGGTCAGGTGGCCGACGTGCTGCGCCTGCATGAAATAGTACTGCATGAACCGTTCGACCGCGCTCTTGCCCGGGCGATCGGCGAAGTTCATCCGCCGCGCCACTTCGCGCTGCAGGTCGAAGGTGAGCCGGTCTTCGGCACGGCGGGTGATGGTGTGGAGGTGACAGCGCACCGCCAGCAGGAACCCCTCGGCGCGGCGGAAGCTGCGATATTCCTTGGCGGTGAACAGGCCGACCTCGACCAGCTCGGCGGCATTGCGGACGCGGTGAATATACTTGCCGATCCAGTACAGCGTCTGCAGGTCGCGCAGGCCGCCCTTGCCTTCCTTGATATTGGGTTCGACGACGTAGCGGCTGTCGCCCATGCGCTTGTGCCGGGCATCGCGTTCGGCCAGCTTTTCGGTGACGAATTGCGCTTCGGACCCGGGGACGACATCGCTCCAGAAGCGTTTGCCGGCCTCGTCATACAGCGCCTGGTCGCCCCACAAATACCGCCCTTCGAGGATCGCGGTGCGGATGGTGAGATCGGCCTTGGTCATCCGCACCATCTCGTCGAGCGAGCGGCTCGAATGGCCGACTTTGAGGCCCAGGTCCCACAGGAAATAGAGCAGCGCCTCGATCACCTGTTCGCACCACGGCGTGGTCTTCGCCGGCGTGATGAAGGCGATGTCGACGTCCGAGTAGGGCGCCATCTCGCCGCGGCCATAACCGCCGACCGCGATCAGCGTCAGCCGCTCGCCTTTCGAGCGGTTGGGCACCGGATAGAGATCGGCGACCACGTGATCGTGCAGCACGCGGATCAGCTGGTCGATCAGAAACGCCTGACCGTGGGTGATTTCATGCCCGGCGCTGGATTTCTGGGAGAGCCTGTGGGTCAGTTCGGCCCGGCCGGCATCGAGCGCGCCGCGGGCCAGCTCGACGACTTTGGGCCGTGCCGCGGCCGCGCCGTGCGTTTCCACCGCCTCGGCCACAGCCGCCGCAAGCTGCCGGCGATCGACGATCGCGCGCTGGTTAGGGATGGAGACGGCGCCCACGCGCCTTCCCATAGGCGTGGCCCACGCCGCCATGCAATCTTTGCGCGCCCCCTCATTCCATGCCAAAGCGCGCGCCAGCGAAGGGGATCACGATGTTCGACGTGCTGGCAGGGGCAACTGGCGAGGCGATCCGCTGGGACAGCCTCGGTTTGCGGCCCGGGATCGAGCTCGGCTTCTTCACCCTGCGGTTCTATTCGCTCGCCTATCTCGCCGGGATCGTGCTGGGCTACTGGCACCTGACCAGGATGATCAAGGCGCCCGGCAGCCCGATGGCGCAGCGCCACGCCGACGACCTGTTCTTCTACTGCACGCTGGGCATCATCTTCGGCGGGCGGCTCGGCTATTCCCTGTTCTACAAGCCCGAACTGTTCACCCATTTCACCTCCGGCGAATTCGTCAGCTGGGACCTGCTCAGGCTGTGGGACGGGGGGATGAGCTTCCACGGCGGGCTGATCGGCACGGTCATCGCCATCGCCTGGGTGGCGTGGCGCGGCAGCCTCAGTTTCATCCGGGTGTGCGACTATATCGCGGTCAACGTCGGCTTCGGCATGCTGTTCGGCCGGCTGGCCAACTTCATCAATGGCGAGCTGTGGGGCCGCCCGGTGACCGGCGACGTGCCGTGGGCGATGATTTTCCCCGGCGATCCGCTCGGCCTGCCGCGACACCCCAGCCAGCTTTACGAGGCGCTGCTCGAAGGGGCGCTGGTGATCGCGGTGATGCTGCCGCTGTTCTGGAAGACCCGCGCCCGCTATCGCCCGGGGCTCCTGGTGGGCGTGTTCACGGCACTCGTCACCGGCGCGCGGTTCGTGGTCGAATTCTTTCGCGAGCCCGATCAGGGGCTCGGCTGGATGGTCACTGACACGGGCCTGTCGCGTGGTCAGTGGCTGAGCCTGCCGCTGATCGCGCTGGGCCTGGGCCTGGCGATCTGGGCGCTGACGCGGCGCGAAGCGGGCACGGCGGCCCAACCCGCCGAGGCGTGAGCAGGGCCGATCCCGCCACCGCGCCGCTGGCCGACGTCTTCCGGCGGCTGATCGCCTCGACCGGGCCGATCAGCGTGGCCCAGTTCATGGGCGAATCGAACGCGCGCTACTACGCGGCCCGCGATCCGCTCGGCACCGCTGGCGATTTCATCACCGCGCCCGAAATCAGCCAGATGTTCGGCGAATTGGTCGGCCTGTGGCTGGCCGACCTGTGGATCCGCGCCGGCCGCACCGAGCCGGCGCTCTATGTCGAGCTCGGGCCCGGGCGCGGCACGCTGGCGGCCGATGCCCTGCGGGCGATGAGCCGCTATGGCCTGACCCCCGAAGTCCACTTCGTCGAAGGGTCGACCGAGTTGAAGCGACTGCAACTGGCCGCAGTGCCGCAGGCGCAGTTCCATGCCGACTTGTCGAGCGTGCCGTTCGACGGGCCGCTGCTGCTGGTCGCCAACGAGTTTCTCGACGCGCTGCCGGTGCGCCAGCTGATCATGGCGCCCGATGGTTGGCGCGAAGTGATGCTGGCGAGCGACGAGGCCGGCGCGTTCGTCCCCGTCGCCGGGCGTCAGCCGATGGACGCGGCGGTGCCCGAAGCGCGCCGTGCGGCCGAGGTCGGCACGGTGATCGAGACCTGTCCCGCCGCCGCGGCAATCGTGTTCGAGGCGGCCGGGCGGCTAGCCGAGCAGGGCGGGGCGGCGCTGTTCATCGACTATGGCCACACCGTGCCGCGTACCGGCTCGACGCTCCAGGCCGTGTCGCGGCACACGAAAATCGATCCGTTTTCGGCTCCCGGCGAAGCGGACCTCACCGCGCATGTCGATTTCGCCATCCTCGCCGACATCGCCCAATCGCGCGGCGCGCGCTGGTTGGGCACGGTCAGCCAAGGCCAGTTCCTGCGCGCGCTCGGCATCGAGGCGCGCGCCGAAGCGCTGGCCGGCTTCGCGCCGCAGCACCGCGATACGCTTGTGCGCGCGCTGCACCGGCTGACGGGCGATGACGAGATGGGCACCTTGTTCAAGGTCATGGCGCTGTCCGGTGCCGATTGGCCCGAGGCGGTCGGGTTCTGATGGCGCACCGGGTCTCCAATCGCTCGATCGTGGTCGCCGCGCTCTCGACCGTGGTCGAATGGTACGATTTCACGCTCTACCTCTACTTCGCCACGGTGCTGGCGCGGGTGTTCTTCGGCAGCGGCGAAAGCGCATTGCTGACCACGCTCGGAACGTTCGCGCTGGCCTATCTGATGCGGCCGATCGGCGCGGTCGTGTTCGGGCATATCGGCGATGTGCGCGGGCGGCGGCCGATGCTGCTGTTGTCGATGGCGGTAATGTCGGTGGCAATGCTTCTGACCGCGCTGCTGCCGACCGAGGTGCAGATCGGCCCGGCGGCGGCGTGGCTGCTGTTCGGCTTGCGCTGCGTGATGGGCTTCTCGGTCGGTGGCGAATACACCGGCGTGATCGCTTATCTGCTCGAAGGCGCGCGGCCCGAGCGGCGCGGACTGGTGGCGAGCCTGGCAGCGGCGGCGAGCGAAGTCGGCGCGCTGCTCGCGGTGGGCGTTGCGGCCCTGACCGTCAGCCTGGTCTCCGAAGCCGAGCTGCAGAGCTGGGGGTGGCGCATCCCGTTTCTGGTCGGCGCGGCGCTGGCCGGCGCGGTGTGGATAGCGCGTGCGAGCCTCGAAGAATCGCCCGATTTCCTGGCGCTGCGCGAGGCCGGGTCGCTCGAGCGGCGGCCGCTCGCCCATGCGCTGTCGCGCCAGCGCGCCGGGCTGGCGCGGGCGTTCGCCATCTCGGCGCTCGGCTCGATCACCTACTACGTCGGCATTTCCTATGTCCCGGCGTTCCTGACCTCGACCGGCGCGATGGGCGAGGGCGCAGCGCTGTGGCTGTCGACCATCGCCGCGGTGGCGGTGATTGCGGTCACCCCGCTGGTCGGCCTCGCCTCCGACCGGAGCGGGCGCAAGCCGGCTCTGATCGCGCTCGCGCTGCTCAGCGCAGCGCTGCCGATCACGCTGTTCACCTGGCTCGGCGGCGCGTCGGAACACGGTGCGCTGGCCGGCGCGGTAGTGCTTGCGCTGCTCGCCGGCGGGATCAGCGCGGTCGGTGCAATCTCCACGGGAGAACAGTTCGACCATGCCAGCCGGGCCAGCGGCCTCGGCCTCGGCTACACGCTGGCAACGGCGGTATTCGGCGGGCTGACGCCATGGTTGGCGCAATGGCTGGTCGATCGTACCGGCTATGCGCCGATACCCGGGGTGATGATCGCGGTCGTCGCGGTCGCGGTGCTGCCGGTGTTCGCGACGATGCGCGAGACTGCCCCGCGCGCCTGATCAACGCTAACGCCCGGCGATCGCCTTTTTCGAAAGCGTCAGGTCGATGACCAGGCCGCCCGGCTCGAACCGCCGTTCCCATTGACCGCCGAGCGTGCCGGTGACGCTCATTTCGACCAGTCGCGAGCCGAACCCGTCGGCCCGCTCCTTCGCCACCGGCGGTCCGCCGTGCTCGGCCCAGGTCAGCGCTACGGTATCGCCGAGATCGCGGATCGACAGGCCGACCGTGCCACCCGCCGCCGACAGCGCGCCGTACTTGGCCGAATTGGTCGCCAATTCGTGGAACACCAGCGCAAGCGGTGTCGCCGCCTGAGCCGAGACTTTGACATCGTCGCCCGACACCTCGACGCACGGCCGCTTGTCGGCGCAATATGGCTGGAACAGGTCGGCCAACAATCCGTGCAGGCCGCTGTGCCGGACCATGCCGGAGGGGCGGACATAATCGTGCGCGCGGCCGAGCGCATGGATGGTGCCGAGCAGTTCGTCGGCAAAGGGCTTGTGCTCGGGCCGTCTGCGCACCGACAGCGACACCAGACCGGCGACCACGGCAAAAATGTTTTTGATCCGGTGGCTGAGCTCCTTGGCCAGCAGGTCGCGGCTTTCCGACGCTTCGTAGATGTCGTGAATATCGACCGCGGTGCCGAACCAGCGGGTGATCGCGCCCGAAGAATCGCGCACCGGTACCGCGCGGCTGATCATCCAGCGGTATTCCCCGTCATGGCGGCGAAGCCGGTGCTCGATCTCGTAAGTCTCGCCGCTGGCAAGCGAATGCTGCCACGCTGCGCTGGCTTTTTTCCAGTCGTCGGGATGGAAGTCGTCACCCTGCTGTTCGTCGTCCTTGCCGGTGAAATCGACCATCCGCTTGTTGAAGTAGTCGAAATGCCCGTCAGGAGTCGCCGACCAGGCAATCGCCGGGATCGAATCCGCCAGCGTGCGGAGATAGATTTCGCGTTCGTCCTGCTCGCGCTTGGCCGCGGCGCTATGCCGGCGTGACCGCAGGCGCCGCATCGCGGCCTGCGCCAGGACGTGCAAACCATCGCGCTGGAACTCGTTCAGACCCTGCGGTCGCGGCGCGGTATCGATCACGCACAAGGCGCCGAGCGGCGTGCCGTCTTCGGCCACCAGCGGTTCGCCCGCATAAAAGCGGATATGCGGCGCCTCGGCGACGAAGGCGTTGGCGCTGAAGCGCGGATCGACCTGCGCGTCTGGCACTTCGAGCAGATCGTTGCCGCCCATGGCATGGACGCAGAACGAATCGGGCGCGGCCGGGGCTTCGGACACCGGCAGCCCGTGGCGGGCGAGGAAGCGTTGCCGCTGAGGCTCGACCACGTTGACTACCGCGATCGGCGCATCGCACAGCTTCGCCGCGAAGCGCGCCAGCTCGGCCAATTCGGGATCGTTATCGAGCGAATCGATATCCGAGGCGGCCAGGACATGCCGGCGTTCGGGCGTGTCCACGGGCACGGGCGGCGGCATCGGCGCGACGGCCGGCGGCAAGAGAGCGTTATCGTCCAAAATTACAGACCCAGCCGCGACATACAGCGTCATTCGTTCTAGGAAAAGCACTTAAGGTTAAGTTTGGCAGAAGAGTAATTTCACTTGTAACCTCTTGCCGGCCGGGCGGCGCTTGCTATGGCCGCCGCCAAGGAGACCCGGTGCATGAAAGCCACCCCCGATTTCGATTTCGGCCTCGGCGACGAGGCGGACATGATCCGCGAAACGGTGGCGCGGTTCGCCGACGAGGTCATCGCCCCGCGCGCCGAGGCGATCGACCGGGAAGACGCGTTCCCGGGTGACCTGTGGCCGCAAATGGGTGAGCTGGGCCTGCACGGCATCACCGTGGCCGAAGCCGATGGTGGGCTCGGCCTCGGCTATCTCGAGCATGTCATCGCGATCGAGGAAGTGAGCCGGGCCAGCGCCTCGGTCGGGCTCAGCTACGGCGCGCATTCGAACTTGTGCATCAACCAGATCGCCCGCTGGGGGACGCCGGAGCAGAAGGCCAAGTTCCTTCCCGGGCTGATCTCGGGCGAACATATCGGCGCACTGGCGATGAGCGAGCCGGCGGCCGGCTCGGATGTGGTGTCGATGAAGCTCAAGGCCGATGCGGTGCAGGGCGGCTTCGTGCTCAACGGCACCAAGTTCTGGATCACCAACGGGCACGAAGCCGAAACGCTGGTGGTTTACGGCAAGACCGATGCGGCGGCCGGGTCCAAGGGGATCACCGCGTTCCTGATCGAAAAGGACATGCCGGGGTTCAAGCCGGCGCAGAAAATCGGCAAGCTGGGCATGCGCGGCAGCCCGACCAGCGAACTGGTGTTCGATAACTGCGAAGTGCCCGAAGCCAACGTGCTGGGTGCGGTCGGCCAGGGCGTGAAGGTGCTGATGAGCGGGCTCGATTACGAGCGCGCGGTGCTCGCCGGGGTCCAGCTCGGGATCATGCAGGCGTGCCTCGACACCGTGATCCCTTATGTCCGCGAGCGCGAGCAATTCGGGCGGCCGATCGGCCAGTTCCAGCTGATCCAGGCCAAAGT
>JANOAH010000181.1:0-10986 GCA_031411075.1 Erythrobacteraceae bacterium
CCGGCCTCGTCCACCCCGACCACGATCTCGCCGTGGCCAAAGCAGGTGGCAAATTCGCGGGAAGGAGAGCCTGACAGCATGCGCACGATCGAACGAGTTGCCCTCGCCCTATCTCCCGCGGCGCTGTTCGTCGCAAGCTGCGGCGCGGCGCAATCGGGGGATAGCGCGCGCCCCGCCGCCACTGCGCTTCCGTTCGCGGTGGCCGAGCAAGGCACGTTCGACAGCCCGTGGGCGCTAGCCTTCGTGCCCGGCACCAGCGTGCTGTTCGTGACCGAGAAGCCGGGCACGATGAAGTTTGTCGACTTGCCGAGCGGCCGGCAAGGCACGGTCACCGGGCTGCCGGCGGTGGTCAACCAGGGCCAGGGCGGCTTGGGCGACGTCGCGTTCCTGCCGTCCGAAGCCGCGCCGACCTTGTCGCGACGCACGATTTACCTGACCTGGGCCGAGGCCGGCGAAGGTCGCAACGCGGGTGCGGCGATGGGGCGCGGCACGCTGGTGTGCGAGGAGGCCGACGCCTGCCGCATCGATGGCTTGCAAGTGATCTGGCGCCAGACGCCCAAAGTCGGCAGTCGCGGGCATTATTCGCACAAGATCGCGTTCTCGCCCGACGGGCGCTACCTGTTCCTGAGCTCGGGCGAGCGCCAGCAGGGCGCACCGGCGCAGGATCTCGGCACGAACCTGGGCAAAGTGCTCCGGCTCAACCTCGACGGCTCCCCGGCCGACGGCAACCCGTTCGCCGACCGCGGCGGCGTATCGCGCGAAATCTGGAGCTATGGCCACCGCAACCTGCTCGGCCTCAAGTTCGACGCGCAGGGCGAGCTGTGGGACCTCGAGCACGGCCCGGCCGGCGGTGACGAGCTCAACCACGTGGTGCGCGGCGACAACTACGGCTGGCCGCTGCGTTCGAACGGCAACGATTACGACGGCGACGACATCCCCGATCACAGCGCCGACGATGGCTTCCACCATCCCGCCGTGTTCTGGAACCCGGTCATCGCGCCGGGCGATTTCATCTTCTATTCGGGCAAGCTGTGGCCCGAATGGCGCGGGCAGGTGCTCGCCACGGGGCTCGGCTCGATGGCGCTGGTGCGCGTCGCGCTCGACGGCGAACGCGGCCGCGAAATGGCGCGCTACGCCATGGGCAAGCGCATCCGCGACATCGTCGAGGCCGAGGACGGCTCGCTTTACCTGATCGAGGATGGCGCGGGCGGGCGGCTGTTGCACCTGACGAGAAACTAGAATCCCCCTCCCGCTTGCGGGAGGGGTTAGCGGTGGGCCTGTGCTCCACCCTCGGACTAGCCCACCCCCGGCCCCTCCCGCAAGCGGGAGGGGAGCCGGTTGCCAAACCGGGCCACCGAACCTATCGGCGCGCCTCCGATGACCGAGCTTGCCCTGCCCACGCTGATCCCGCTCGACCAGGCCGACAGCGCCGCAGTCGAAGCCGTGCTCGACGCCGCGTTCGGCGCCGACCGGCGCACCCGCACCGCCTATGCCATCCGCCGCGGCATGGCCTGCCTGCCGCCGCTGTGCTTTGCCGCTTTTGACGAAGCGGGCGAACTGGTCGGCACCATCCAGGCCTTTCCGGTGGCGCTGACCGATGCAGAGGTCCGCACGCACCCGCTGATCATGGTCGGGCCGGTGGCGATTCTGCCGGAGCGGCAGGGCCAGGGCTTCGGCCGGGCGCTGATGGCGGCGCAACGCGCGGCGATCGACGGTGCCGCCGCCGACGGTGCGCCGCCCCTGCCGCAAGTGCTGATCGGCGACTTGCCGTTCTACGCGCGGTTCGGCTTCGTCGAGGCACCGCGCGGCTGGCGCTGCCCCGGCCCGTGGGACCCGGCGCGGCTCTTGGTCCGCGCCGTCAATCCGGCGGTCCTGCCGCCCGCCGGCATGCTCGGACCTTGGAACGGCTGAGCGGCTCTGGCATCGTCATCCGGTGCCGTATCAAGCCCCGCCCGATCTTGCTTCGCTGTCGCTGCTTGAAATCGCGCAGGCAGTGGCCGAGCGCAAGCTGCCGCCGGTCGAACGATGGCAACCCACCGCAACCGCCGACAGCCGGATGCGTATCGCCGCCGACGGGACCTGGTTCCATGACGGCCGCCCGTTGACCCGCCCGGCGATGGTTCGCGCCTTCGCCTCGCTGCTGACGCGCGATGCCGACGACCGACACTGGCTGGTGACGCCCGAGTGCCGCCAGTCGATCGCGGTCGACGACGCGGCGTTCGTGGCCGTCGACGTGCGCGCGGCCGAAGGCGCGCTGGCGTTCCGGCTCAACACCGACGAGCTGGTGCTGGCCGGGCCCGAGCATCGGCTGATCGCGCGCGGAAACGCCGATACGCCCGCGATTTACCTCGCGGTGCGGCGCGGGTGCGAAGCGCGGCTCGACCGCTCGACCTGGCTGCAATTGGCCGAGATCGCGCTGGCCGAAGGCGACGGCACCGCTGTGTCCAGCCAGGGCGCGACCTTTTCGCTGGTGCCGGCTTGAGCGACCTGCTCGAGCGTCTCTCGCGTCTGTTCGACGAAGGCCACGGCGTCGAGCTGCGCGACGTCCGCAGCGATGCCGCCTTCGCTCCGGCCGACCTGCGCCCCGCCGCGGTGCTGATTGCGGTGACCGACCGCGCCGACCCGGGCGTGATCCTGACCCATCGACCGGACACCATGCGCGCCCACCCCGGCCAGGTCGCGTTCCCCGGCGGCAAGCTCGATCCCGGCGAGGACGCGGTCGAAGCAGCGTTGCGCGAGGCGCACGAGGAGCTGGGGATCGACCCCGCCGCAGTACGGGTGATCGGCGCCACCGATCGCTTTGTCACGGCGACCGGCTTCGACGTCACCCCGGTGCTCGGGCTGGTCCCGGCCGACCTCGCCATCGTGCCCGACCCGCACGAGGTACAATCGTGGTTCGAGGCGCCGCTCGGCTTCCTGCTCGATCCGGCCAACCATGCGCAACGGACCGGCGAGCTGAAGGGCCAGGTGCGAAGCTATCTCGAGATCGACTGGCAGGGCCACCGCATCTGGGGCGTCACCGCCGCGATCATCGCCAACCTTGCCCGGCGCATCGCGTGGCATTAGCTGGCTGATGGCCGTGCTCCCCCCCGCCGACTGGACCCGCCGCGAGGACCTCGCCGCGCTGGTCGCTGCGCTGGGCGTGGAGAACGTGCGCTGGGTCGGCGGGTGCGTGCGCGACACGCTGCTCGGCTGCGCCATCCACGACATCGACGCCGCCACTCCGCTGGTGCCGCACGACGTGGTCAACCGGCTGGAGGCGGCGGGCATCCGCAGCGTGCCGACCGGGATCGCCCACGGCACGGTAACCGCCCTGCTCGGCGAAGGCCCGGTCGAGATCACCACGCTTCGCCGCGATGTCTCGACCGACGGGCGCCGCGCCACGGTGGCGTTCTCGCAGGAGTGGCGTGACGATGCCGCCCGCCGCGATTTCACCATCAACGCGCTTTACGCCCGGCCCGACAGCCTCGAGATCGACGACTGGTTCGGCGGCATCGACGACCTCGCCGCGCGCCGCGTGCGCTTCATCGGTGAGGCGCGCGAACGCATCCGCGAAGATCACTTGCGCATCCTGCGTTATTACCGCTTCCAGGCCCGCTTCGGCAGCGCGCTCGACGCCGAGGCCGAGGACGCCTGCGCCGACCTCGCGCCAATGCTGCGCGGGCTCAGCCGCGAACGCGTCGGCTGGGAACTGCAAAACCTGCTCGCCCTGCCCGATCCCGCCGCCACCGTGGCGCGGATGCAGGCGCGCGAGGTGCTGCCGGTGGTACTGCCCGAAGCGGGCGAGGAAGGCGTCGGACGGCTCGCCGCGCTGATCGCCGAGGAGTTGCGCCAGCAGGTCGCGCCCGATCCGCTGCGCCGCCTCGCCGCGCTGCTGCCGCCCGATTCGCGCGAAGTCGACCAGGTCGCCGCGCGGCTGCGGCTGTCCAACGCGGCGCGGCAGCGCTTGGCAAATGCGGCCGGACGGACCGGCGACATCGGCGATCCCCGCGCACTCGCTTACCGGCTCGGCCATGAAGGCGCGATCGACCGATTGCTTCTGACCGGAGCTGGAATTGACGCAGTAAACGGCTGGGAAGTGCCAATATTTCCGCTCAAGGGCGGCGAGATTGTCGCGCGCGGAGTCACCGCCGGGCCAAAGGTCGCGCAAGTCCTCCAGGCGGTGGAAGCACGCTGGGTCGCCGAAGGCTTTCCGGCACGCGAGCGGGTGGAAGTACTAGTGGCGGAAGAGCTGGCAAAGTGAACGAAGCGCCTGCCCACGGCGCCTTTGCCATCGTCCCGTGCATGGACCTCGAAGCCGCGCTGGGGTTCTGGCAGCAAATGGGGTTTGCCCGCACCGGCGGCGATGCGGACTACTGGATCCTCAACGGCTGGGACTGCGAGGTCCACTTGCGCCGCGGCGACCCGCCACCGTGGCACGTGCCCGAGAACAATCCGTTCGGCGTGTTCCTGCGCACGCCCCATGTCGCCGAAATCGCCCGCCTTATGGACGAATTCATCGTCCGCCCGGGTGGCGAAATTCGTCACCGCGAGTGGGGCCTATACGAAGTCGGCCTGGCCGGACCCGACAACCTGCTGGTGCGGGTCGGCTGGCCGTCGGCGCTGCTGCGCGACTGACGCCGATCCGATCCGTTCGCCGTGTACGCTATCGTACCGTCGACGGCGCTTCCGGGAACGCTTCGTCCCCTGCCTTCGCTACCGTGGTGCGGATGGGAGTGCTTCGCCGATGGATCGACTTTGCTCAAGGGGCGCTTGGCTGGGGTCCGGGACGGCCATGGCGGCTTACGACAAAGCGATCGCTGCGTGACGCCGCCGCCCGAAGCAGCCCTGAGCACGGCGTTGCCGGGCGTGCCGCCGGCGCGCGAAAGCCTGCCGGAAGTCCATCGCTCGATCCCCGTGCCGCGCGGCCAGGCCGGCTTCTGGCGCAAGCTCGCCGCGTTTACCGGCCCCGGCTATCTGGTCGCGGTCGGCTACATGGATCCGGGCAACTGGGCGACCGATCTCGCCGGCGGATCGCGGTTCGGGTATACGCTGCTGTCGGTCATTCTGCTGTCGAATCTGATGGCGATGATCCTGCAATCGCTCGCCGCCAAGCTCGGCATCGTTGCCGGCATGGACTTGGCGCAGGCCTGCCGCGCGCGCTATTCGCGCCCGGTCCGGTTCGCGCTGTGGGGGCTGTGCGAACTGGCGATCGTCGCCTGCGACCTGGCCGAAGTGCTCGGCACCGCGATCGCGCTTCAGCTGCTGTTTGGCATCCCGCTGACCCTGGGCGTCTGCGTCACCGCGCTCGACGTGCTGGTGATCCTGGCGCTGCAACGGTTCGGCTTTCGCCAGCTTGAGGCCTTCATCGGCGCCTTGCTGATCGTCATCGCCGCGTGCTTCGCGGTCGAGCTGGTGCTGGCGCAGCCGAGCCTGGCGGCGATCGGCGCCGGGCTGGTTCCCGATCCGCGGGTAGTGACCAACCCCGCCATGCTCTACATCGCGATCGGCATCGTCGGGGCGACGGTGATGCCGCACAACCTCTATCTCCACAGCTCGATCGTCCAGACCCGGCAATTCGAGAAGAGCGAACGCGGCAAGCGCGAAGCGGTACGCTTCGCCACGCTCGACAGCACGGTCGCCCTGGCGCTGGCGTTCGTGATCAACGCTTCGATCCTGATCCTGGCGGCTGCAGCCTTCCACGATGCCGGCCGCACCGATGTCGATTCGATCCAGCATGCCTATGAGTTACTAGCCCCGTTGCTCGGCGTCGGCGCGGCGAGCACGCTGTTTGCGCTAGCGCTGCTCGCCTCGGGTCAGAACTCGACCGTCACCGCCACGCTCGCCGGGCAGATCGTGATGGAAGGCTTCCTCGAATTGCGCATTGCGCCGTGGCTGCGGCGGATCGTCACGCGGCTGCTGGCGATCGTGCCCGCGGTCACCGTGGTGGCGCTCTACGGCGAGCAGGCGACCACCGAATTGCTGGTGCTCAGCCAGGTGATCCTCAGCCTGCAGCTGCCGTTCGCAGTGGTCCCGCTGGTCAGCTTCACCAGCGACAAACGGCTGATGGGCTCGTTCGCCAACCCCGTAGCGCTCAAGATCGCCGCCTGGGCCGTCTCGGCCACGATCATCGTGCTCAACCTCAAGTTGCTGGTGGACTTTTTCGGCGGCGGGTTCGCCTAAAACCGGTTGTCGCGCGGGAAGCCCTGGGGCGGCAGGCGTCCGGCAGCACCGCGCGCCACTTTCCACATGTGGATCTCGCTCTCGGTCCGGGTGCGGCCCGTCTCGCCGCCCATCGTCCACGACAGGCCGTCGGCCAGCGTGAAGGTGGTGGCATCGGCCAGGCCGCCGTCGCGATAGCGTTGCAGGGTGACGCCCTGGCCGCGGGTCAACACCGGCAGCTCCTCGAGGCTGAAGACGACCAGCTTGCGGTTGCCGCCGACCACCGCGACGTGATCGTGCGCCGGCGCGATCGGCCGGGCGACGGTGAGCCGCGCCCCGGCCTTGAGGTTGACCACCTGGCGGCCCTTGCGGGTTTCGGCGAGCAGCTCGTCGGTCAGCGCGGCAAAGCCGTGCCCGGTGGTCGCACCGAGCAGCAGCTGGGTGCCGGGCTTGTGCACGATCAGCGCCACGACCTGCGCCACCGCATCGATGTCGAGGGTGTTGCGGATCGGTTCGCCAAAGCCGCGCGCGCCGGGCAGCTTGTCGGCGCCGACGGTGAAGAAGCGCCCATCGGCCGCGGCGATCAGCAGCTTGTCGGTGGTCTGGCACTGGACTTCGAATGCCGGGCCGTCGCCTTCCTTGAACTTCCAGTCCTGCGCCAGGTGGCCGCGCGCGGCGCGGATCCAGCCGCGTTTCGACAGGATCACCGTCACCGGCTCCTTCTCGATCATCGCGTCCATCGAGAATTCGACCGCCGGGGCGGCTTCGGCGATGGTGGTGCGGCGGGCGCCGAGCGCGGTGTCCTCGGCGTATTCCTTGCGCAGCGCGCCGAGGTCCCGCTTCAACCGGGTGCGCTGGCGGGCGGGTGAACCGAGCAGCAACTCGAGCTCGCCCTTCTCGACGAGCAACTTGTCGCGCTCGGCCCGTAGCTCCATCTCCTCGAGCTTGCGCAAGGAGCGCAGCCGCATGTTGAGGATCGCTTCGGCCTGCCGGTCGGTCAGCAAGAACTCGGCGATCATCACCGGCTTGGGCTCATCCTCGGTACGGATGATCTCGATCACCCGGTCGAGGTTGAGGAAGGCGATGATATAGCCTTCGACGAGCTCCAACCGGTCGGCGATCTTCTGCAAGCGGTGAAGGCTGCGACGCTGGAGGATATCGATCTGGTGGGCGAGCCAGTTAGAGAGCAGCTCGTGCAGGCCCATCACCATCGGCGTGCGGGTGGCGTCGAGCACGTTGAGATTGAGGCTGAAACGGGTTTCGAGGTCGGTCAGCCGGTAAAGGCTTTCCTTGAGTAGCTCGGGATCGACGTTGCGGCTCTTGGGCACGAGCACGATGCGCACCGCCTCGTCGCTCTCGTCGCGCACGTCTTCGAGGATCGGCAGCTTCTTGTCGGCGATCGCCTGGGCGATCTGCTCGATCAGCCGGCCCTTGGGGACGCCATAGGGCATTTCCGAGACCACCAGCTGGTACTGCCCGCCGCCGAGCCGCTCGATCCCGGCGTCGCGATCGGCTTGCTCCTTCGCTTCGGCCGCATGGAACCGGCCACGCACGCGAAAGCCACCGCGGCCGGTTTCGTAGGCGTGGCTGATCGCCTCGGCCGAATCCACGATCAGCCCGCCGGTGGCGAGATCGGGGCCGTGAAACAGCCCCATCAGCTCGGCATGGGTGGCGTGGGGATGGTCGATCAAGAGCAGCGCAACGTCGATCACTTCGGCGACATTGTGGCTGGGGATGGAGGTCGCCATGCCCACCGCGATGCCGCTGGCGCCGTTGGCGAGGAGGTTCGGGAACAGGCCGGGGAAGACGACCGGCTCTTCCTCCTCGCTGTTGTAGGTGGGCACGAAATCGACGGTGCCTTCGTCGAGCCCGTCCATCAGTTGCATCGCGGCGCGGGTCAGCCGGCATTCGGTGTAACGTTCGGCCGCGGCGCCATCGCCGTCGATGTTGCCGAAGTTGCCCTGCCCTTCGATCAGCGGATAGCGCAGCGTGAACGGCTGGGCGAGGCGGACCAGCGCATCGTAGAGCGCGAGATTGCCGTGCGGATGGTACTTGCCCATCACGTCGCCGGTTATGCGGGCGCATTTCTTGAAGCCGCTGAGTGGATCGAGCCGCATCAGCCGCATGCCCCACAGCAGACGGCGGTGCACCGGCTTCAGCCCGTCGCGCAGGTCGGGCAGCGAACGCGCTGTGATCGTCGACAGCGCATAGACCAGATAGCGTTCGCTGAGCGCCGCATCGAATGGCGCGTCGACGATCGCGTCGAACGGGTTTTCACTGGCGTCGATCGCATCCATGCCAGCGCGCCTAGCAGCGGTGGAGCAGGCGCAACAGGCAAAGCCGGCGCGGTTTCAACAGGTGCCCGCCCGCACAGCGAAACCTTCCTTTTTTGGGACCGCTTCGCGGGGTGCAAAATCTGACATGGACCAAATCGACAGCGTTGGACGCGTTCATCGCGCAGCAAGGCCAATCATGGCCATATTATGGCGATAATATGGCGAAAAGGAGGCATATATGCGTAAAGCACTGATATGGCTTACTCCAATAAGCGTCCTGACCCTTGCGGCATGTTCGGCCGAAGAGTCTTCCGGCACCACGGACGCGGCCCTTTCGACCGCGGCGCCGCCCGAAGCCTCCGTCGATGCCGCGGCGAGCGCCGAGATGGTGACCGATTCCATCGCGCCGCCCCCTGTCGTCGCCTTGCCGACCGGCGGCGCCATTCCGGTCTCGATCCCCAAGCTCACCTACGCGTTCGATTATGGCTTTCGCCTCGCCGGCGCGCAGATCGCCCCGCTGCAGCAGCAACACGCCGACATGTGCGAAGCGCAGGGGCCTTACGTGTGCCGCATCGTCTCGCTGACCCGCAGCGGCGAAGAGGCGGACGAGATCGCCGGTGAGCTCAAGCTGGCGGTCGCTTCGGACAAGGCGCGCGGGTTCGGCGCATTGCTGGCCGCCTCCGCCGAAGCGGCTGAGGCGGACACCTTCCGCGCCAATATCCAGGGCGAGGACCTGTCGAAATCGATCGTCGACACCGAAGCGCGGCTGCGCAGCCGCGTTGCGCTGCGCGACCGGCTGATGGAGGTGCTCGAAACGCGCCGCGGCAAAGTCGAGGAACTGGTCGAGGCCGAACGCCAGGTCGCCGCGGTCAACGAGGAGATCGATCAGGCGAAGAGCTGGCTCACCGAACAACAGGGCCGCGTCGCGTTCAGCACGATGACCCTTACTTACGAAAGCGCCACCCCCGGAGGCAGCTTCCTGCGGCCGGTCGAAACCGCGCTCGGCTCGCTCGGCGCCATTTTCGGCGTGCTCGCCAGCGTGCTGATCGTGCTCGGCGCGCTGGCGGTGCCGGTGCTGGCGGGCGTCTGGGCGCTGCGCGCGGTGCGGCGGCGGTTCAGGGTGGTGGCCGAAGTCTAAGCAAATCCTCCCTGTGATCGCGAAGCGATCATGGGGAGGTGGCAGACGCGAAGCGGCGGACGGAGGGGCTAGCGCGGTGCTCGGGCCCCTCAGTCACGCGCCTGCGACGCGCGCCACGTCCCCATGACCGCGGCGCGGCCACGGGGAGGATTAGCGCCGCTGCATGTCGTGGCTGTCGGGCGGGATGCGCACTTCGATCCCGTCGAGCGCGTCGGTCAGGACGATCTGGCAGGCCAAGCGGCTGGTACGGCAGGCGCCGGCGGCGAGGTCGAGCATGTCTTCCTCGTCTTCGACCGCCGCCGGAAGCTGCTCGAACCACTCGGCCGGCAGGATCACGTGGCAAGTCGAGCACGCCATCTGCCCTTCGCAGGTGCCTTCGAGCGGCATGCCGGCGGCCTGCGCGACGTCGAGCAGCACGGCGCCCGGCTCTGCCATGGCCTCGATCCGCTCTCCGGCGTGGGTGATGAAGGCGACGCGAATGTTGGGCTACTCTTGCTGCGCTGCAGCATTATTGATGAATTCGGCCCCGGCTTCAAGCTCTTCGAGCGTAGTGTAGCGGCCAACGCCGAGCCGGATCGAGCCGCGCGCCTGGGCCTGGCTCAGCCCGATCGCGGCGAGAATGCGGCTCGGCTTGCCGCTTTCGCTGGCGCAGGCCGACCCGGCCGAGAGCATCACCCCGCGCGCGTCGGCCATCAGCCGGGCGACGTCCAGTCCCTCGCGCCGCAAGTTGAGATTGCCTTTCCAGCGCTGGGTGGCGCTGCCGTTGAGCTGCCAGCCGGCGAACAGCGTGCGGGCACGCTCCCATAGCTGAGCGACATGCGCCGCGTCGGCCTCCATCCGCGCCATCGCCAGCGCCGCCGCCGCGCCCATCCCCGTGCACAGCGCGGGGCTGAGCGTCCCCGAACGCGCCCCGCCCTCCTGCCCGCCGCCGGTGACCTGCGGGTGCAACTCGACGCCATCGCGCACCCACAGCGCGCCCACGCCCTTGGGCCCGTGGAACTTGTGCGCACTGATTGCGATCAGGTCGGCGGGGGCGACGGGCAGCTTGCCCGCCGCCTGCACCGCATCGCACACCAGAAGCGCGCCTTCGGCCCTCGTCCGCTGATAAAGGTCGGCGACCGGCTGTATCGTGCCGATCTCATTGTTGACCTGCATCACCGCGACGATGCCGACGCCCGCCGGCAAGGCGACCTGCGGGTCGACCAGGCCGTCCGTCGTCACCGGCAGGATCGTGGTGTCGCCGGCGAGGTCGAGCGCGGTATCGAGCACCGCCGAATGTTCGATCGCGCTGACCGCCACCGGCCGCCCCGCCCGGCCCGGCGTTGAGCCGCGCAACGCGAGATTAAGCGCTTCGGTCGCGCCGCTGGTGAAAATCACCCGCCCTCCCGGCGGGAACAGCGCCGCGACCTGATCGCGCGCGTGTTCGACCGC
>JANOAH010000182.1:0-6095 GCA_031411075.1 Erythrobacteraceae bacterium
TACTGGATCACCTCGAACGTGCTGACGCTGGCGCAGCAGAAGTACCTCTATTCGAAGCACCCGCAGATGAAGGCGATGATGGCCAAGGACGCGGCGGATAAGGCGCGCGCGGCCGAACGGGGGAAGGCTTGAGTTCCTCCCCGGAACGGGGAGGGGGACCACCCGCAGGGTGGTGGAGGGGCACGTCGGGCAGGCGCGACGCTTGTTCGGCGTGCCCCTCCACCATGCTGCGCATGGTCCCCCTCCCCATTCCGGGGAGGAACTGCCTTGCTGATCCTCGGCCTCGATCCTTCGCTGTCGTGCACCGGCTGGGGCATCGTGCGCAGCGAAGGCGCGCGGCTGAGCCATGTCGCTCACGGCCAGGTGCCGACCGACGCCGCGGCGCCGATGGCGGTGCGGCTCAATCACCTCCACGATGCGATCGCCGCGGTTATCGCCGCGCATGCGCCGGACCGCGCGGCGGTGGAGGAAGTGTTCCTCAACAAGAATCCGCAGTCGACGCTCAAGCTGGCGCAGGCGCGAGGGGCGGTGCTGGCCGCCTGCGGGCAGGCGTCGTTGCCGGTGGCCGAACACGCCGCGCGGCTGGTCAAGAAGGCGGTGGTCGGCACCGGCGGGGCAGAAAAGGCGCAAGTCCAGGCAATGCTAAAGGTCCTGCTGCCGGGCGTCGCGGTGGCGGGCGCCGACGCGGCCGATGCGCTGGCGGTGGCGATTGCCGATGCACACTTGGGGGGGCGGGGCTGATGTTCCTGGTCGTGTTCCGCAGCCGCAAGCGCGCCGATATCGATGCCGCCGCTTATGCCGCCGAGGCCGCGGCGATGGAAGCGATGGCCGCCGCGCAGCCGGGCTATCTCGGGTTCAAGAGCTATGCCGCCGCGGATGGCGAAACGATCGCGCTCTCAGAATGGGTGGACGAAGCGTCGGCACGCGCCTGGGGCCGGGTCGAGGAACATCGCGGGGTGCAGGCGCGCGGCCGGGCTGAATATTACGCCGATTACACCCTGTTCGCTTGCGCCGCGCCGCGCATCCATCGCTTCACCGCCAAGGAACCGCGATGATCGAACTCTACGGCATCCCCAATTGCGACACGGTCAGGAAGGCGCGCGCCTGGCTTGACGCGCGGGGCGTGGCGTATGCCTTCCACGACTACAAGAAAGAGGGCGCCGCTCCCGCCCGGCTGGCGGCGTGGAGCGAGGCGGTGGGCTGGGAAGCGCTGCTCAACCGCCGCGGCACCACCTTTCGGGGCTTGTCCGAAGGCGCCAAGAGCGGCATCGACCAAGCCAAGGCGCTGGCGCTGATGGCGGCGCACCCGTCGCTGATCAAGCGGCCGGTGGTCGAACATGCGCGCGGCGTACTGGTCGGGTTCGACGCGGGTGAATGGGGGGACGTACTGAAATGATCCTCGACGATCAGACGCTGGGCGTGATCGAGTGGGTCGCCGCCGGGTTCGGCGTGATCAACATCGCGCTGCTGATCTTCCGCAGCGTGTGGAATTTCCCGTTCGGCATCGTCATGGTGGCGCTGTACATCTTCGTGTTCTTCGAAAAGCGGCTCTACGCCGAATCCGGGCTGCAAGTGTTCTTCATCCTGGCGCAGCTTTACGGCTGGTACTTGTGGGTCAAGGTCGGCGACGGCGATGACCGCGTGCCGGTGCGCCGGCTCGGCTGGTGGGGGCGGGCGACCTGGCTCATCGTCACCGCCGCGCTCAGCCTCAATCTTGGCTGGGTGATGCACAGCTTCACCAACGCGGCGATGCCTTATGCCGACGCGGCGATCACCGGAGCCAGCGTCGCGGCGCAGATCCTGCTCGCCTATCGCCGGATCGAAAACTGGCTGCTGTGGATCGCGATCGATGTCGCCGCGGTGCTGCTGTACATCGACCGCGGGCTATACCCGACGGCGGGCCTCTATGGCGGGTTCCTGGTGCTGTCGCTGATCGGGCTCAAGGAATGGGCGGCGGCCGAACGGCGCGCGGCCACGCCGGTCGCGGCATGAAGCGGGTCTGCTTCCACGGCGCCGAAAGCACCGGCAAATCGACGCTGGCGGACAAGCTCGGCGCCGAACTCGGCTGCCCGGTGGTGCCCGAATACGGCCGCGCTTACGCCGAGAGCAACAGCCTCGATTTCGTGATGGACGATTTGCTGCACATCGCCGCCGAACAGGACCGGTTGCTGCGCGAAGCGGCCGCGTCGGCACCGCCCCTGCTGCTACTCGACACCGATCCGCTGATGACCGCGGCCTGGGCCGAGATGCTGTTCGGGTCGGTTCCGGACGAGCTGCTCGCCTACCCAAAAGCCGAGCTTTATCTGCTGTTCGCCCCCGACGTGCCGTGGGTGCCCGATGGCACCCGCTTCTTCGGCACCAGCGCCGAACGCGCGCGCTTCGCCGAGATCGCCGAAGCGATGCTGGTGCGTGCCAGCGTGGCGTTCACCCGGATCGAAGGCGACTGGGCATCGCGCGAACGCCAGGTGCGTGCGGCGCTCGCCTAGTTTATCTCGCCTTCGGGCAAGGGCGCCGCTTCGTGGCGGCGGCCAACCTTGAGCGTGGTGTAGATCAGCACCCCGACCGCCATCAGCCCGGCCGAGGTCCACATCACTGTCGGCAGTTCCTTGGTCCCGCCAAGCGCGGCGAACAGTGAGGCGCCCCACACCACCGGCAGGTTCGAAAGCGAGTTGTAGATCGTGAACTGCGTCGCCGCGACGGTCGGATCGGACAGGCGCATACGCAGCGGATTGGTGCAGATACTGGTCAGCGTATCGTGCATCGACCAGATGCAGCTCAGCGCGATGAATGCCCCCATCGTCATCCACACCGTCTGGAAATAGAGCACGAACATCGCCAGCAGGCAGTAGGTCGAATAGACCAGCACCGAGGCCCACTTGGCCCCCAGCTTCAGCGTCAGGAAGCTGCCCACCGCGATCGACACAAGCGCCATCACGAGGTCGACGGTCGAGATCATGCTCGAATAGCCGAAGGTGTCGAACCCGACGAAGCCGATCCCGCCGATGATCGGCCATAGGGGTGAGAACATGCCGCTGCCCATGCGGGTGAAGCCCGAGCCGATCAGCAGCTTGAGGCTGTCGGCCTTGATCAGCGACTTGAAAGCCGCCCGGGCCATCGGCCACCACGCGCCGACGTGGCGTTCGAGGTTGATCGGCGAAGATGTGCCGGCGGTCCACGGCAGGCGCTTTTCGCCCGGCCGTTCGCGGATCAGCACAACATAGAGCGTGATCGCCAGGATCACCGGCAAGAAGAACAGGAAGGTCGTGCCGCTGCCATAATATTGCAGCGTGTAGCCGCCAACGGCGCCCGAGACCGCGCGGCCGACGGTCTGCCCGCCGAACATGAAGGCGCTGGCGGTGCCCTGTTCCTCGTCGCTGAGGATATCGACCGCCATGCCGTCGACCGCGACGTCCTGGATCGCCGAACCGGCACCGACCAGCAGGATGACGTAAAGCACGACCTGAAGGTTATCGGCCGTGGGAGCGACGATCGCGGCGATCGCGAACCCGGCCACCATTAGCAGTTGCGCGACGATCAGCCACAGCCGCCGGCGGCCCATCGGCAGGTACGCGTAGCGATCCATCACCGCGGCGGGGATGAACTTGAAGCTCCACGGCAGGAACGCCGCGCCGATCGCCGCGGCCACCGCCGTTTCCGACGCCCCGTTCATCACCAGCCACGCCGGCAGCGCCACTTGCGACACGCCCAGGGGGAGGCCTTGCCCGACGTAGAGCAGGAAGAAGCTGAACAGACGCAGCCATCGACTTTCGGAAAGCACCCAGGCTTGCCGCGGCGCTGCGTCGTCCATGCCATTCTCCCCTTGGCGAAAGCGCGGAGCCTAGTTGCTGCGGTTACATTTGCAAATGTTTACGCCGGGGCCGCTTGCGCGTCATTCGTGCAGCACCGCCGCGGGCCCCGCCGCGGGTGCGCGCCGGCCGATCCGCAGCATCAGCACTAGCGCGATGCCCAGCGCATAGAGCCCGGCCATCGACCACAGGATCGGCGACAGCGCCGCCATCCCGCCGAGCGCGGCGAACAGCGCGGCGCCGCCCGACAGTGGGAAATTGCCGAGCGAATTGTACACCGTCATCTGCGTCGCGCCGACTTTCGATTCCGACAGCGCCATGCGGATCGATTGCTGGCCCATCTGGCGCATCGGGCTGAACGCGCCGTCGGCCACCATCAGCATGGTGAACGCGGCGGTGGTGGTGAACAGCAGCGGATTGAACCCCGCCACGGCGGCGACCGCGGCCTGCCCCAGGACCATCGCGGCGAGGATGTTGCGCGCGCCCAGCCGTGGTGCCAGCCAGCCTATCAGCACGATACCGATGCCTGTCGCTGGCAGCGCGATGGCCGAGCTGAGCGCGGTGTAACCGGCCGCATCGAACCCGGCGAGATTGGTGGCGTAGAGGGTCCACAGCGGCGTGCTCATCCCGGCGGCGAGGCCGATGGCAACCACCGAGGCGACGTAAATCAGGCTGTCGCGCTTGACGATCTGGCGCAGCATTTCGCGCATCAGCGGCCACCACGCTTCGGGCTTGCCGTGCGCCGCGTCGGTCGACGCCTCACCGGCGCTCCACGGCCAGCGCCGCTCGCCCGGCCGTTCGCGCACCACGATCGCGAACACCGTCACCAGCGCGATCACTGGCAGGAAGGCGAGGAAGGTCACCTGCGGGCCATAATGCTGCAGCAGATAGCCCGAGGCCGCGCCGCTCGCCGCCATGCTGATAATCGCCGCGCCAAAGGTATAGGCGCCCGCCGGGCCTTCCTCGCCCTCCTGCAACAGATCGACCGCCAGCGCGTCGGTCGCGACGTCCTGGATCGCCGTGGCGCCCGAAACCAGGAAGATAATCGCCACCAGCACCGCGGTGTCGTCCGGTCCGGGCGCGATCATGGCGGCGGCGATCCACGCTGCGGTCATCAGTCCTTGTGCGCCGATCAGCCACGGCCGCCGCTTGCCCATCGGCAGGAAGCCATAGCGATCGACCACCGGACCGATCAGGAACTTGAAGCTTGGCACCAGATAGGCCGCCGCCACCAGCGAGGCGACCGTTTCGGCCGAAGCCCCGCTCGCCGCCGCCCAGGCCGGGATACCGACGATCGTCACCCCGGCCGGCACGCCCTGCGAGACATAGAACAGCGCCAGCGTCAGATAGCGCAGCAGGCGGCTTTCGCTGAGGATCAAGCGGGCGGGCGCGGCGGCGGATTGGGCCAAGCAGGTTTTCTCCCCGGTTTGCGCGGGGATGGCGGGTTATCGCCGGGCTGGCAAGCATGGCTCGATTAGCGGTAACCGTCGATCCGCACGGCTTCCTTGCGCGATCGTTCGGCTTCGTCGGGACGCCCGCGCGCGTCGTACTCGGCCGCGGCGGCGAGGCGCTCGCCGATCTCATGATCCAGGACCGCGGCGATGTCCGCCGGGCCAAGCTGGCGGCGGGCAACTTCGGTTGGCCTGTCGCGGCGGATGCGCACCGCGTCGTCTTCCCATACTGCGTCCAGAGGCACCGCCTCGGCGTTATCAAGCGCGGCGGCGAGCGCGCGCAGCAGCGCCACCGTGCCGGTATCGCGCTCGCGCATCGCAGCCTTCAGATCATCGCGCAGCCGGCCCTTGAGAGCGGCCACGCTCATGCGACGCGCGCGGTGACGACGTAGTTGAGCGACAGGTCGTCCGACAGGTGCAAGCCCTTGAGCGGCGAAAACGCGATGCCGCGCGGCTCGCCCATGGCGAGCCCGGCGTCAGCTAGCAATTCGCTCAGTTCGTCGGGCGTGACGAAATCGTCCCAGTGGTGTGTGCCCTTCGGGACCAGGCCCACCGTCTCGGCGGCGCCGACCAGCAGCAGCCGCGACGGCGCGGTGCGGTTGGGCGTCGAGAGCACCATCAGCCCATCCGGGGCGAGCCGCGCGGCGAGTGCGGCGACGAAGGCCGGTTTGTCGGCGACGTGTTCGAGCACTTCGAGGCAAGTAACCAGGTCGACCCGGCCGAGGCCGAGGTCGGCGAGCTCGCCCGCCCGGTAATCGATGCTCAGGCCCGCGCCCGCGGCATGGTCGCGCGCCGCGGCGATGTTCTCGGGCGCCGCGTCGACCCCGGTCACCGCCGC
>JANOAH010000183.1:0-11832 GCA_031411075.1 Erythrobacteraceae bacterium
CTGATCTGGTCGAGGCCTTTGACCACGTCGCCGGCGGCGAACAGGCCGGGGATGTTGCTGCGTTGGTGGGCATCGACCAGCATGCAGCCGTCTGCGGTGACCTTGGCGCCGGCCGCGGCGGCGATATCGGACCGGACCCGCGAGCCAAGCGCCGGATAGACGCTGTCGAACGCCATGCGGCCCTGCGCGGTGTCGAAAGCTAGCCGCCCGTCTTCGAGCGCGTAGTTGCCGCAGGGTCCGTCGACGCGAGCGATCCCTGCGGCGTCGAGCTTGGCGATGCTTTCACCATCGAGATCGTGCGTGGCTTCAGGCGCGATCAGCGTGAGATCGGCGGTGTAGCCGCGCAGGAACAGCGCCTCGCGCATGCCGTGGTCGTGGGTGCCGATCACGCCCACGCGCTGGTCGGTCACCTCGTAGCCGTCGCAGATCGGGCAATACCGCAGCGCGCCCGAATTGAGCGCGGCGGTGTGCAGCGCATCGTCGATCCCGGCCGGGCGGGTGTTGATCACGCCCGTGGCGACCAGCACCGAACGGGCGCCGAACTCGCGGCCCTCGACCCTGACGGTGAACCCGCCGTCGGTCGGTGCGACGCCGATGACTCGCGCCAGTTCGCGCTGCGCGCCATAGCGTTCGGCCTGGGCCAGCATCCGGTCGAGCAGCTCCTGCCCGGCGATCCCGTCGGGAAACCCGGCATGGTTGTGGGTGCACGGAATCAACGCGGCGCGGCTGGTACCGCAGTCGAACAGCCGGATCGAAAGGTGGAACCGGGCGAGATAGATCGCGGCGGTAAGCCCGGCCGGTCCGGCGCCGACGATGATGCAGTCTTCCATCGCCGGAACAAGCGCGCTGGGCGGGGAAGGTTCCTTGACCTGCGGGGACCGTGTATATACATCGCGTATATACGGAGGCCGTGATGGGCAAGGAATATAGGGCCAAGGTGTTCAAATCCGGCAACTCGCTAGCGCTGCGGCTGCCCAAATCGCTCGGCGTGGAAGAGGGCGACGACATTGTCATTGCCCCTCACGCGGACGGGAGTTTTTCGTTCTGGAAGGAAAGCGACAACCTCAATATCCTCATGAGTCTCTACGGCAGCATGTCGCCGGGCTTCATGAAGGACGAGCGCGGCGATATCGAGCAGGAGGATCGCGACTGGGATCGTGACCCTGTCGACTCGGCGGCCTGATGCATCTTCTCGATACCAACATCTGCATCGATTTTATCGATGGTCGCAGCGAGATTGCCAGGGACCGGGTGAGGGCAGCGTTCCGGGACGGGTTGCACCTTTCGTCAATTACCCTTGGCGAGCTTCTAGTGGGTGCCCGTGCCTCTGCGGATCCCGAGGAGGACCAACGACGGATTGACCAGTTTGTCAAAGTGGTGCGGTGCCACCAGTTCGACGAGGCAGCCGCCCGATCTTACGCTGTTGTGGCCAAAACGGTTGCCGTTCGGCGAAAAAGTTTTGACCGCCTTATCGCGGCGCACGCGCTGGCGCTCGATCTCATCCTGGTGACCAGCAACGAAAAGCACTTTGCCGATGTGCCCGGTCTAAAGATCGAAAACTGGACCCTCGCGTGACGTTTGCCGCCGCCGTGCTCACACTCTACCCGGAGATGTTTCCCGGACCGCTCGGCGTGTCGCTCGCCGGGCGCGCGCTGGCGGAAGGCGCTTGGTCGCTCGACGCCGTGCAGATCCGCGATTTCGCCGCCGACAAGCACCGCACGGTCGACGATACCCCGGCGGGCGGCGGGGCGGGGATGGTGCTCAAGCCCGATGTGCTGGCAGCGGCGATCGACCACGCTCGGGCCCGCCAGCCGGACTGTCCGGTGCTGGCGATGACACCGCGCGGCACGCCGATCACTCAGGCGCGCATCCGCGAGTTGGCGGCGGGCCCGGGGGTGACGTTGCTGTGCGGCCGGTTCGAGGGTTTCGACGAGCGGATTTTCGCCGGGCGCGCGGTTGAGGAAGTCAGTTTGGCGGACATCGTGCTGTCGGGCGGAGAACCCGCCGCGCTGGCCATTCTCGATGCTTGCATTCGCCTGTTGCCCGGCGTAATGGGCGCGGCCTTGAGCGGGGCCGAGGAATCCTTCGAAGAAGGGTTGCTCGAATATCCGCACTATACCCGACCTCAGGAATGGGAAGGGCGCACGATCCCTGAAGTGCTGCGATCGGGGGATCATGCGAAGATCGCGGCGTGGCGGCAACGCCAGGCCGAGGACGACACACGGTTACGCAGGCCGGACCTTTGGGAGCGCCGCGGTGGTGCTCGGGTCAAGCCTGCCTCTGGCGCGCGGCACGACGACTGAAGGAACCCGTGATGGGCCTGATCCAGGAACTGGAAGCCGAAGCGATTGCCGCGTTCGGCGAAACCAAGAGCATCCCCGAATTTCGCCCCGGCGATACGCTGCGCGTGGGCGTGCGCGTGGTCGAAGGTGAGCGCACCCGCGTGCAGAACTACGAAGGGGTGTGCATCGCCCGCTCGAACCGCGGCATCAACAGCAATTTCACCGTCCGCAAGATGAGCTTCGGCGAAGGCGTGGAGCGCGTATTTCCGCTCTATTCGCCCAATGTCGAGAGCATCGAGGTGGTCCGCCGCGGCGCCGTGCGCCGGGCCAAGCTCTATTACCTGCGCGGCCGCACCGGCAAGCGCGCCCGCATCACCGAGCGCAAGCAGCCGATCAACCGCGAAAGCTGATCCTCCGCTGCGGCGGTCGACGCATTTCGAAGGGCGTCCGGAGCGATCCGGGCGCCCTTTTCGCATAGGCTCGCCCAGTGTGTATTGTACGCATAACACACTTTCCGGTTGCGCTTGAAACGGCATGCGCATACCGCGCTTCGCGACGGCTTGAGGGGGCAAGGCATGACGCAACCGGCGCAGCAACCGGCGATCGAAGTGACGGCGCCGCCGGGCGAACAGCTGAGCGCCCCGGTGCGCGGCAAGGCGCGGATCGACGTGCTCGATGTCCTGCGCGGGCTCGCCATCCTGTCGATCTTCTACATGAACCTGCCCGACATGGCCGGGCCGTTCTGGGAGATCGGCGATCGTCCGCAAGCGCTCGGCTGGTCGCCGGCCGACCAGGATGCCTTCGTGTTCATCCGCACCTTCCTCAACGGCACGCAGCGCGGGTTGCTCGAGATGCTGTTCGGCGCCGGGATGCTGGTGATGTTCAGGAAAGCGATGGACGCCAGCGGATCGGTGGCAGTGGCGGACGTCTACGTGCGGCGCAACTTGTGGCTGCTGTTCTTCGGCATGCTCGATGTCTACCTGCTGCTGTGGTACGGCGACATCATCCACGGCTACGCATTGTGCGGCCTGGCGCTGTTTCCTTTCCGCCGGCTCAAAGCCCGCACCCTGCTGGTCCTGGGACTGGTTTTCGCGACGTTGAACCTGGTTGGCGGCGGCGTGCAATATTATCAGCGCGGCGCCCAGATCGCCCGGGTCGAGGCAGCGACCGCGCAGGTGGCGGACGGCAAGGCGATCACCGCCGAGGCGCGCAAGGAGCTGGCCGAATGGAACAAGCGCAAGGCGCAGATCGGCCAGACCCCGACTGAACTTCGCCGTGATGTCGCCGCCGAGCGTAAAGCCCGCGCCGGTTCGATGTGGGACTGGATGACGTGGAACTGGAGCGTCTATTCGAAGCTGATTGGCCAGGGCCTGCTGCTGTTCACGGTGATCGAGGCGATTTCGACAATGTTCGTCGGCATGGCGCTGTTCAAGTGGGGCGTGCTGCAGGGGGAGCGATCGACGCGGTTCTACGCGATCATGGTCGCGGCGATGTACGGGTTCGGACTGACGGTGCGGTATTTCGGCACGCACCAGGGCATGGCCATGACCATGGAGCCCAAGATCCTCTGGCCGCTGCAGGAATACGCCCGGCTGGCAGTGACCGCCGGCCATGTCGCGGCGATCAACCTCTTGGTCAAGTTCGCCGCCGGGCGCACCGGGTTGGCGCCGTTCAAGGCGGCCGGGCAGATGGCGTTCACGATCTATTTCCTGCAGCAGATCACCGGCCTCTACCTGATGTATTCGCCGATCGGCCTCGACCTGCCGATGGCGCCGGGCTGGGCCAACATTCTCATCTACGGCACCATAGTCAACGCGGTGTTGCTGGCGTTAGCCAACGTCTGGGTGCGGACCGTGGGCATGGGGCCGATGGAATGGGCGCTGCGTAGCCTCGCCTACTGGAAGCGCCAGCCGTGGAAAGCCGCCGCCGCATAGGCGCGCTTGCCGCGGGCTGAGCTTTTGTGCATTGCAGCGCGCCTTGCCGGCGCTAGCGGCAGGGCAGCAGGCGTGTGGAGCGGACGATGGGTTACCGGGTAGCAGTGGTCGGGGCGACGGGGAACGTCGGGCGCGAGATGCTCGCGATCCTGGCCGAACGCGAATTTCCGATGGACGAGGTGGCCGCGGTCGCCAGCTCGCGCTCGCAAGGGAGCGACGTCGAACTCGGCGATACCGGCAAGATGCTCAAGTGCCAGAATATCGAGCACTTCGATTTCGCCGGCTGGGACATCGCGCTGTTCGCCGCGGGCTCGGCGGTATCCCGCGAATATGCGCCCAAGGCGGCGGCGGCCGGCTGCGTGGTGATCGACAACGCCTCGCTCTATCGCATGGACCCCGATGTGCCGCTGGTCGTGCCCGAGGTGAACCCCGACGCGATCGACGGCTACAAGGCCAAGAACATCATCGCCAATCCCAACTGCTCGACCGCACAGATGGTCGTGGCGCTCAAGCCGCTGCACGACGCGGCCGTGATCAAGCGCGTGGTGGTGAGCACCTACCAGTCGGTCTCGGGCGCCGGCAAGGCGGGGATGGACGAGCTGTTCGAGCAGAGCCGCAACATCTTCGTTGGCGATCCGGCGGTGCCGTCGAAGTTCACCAGGCAGATCGCGTTCAACGTCATCCCGCACATCGGCGGTTTCCTCGACGATGGGACGACCGAGGAAGAGTGGAAGATGGTGGTCGAGACCAAGAAGATCCTCGACCCCAGGATCAAGGTCAACGCCACCTGCGTGCGGGTGCCGGTGTTCGTCGGCCATTCCGAAGCGATCAACATCGAGTTCGAGAACGAGATTTCGGCGCAGGAGGCGATGGACATCCTGCGCGAGGCGCCCGGCGTGATGCTGGTCGATAAGCGTGAGGACGGCGGCTACGTCACCCCGATCGAATGCGTCGGCGACGGCGCGACTTACGTCAGCCGGGTGCGCGAGGATCCGACCGTCGACAACGGCCTGACCCTGTGGTGCGTCAGCGACAACCTGCGCAAGGGCGCGGCGCTCAACGCCGTGCAGATCGCCGAACTGCTCGGCCGGCGCCATCTCAAGAAAGGTTGAGCGTGGCGCTGCGGTTCGCGCCGCTGGCGCCCGATCCGGTGCTCCTCGATCCGGCGGAAACCGGCGTTTTCGCCGCCGAGCTGGCCCAGGCGGCGGCGCAGGACCAGGTGCCGCCTTGGTGTAGCTGGATCGGCTGGGACGGCGCTGTGCCCGTGGTGATGAGCGGGTCAAGGGCGACCCGGCTGCCGACGGCCTGGTCGAGATCGGCTACCTGACGTTTGCCTCGCAGCAAGGCCGGGGATTCGCGTCCGAACTGGCCAGGTATCTCGTCGACCTGGCCCGCAGCCACGGTGCGACCCGCGTCCTCGCCCACACCCTGATGGCAAACAATGCATCGACCCGCGTCCTCGAGAAAGCCGGGTTCGTGCGAGACGGGATCAGCCACGACGACGATGTTGGCCAGGTTTGGCGATGGGGATGCGATACGATGTAACCGCTAGCGGTGGCGCGCGAAGGCGCTCAAGTTGTCACCGCAGACGGATTCCAGCTCGGCAATTCGCTCGACGGCGAGGGCGAGGGCGCCACGGTCACCTCGCCCTACGCCGGGATCAACTGCTTCTTCCGCTAGCCCGTCCCGCCGGCACTGCCAGCAGCAACACCGCGCCGACCAGCGCCAGCCCGGCCAGCAGCAGGAAGGCCATCGTCGCATCGCCGCCGTTGGCGTCGCGGACACGGCCCATGACGTCGGGGCCGAGGTAGCCGCCGAGGTTGCCGAGCGAATTGATCCAGGCGATCCCGGCCGCCGCTGCCGCGCCCGACAGGATCGCCGGTGGCAGCGTCCAGAACGTGGTCAGTGCGCAGCCGGTGCCGACGGTGACTAGCGTCAGCCCGACCAGCGAGGCGGCGTTCCCGGCGCCGAACGCCAGCAGCAGAAGCCCGGCGATCGCCGCGCCGAGGCCGGCGATGCAGTGCCAGCGCCGCTCGCCGGTGCGGTCCGAATGGCGCGCCCACAGCACCTGGGCGCCGATCGCCACGCTCCATGGGATCATCGTCACCAGGCCGACGCGCAGGTAATCGCCGGTATCGATGCCCATTTCCTGGACGATCGTCGGCATCCAGAAGTTGACCGCGTAAAGGCACACGATCGAACAGAAATAGACCGCTGCAAACGTCCAGACGCGCCAATCGGCGAAGGCGGCCGCGGCGGTGTGGCGGTGGCCGGCTTTGGCCGCTTCCTCGTCCGCCAGGCGGGACAACACGATGGCGCGCTGCGGGTCGCCGAGCCAGCGGGCCTGCTGCGGCCCGTCGGGAAGCAGGGCCAGGAAAACCAGGCCGAGCACGATCGACGGAAGCGCCTCGATCACGAACAGCCACTCCCAACCAGCAAGGCCGCCGGCGCCATCGGCAAACTGCAGGATCGCGCCCGACAGCGGCGCGCCGATCACGTTCGACACGCCGATTCCGGTCATGAACAGCGCGACGATTTCCGCGCGGCGATGCGCCGGGAACCAGTAGGTCAGGTACAGGATCACGCCGGGAAAGAACCCGGCTTCGGCCGCGCCGAGCAAGAAGCGCAGGACGTAGAACGTGAATTCGGCATCGGTGCAGCCGAACGCGGCGGACACCGGCCCCCACGGTACGTCGTCGACGAACACGAACCCGGCTGACAGCAGCCCCCAGCTGATCATGATCCGCGTCATCCAGCGCCGCGCGCCGACGCGGGCCAGGGTCAGGTTCGACGGCACTTCGAACAGGAAGTAGCCGATGAAGAAAATACCGGCGCCAAAGCCGTACACGGCGTCGCTGAACTGCAACTCGGCCGCCATCTGCAGCTTGGCGAAGCCGATGTTTACCCGGTCGAGGAAGCAGGCGACGTAGCCGGCGAAGAGCAGCGGGACGAGCCGCCAGGTGATGAGCCGATAGGTCGCCGCCTCGCTACCGTGGTCCTGCGCGCTCGCCATGCCCCTGTCTCCCCGGCAAGAGGGGTGACAGCGCGTCTGAGCTAAGTCAACGCGCCGGCGGCGGGGCGCTACGGCGCATCAGCAGCACCATCGGCAGGGCAGCAATGCTCAGCCACATCATCAGCCAGAAATCGTCGATATAGGCGACCATCAACGCCTGGCGAATGACCATCAGATCGAGCATCTGCAGGCCCGCCTCGCCATATTGCTGGAAGCGGTCGAGCGAGGACAGGTCGATCGCGCCGGTAATCGCCGGGGTGACGTGGCCGGCAAGGTCCGCATGGATCGACTGGGTGTTGCGCGACAGCAGCGTCATCATCACCGAAATGCCGATCGACGAACCGACCGAACGGGTCAGGTTGAGCAGGCTCGACCCATCGGTGCGCAGCCGCGGCGGCAGCGTGGCGAAGGCGGTGGAATTGAGCGGGATGAACACCAGGCCGATGCCCAGGCCCTGGATGAGGCCGGTCATGATCACGTGGTAGCGATCGACCTCGAGCGACCAGCCGGCCATCTGATACAACGACCAGGCACCGATCACGAACCCGGTCGAAACCATCCACCGCGCATCGACCCCGCGGCGCATCAGCAGGCCCGACAACTGCATCGAAATCAGCACGCCGACGCCGCGCGGCATCAGCGCCATCCCCGTATCCACCACGTTATAGCCGAACAGGCCCTGCAGCATCGGCGGCAGCAGCGCCATAGTGGCGAACATCACCACCCCGATTACCAGCATGAACATGAGCGAGATGACGAAGTTGATGTTGGCAAACAGCTGGCGGTCGAACAGCGGCTGCGGGGCGGTGCTGAAGTGGATCACCCCGATCCAGGCCGCCGACAGGATCAGGAACGCGTAGAGCCAGATTTCGAACGAATTGAACCAGTCCAACCCAGTGCCGCGATCGAGCAGCAATTGCAGACAGGCCAGCGTTGTTGCCAGCGCGGCGAAGCCGAACAGATCGAAGCGGCGCCGCACGATCGGCCGGCTCGGCAGTTCGGCCATGAGGATCGCCAGGCACGCCGCGCCCACCGGCACGTTGACGTAGAATACCCAGCGCCAGCTCCAGTTCTCGGTGATCCAGCCACCCAGCACGGGCCCCAGGATCGGGCCGATCATCACCCCCATGCCCCACAGCGCCAAGATCGCCGATTGCTTGGAGGGCCGGGTCGAATCGAGCATCGCCGCCTGGCTGAGCGGGGCGATAAACGCGCCCGAGACGCCCTGCAGCGCGCGGAAGATGACCATTTCTTCCAGGTTCTGCGCCATGCCGCACAGCATCGAGGCGGCGACGAAGGCGAACACCGAGGCGATGAACAGCCGCCGACTGCCGACCCGGTCGGCCAACCAGCCGGTAATCGGCATGGCGACGGCGGACGCGATGATATAGCTCGTCAGCACCCAGCTGATCGTGTCGGGCGTGGCGCCCAGCGTCGATTGCATGTGCGGGATCGCCACATTGGCAATGGTGATGTCGAGCACCTGCAGCAGCGTCGCCGCCATGATCCCGACCACCAGCAGCAGATGGTTCTGGACCGGCAGCAGCGCAACGTCGGCGGGCGGCACGGATGCGGGCGCCGCAGGGCCGCCGGGCGCAGCGGCGGCGCTGGCCAAGCCTAGCGCTCCCCGCCGCTCGTGAACACGGTCACCTCGGTCGACAAACCCGCGATCAACGGCCGCGGGCTGCGCTCGTCGATCGCGATCCGCACCGGTACGCGCTGCGTCACCTTGACCCAGTTGCCGGTGGCGTTCTGCGCCGGCAGCACCGAAAATTCTGACCCGGTGCCGGCGCCGATCGAGGCGACATGGCCGGTGAGCACGACACCCGGATAAGCATCGAAGCGCAGCTCCGCCTTCTGCCCTACCTGCATGTCGGCAAGGTCGGTTTCCTTGAAGTTGGCTTCTACGAACGAACTTGTCTCGGCCACCAGGGTCAACATCGGCAAGCTGGTGACGGCCTGCTGGCCCAGTTGCAGCCGATCGGCTTGGGCGACGCGGCCGGCGATCGGCGCGCGTACCTCGGTGCGGCGCAGCGACAAAGCGGTTTCGGCGCGGCGCGCCTGCGCGGCGGCGACCTGCGGGTTCTGCCCCGGCACCGCGGCGCCTTGCGACAGCCGGGCGCGCGCCTCGGCCTGGTCGGCCTGCGCCAGTCGTAGTCGCTCACGCGCGTTGGCCACGGCGTGCTGGGCGGCTTCGAGATCGGCCTTGGTGGTAAAGCCGCGCCGCCACAGCGCCTGCTGGCGGTCGAGCGTGGCCTGGGCAAAGCCGATGTCCTCGCGAGCGGCGGCGATATCGGCGCCGGTCAATTCGCTCGCACTGCTGAGCGCGGTGACATTGGCCTGCGCGCTGGCGATCGCGGCGTCGGCTTCGGCGATCTGCAGCCGGTAGGGTTCGGGATCGATGCGGAACAGGAGATCGCCGGCCCTGACCATGTCGCCTTCGTGGACCCGGACATCGACGATCTTGCCGACGATCTCCGCGCTGACGCCGACTTTGTCCTGCTTCAAATAGGCATTGTCGGTGGTGACCTTGCCCTGCAAACCCTGCCAGTAAAGAAACCCGCCGACCAGCAGCGCCAGCGGCAGCGCCAGCATCAGCGCCAGCCGCCCCCAACGCCGCTTCACGGGCACGGCGGGGGCGGTATCGGCTTCGGTAATCGGCAGATCGGCTTCGGCCATCGGGACTTGTCGCTCGTGCGTCGGTGTGCTCGGGGGCTAAATAGGCGAGGCGGCCGCTGCGGACAACGGAGTCAGCGGTTTAGCAACAGGAAGGATTCCTACCATGCGGGCAATGTCCGGGGGCTGCCAATGCCGCCGCATTCGCTACACCGCGCAGGTCGATCCGGAGATCGTCTATCTGTGCCATTGTCGGCTGTGCCAGCGGGCGACCGGAGGAGTGTCGGTGGCCTATGCCGGTATTGCCGTTGCCGATCTGCGGTGGGAGACCGCGCCGGACTGGTTTGCGAGTTCGCCGATCGCGCAGCGCCCGTTCTGCTCGCACTGCGGCACGCCGCTGGGCTTTCACCATAATGGCGGCGATTTCGTCGACATCACCGTGGGGACGCTCGACGACCCCGCGGGACTATCGCCCAAGTTCCATTTCGGCGTGGAAACCATGCACGAGGTGTGGCTCGACACCACCGGTCTGCCACGCAAACGGGCGGACGAGAACGAAGGGTTGATGCAGGCCTGGATCGACGCCACCGGGGCGCGGCCGGAATGAGCGAAGTGCGTACCCAACGCGTCGCCTCGTTCGACGGCACCGAGCTGGCGGTCCATCGGCTCGGCGAGGGCCGCCCCGTCGTGCTGCTGCACGGCCTATTCTCGAGCGCGGAGATGAACTGGATCCGCTTCGGCCATGCCGTGGCGCTGGCCGCCGCGGGGTTTGAGGCGATCATGCCCGATCTGCGTGCTCACGGGGCGAGCGCCGCCCCGCATGAGGCGGGCGCCTATCCGCCGGGCGTACTGGTGCGCGATGCCGCGGCGGTGGTCGCTGCGCTGAGCCTGGACAAGTACGACCTCGCCGGGTTCTCGCTCGGCGCACGGACCGCGGTGGGCGCGGTGATGGCGGGTCTTGCGCCGCGGCGGCTGGTGCTCGCCGGGATGGGGCTGGAGAGCCTGTCCAACTGGGATCGGCGCGCGGCGTTCTTCGTCGATGCGATCGATCGGTTCGGGGCGATCAAGCGTGACGATCCGGCGTTCTTCGCGGTGCAGTTCATGAAGACGATGCACATCGACCGCGTCGCCGCGCGGCTGCTGTTGACGCGCGGGGTCGACGATCCGGACCTCGCCGGCCTCGTCAAACTCACCATGCCGACGCTGGTGGTGTGCGGCGAACAGGACCGCGACAACGGCTCGCCGCAGGCGCTGGCCGCGACCCTGCCGGACGCCACGCTCAAGCTGATCCCCGGCACGCATATGAGCTCGGTCACGGAACCCGCGCTCGGCGCAGCGATTGTTGGTTTTTTGACAGGTTGATTCAGCCGCGCTGCAGGTTAGAGGCGGTAGCAATTGAAACCAGTTCAAGAACGATAGGGGATTCGCTCGCCATGAAGGCATTTGCTTCGGTCGCGCTCATGGCGTTGGCCGCCGGTCTCGCCGCCCCCGCCGCCGCACAGCAGGCCGCCCCCGCGCCTGCCGCCGCGACCGCGCCGGCCTTTCCGCTGACGCCGCAAGGCGCCGCCGAATTCGTCGCCGCGGTGGAATCCGACCTGACCGCCTATTCGACCGAGCAGGGCCGCGTCGAATGGGTCAACGAGACCTACATCACCGAGGATACCGACGCGCTCGCCTCGGCGATCAATGCCGTCGGTACCGAGAAGCGGGTGCGCTACGCGCTCGAAGCCGCGCAGTACGCCCGGGTCGAGGGGCTCGACCCGGTCGTCGCGCGCAAGCTCGACATGCTGCGCACCAGCATCGTCCTGCCCGCCGCCACCACGCCCGGCGCGGCGACCGAGCTCAACCGCATCGCCACCGATCTGCAATCGCGATACGGCAAGGGCCAGGGCACGCTGAACGGCCAGCCGATCGCGGGCAACGACATCGAGAACGAGATGGGCAATCTCGAGCACACCCCGGCCCAGTTCGCCGAGATGTGGGCCAG
>JANOAH010000184.1:0-2076 GCA_031411075.1 Erythrobacteraceae bacterium
GACGTCCACGGTGTCGGTCCGGTGCCAACCGAACAGGGGCTGGTCGATGGCCATCCCCGCCGCGCCTGGCACGATTCCGCCGGCAAGCTGGCGATCGAAGAATACCGCGTCCAGGGGATGGGCCATGGCGTGCCGTTGGAAACGGGCGGCGAATGCAGGTGCGGCGAAACCGGAGCCTTCATGCTCGAGGCAGGCATTTCCTCGACTCTGCACAGCGCCCGTACCTGGGGCTTGCTTGACCCGGCGGTGCAGGCTGGCGCCCGCGCGCGGCCCGCGACCAAACCCTCACGACCGGCGGGAAGCACCGTTTGGCCCGCGTTGGGCGGTATCGGCAAGGTAATCGACGACGCGCTGCGGGCGGCCGGATTGATGCGTTAGCAAATTCTCACCCCCGCCCCACCCTCACCAACGCCTCATCCAGCGCCTGCAGGAACCGCGAGCGGTCGGCCTTGGCGAACGGCGCCGGACCACCCATCACGCCGTCCGCGCCGGCGCGCAGGTCGGCCATGATCGCGCGGGTGGCGACGGCGCTGCCGATCGAGGCGCGGGTGAACGGGCGGCCGTTGTTTCCGATCACCGTGGCGCCGGCTTTGAGACAGCGGTCGGCGAGCAGGATGTCGGCGGTGATCACCACCGTGCCGGGCGAGGCGCGTTCGGCGATCCAGTCGTCGGCGGCGTCGAACCCGCCGTTTACTACCACCCGCTCGACCAGTGGTCCGACGGGCACGCGAAACGGGCTGTTGCTGACCACGCTCACCGCCACCCGCCGCCGCTCGGCGACGCGGTAGATTTCGTCCTTCACCGGGCAGGCGTCGGCGTCGACGAGGATGCGCAGGTCGGCCACTCTCAGGTCGGGCCGAGCATGGCCTCGGGCCGGACCAGGCGGTCGTAATCTTCGGCCGTGACCGCGCCGCTCGCCAACGCCGCCTCGCGCAAGGTCACGCCGCGTTGGTGGGCGTCCTTGGCGATCGCCGCGGCCCGGTCGTAGCCGATCGCCGGCGCCAACGCGGTGACCAGCATCAGGCTGCGTTCGACCCCGGCGGCGAGGTTATCGCGGCGCGGCTCGAGCCCGGCGAGCAGATGGGTGGTGAAGCTGTCGGTGGCATCAGCCAGCAGGCGGATCGACTGCAGCACGTTATAGGCGACCACCGGGCGGTAGGTGTTGAGTTCGAACTGGCCCTGGCTGGCGGCGAAGGTGACCGTGGTGTGATTGCCGAACACTTGCGCGCAGACCTGGGTGAGCGCCTCGACTTGCGTGGGATTGACCTTGCCGGGCATGATCGAAGAGCCGGGCTCGTTTTCGGGCAGCGCCAGTTCGCCGAGGCCGGCGCGCGGGCCCGAGCCCAGCAGGCGGATGTCGCTGGCGATCTTGTACAGGCTCGCCGCCAAGGTGTTAAGCGCGCCGTGGGCGAACAGCAGCGCGTCCTGCGCGGCGAGCGCTTCGAACTTGTTGGGCGCGGTGACGAACGGCAGCCCGGTGGCGCGGGCGATCTCGGCCGCCACGGCCTCGGCGAATCCCGCCGGCGCGTTGAGCCCGGTGCCGACCGCGGTGCCGCCTTGGGCGAGCTCGTAGAGACCGGGCAGCGTCAGCTCGATCCGCTCGATCCCGGCGCGGACTTGCCCGGCGTAGCCGGAAAACTCCTGTCCCAGCGTGATCGGCGTGGCGTCCTGGGTGTGGGTGCGGCCGATCTTGATCAGGCCGGCCCATTGCGCGGCCTTGCCTTCGAGATCGGACGCCATGCGATCGAGCGCCGGGACGAGATCGCCGGTCAGCGCCAGCGCCGCCGCGATGTGGATCGCGGTCGGGATGGTGTCGTTCGACGACTGGCTGAGGTTGACGTGATCGTTCGGATGGACGGGCGCCTTGCTGCCGATCGTGCCGCCGAGGCGCTGGATCGCGCGGTTGGCGATCACCTCGTTCACGTTCATGTTGGTCTGGGTGCCGGAACCGGTCTGCCATACGACCAGCGGGAAATGATCGTCGAGCTGACCGCCGATCACCTCGTCTGCCGCCGCGACGATCGCCCCGGCCAGCCGCGGTTCGAGCCGGCCGAGCGCCTGGTTGGTCACCGCCGC
>JANOAH010000185.1:0-17364 GCA_031411075.1 Erythrobacteraceae bacterium
CGGGCCGTCTGGCGCCCTATTTGCGCTACATGCCGCGGCTGACGCGGGCCCAGCAGGCCGCGGCCGGCAACCTCGGCAGCTTCCCGCAGGCGGCGCAGATCGGCCGCGACGATCCGGCGCTGGCGGCTTACGTATCGGGCAATGCGCCGGCAGTCACCGCGCGCAGCGCCGACAGCCGTCTGGTGCCCAGCGGCCCGCCACTGGGTGCGGCAGCGACGCCCGCACCGACGCCCGCAGCGACGCCCGCGCCGGCGCGGCGTGAAGGCGGGGTGCGGCGGCGCGAGGACCGCGCACCGGCGCAAGTGGCGATCGCACCTGGGCGCACGCCAGTGCCGGCGCCAACCCCGCCGCCGGCGCCCACGCCCACACCGGTGCCTGCGGCTCGGCAGCCTGAACCGGCACCGACGCCTGCTGCTGCCCCCGCGCCAAGCCCCGCGCGGCCCCCCGCGCAAACCGTTGTGGCGGCGAACAGCCCGGCGCTACCCGCCGCGCAGTATGGCCCGCCCGCGGCGGCCGGATCGGGCGAAGCGCTACCGCCGCCGGTGGTCGTCGCCATCGCCGCACCGTCGCCCTCACCGTCGCCGCCGCCCGTCGTGGTGGCTATCGCCGCGCCGCCACCGGCGCCTTCACCCGCGCCCGCGCCGCCGCCCACCGAGCCGCCACCGTCGCCCGCTTCGCTGGCCGAAGCATTCGCCGATCTGGCGCGCCCGGCGGCCGGAGCCAGCGCGAGCCCGGCGCCGTCGGTCACTGGCGCGGTCGACATCACCCGCATCCAGCCGCGCCGCGAAGTGGCCCGCCCGGAAACGCCGCCGGCTCGCCCCGCGCCGCCGGCGCACCCGGCGCGGCAGTGGGTCCAGGTGGCGACCGGGCGCGATACCTCCGCGCTGGCGTTCGACTGGCGCCGACTCAAGCGCGAAGCCGGCGGGGCGCTCGACCGCTCGTCGCCGTTCACCGCGCGCTGGGGCCAGACCAACCGATTGGTCGTGGGCCCGTTCGCCACCACGCGCGAGGCCGATGCGTTCGTCACCCGGCTGAAGGACAAGAAGATCGATTCCTTCCGCTTCAGCAGCGGCGCGGGCGAAGAGGTCAAGCCACTCGGCTAGAGATTTGACCCACAATTTTTGCACACCTTGCCAACAGCCTTGTCGAGTTTTGCCCAATGGCGTCATGGCGCCGCGTTGCGCGGTTCGGGCGGGCGGGGCCATGTCCGGCTCGGTCGTAGGATGACGGAAAGATCATGATGAATATCGGGCGCGAAACGGTCGAGGAAGCGGATGACGCGGCCCCGGTCGAGATGCTGGCGCAGCTGTTCGAAGCTCACGGCTGGCCATGCGAATTCGTCAATGACGACGAGATTTGCGGCGAGATTCAGGGCAGCTGGGCAACCTACCAGGTGCGCGGCATCTGGCGCGGCGAGGACAACGTGCTGCAGCTGTTGTGCCTGCCCGAAATCCGCGTGCCCGATGCCAAGCGCAAGGCGGCGTACGAGCTCTTGGCCCTGGTCAACGAACAGCTCTGGCTTGGTCATTTCGACATCTGGTCGAACGGCGGGGTGCTGCTCTATCGCCACGGGCTGATGCTGGGGGAGGAGGGCCTGCTGAGCCTGCCGATGGCGCAGTTGGCGGTGGAAAGCGCGGTGGCCGAATGCGATCGGTTCTACCCGGCGTTCCAGTTCGTGCTGTGGGGCGACAAGAAGCCCAAGGACGCGCTCGACGCGGCGCTGGTCGACGCGGCGGGCGAGGCATAGCCGCTGGACTTTCGTCATTGCGAGCGTAGCGAAGCAATCCAGGCTCCAGTTCACAACCGCCGCTGGATTGCTTCGTCGCTGCGCTCCTCGCAATGACGAACGGGGAAAACGATGTTCGAGCGAATTCTCATCGTCGGCTGCGGCAACATGGCCGGGGCGATGCTGCGCGGGTGGCTGCGCGCCGGGTTTCAGGCCGATCGCTTCGCCATTGTCGATCCGGCCGGCGTTCCGTTCGGCGGGGTGATCCGCGGCTTTACCGAAGTGCCGCAGACCGGCCATTTCGACCTGATCCTGCTCGGCACCAAGCCGCAGCAATTCGGTGAGGTCGCCCACGCGGTCGAGCCCTTGGCCGGCCCCGACAGCGCCATCGCATCGATCCTTGCCGGCGTCGATCTCGACACGCTAGCGGCGGCGTTTCCCCGCGCCGCCGGGTGGTTCAGGATCATGCCCAATCTGGCGGCCGAGCTCGGCAAGTCGCCGCTCGGCCTGGCGGAGCGCGGGCTCGGCGCGCAGGGGCGCCTCGCCGCACTCGACCTGCTCGCACCGCTCGGCCGCCCCGAATGGATCGACGAGGTGCAGTTCGACCTCGTCACCGCGCTGGCCGGGTCCGGCCCGGCCTTCGTCTATCGTTTCATCGACGCGCTCGCCGCCGCCGCGGCCGAGCTGGGCCTGCCGGCTGAGCAGGCGGCGCGGCTGGCGCTGGCGATGGTGGCGGGGTCTGCCGCGCTTGCCGAACAGGGCGATGCAGAGCCGGCCGAACTGGCGCGGCGCGTGACCAGCAAGGGCGGCACCACGGCGGCCGGGCTCGCCGTGCTCGACGCCGATGGCGCGCTGGTCGGCCTGCTGCGCGAAACACTGCGCGCGGCGCGCGATCGCGGCGGCGAACTGGCGGCGGACGCGCGCCGGCAGGGTTAACCCCCGCGCGGCGGTTTTCCTTGTATCCGCGGGCATAAGCCCCGATATTGGCGCTACCGGCTTGTCGTCGCTCGGCGCCGGAAGGGAGCTTGAAATGGCGATTTGGAACGATCCGCAGGATACCCGCTCGGGCGTCAGCCCGGCGCTGGGCGCCGCGGGCGCGGTGGAGGCCGGCCGCACCGAAGTGTTCGACCAGGGTCTGCGCAAGCATATGCTGTCGATTTACAACTACATGACCAGCGGCGTGCTGCTGACCGGCGTTGTCGCGCTGCTGTTCTCGCGCGGCGGGGCGGATTCGCCTGCGGCGCAGGTTTTTCTCAACGGCGGCATCCTCGCCTGGGTGATTATGCTCTCGCCGCTCGCCATCGTGTTCGGGATGAGCTTCGGGGCGCGCAAGTTCTCGACCGGCACGTTGCAGCTGATGTTCTGGGCCTTTGCCGTGCTGATGGGCCTGTCGCTGTCGACCATTTTCCTGGTTTACACTCAGGGCTCGATCGCGGCGACGTTCTTCGCCACCTCGGCCGCGTTCGCCGGGCTTAGCCTGTTCGGCTACACCACCAAGAAGAGCCTGTCGGGCATGGGCAGCTTCCTGATCATGGGTGTGGTCGGCCTGCTCGTGGCCAGCCTGCTGAACATCTGGATGCAGTCTCCGGGCCTGTATTGGGCGATCAGCTTCCTCGGTGTGCTGATCTTCGCCGGCCTGACTGCGTACGACACGCAGCGGTTGAAGAACGAATATATGGCGATTCAGCAGCTTAAGCTGACAAACCCCGGTGCCGTGGCGGCCTATCCGCTGGGCAAGATGGTCATTCTCGGCGCCCTGAGCCTGTATCTGGACTTCATCAATATGTTCCAGTTCCTGCTGAGCTTCATGGGATCGCGCGACTGAGCGGATTGGCGATTTCGCTGACACATCGGCCCGGGGCGCGACGGCGCGCTCCGGGCCTTTTGCTATGTTTGGCCCTCATGCTGGTTTCCGCGCCGGCGGCAGCGCAATCGAGCGTGCCCTACCGGCCGGTTCCGCCGGGCGGTGCCGCCTATGCCATGGCGCTGCCCTCGCTTGGGCCTGACGGGCAGTGGCAGACGATCAATTCCGGGCTCGATGCGGCCGGCACGCTGTGGCACTTGCGCTCGGCGTGGAACGTCGCGGCGCTCTATTGCATTGACCCGGCCGAAGCGCCGATCCTGACGGGCTATCGCCGCTTCCTCAGCGCCTATGCGCAACCGCTGGCCGCGGCGAACGCGGCGCTCGACCGGCGCTTTCGCGCGTCCGCTGTGTCGGCCAATGCCGCCATCCGGGCGCGCGAGGCGCAGATGACCCAGCTCTACAACTATCTCGCCCAGCCGCCGGTGCGCACCGAATACTGTGCCGCCGCGCTCGGGTTGGCGAACGAATTCCTCGCCGGGCCGCCCGTGGACGCCTCAGCCTTTGCGACCACCGGCCTGCCGCGGTTCGAGGCGGTGTTCCAGGACTTCTACCACCGCTACGCCCAGTACCGCACCGATTCGGCGGCGTGGGATGCCGAATGGGGCGCGCTCTACGGGTCAACCCAGCCAGGGTGGGTCGCGGTCCACGGTGGGCTTGGCCCCAGTCTCCTGCCGGCAAGCGACACGGCGCCGCCCGCGGTGCCCTCGATTGTGATCGGCGAACGCGGCTGACACTTTGGCGCGATTATGCCTTTCAAGCGTCGAACCCTTTCGCTAAGGGGCACGCTCTTCGCGTGGGGGTGCTTCCGCGCGTGACACTGGAACGGGGCTGTAGCTCAGCTGGGAGAGCGCGTCGTTCGCAATGACGAGGTCAGGGGTTCGATCCCCCTCAGCTCCACCAGTGTGCTTCTTTATTGCGCCTCAAACGCCGGCGCGGGCCATCCGGCCCGCTAGGCTATCGGCCTAACCGGCCGGCGCGCGTTCGCGCTTGCGGGCTGCTGGTCGCAGCCCGATCTTTCTCCTACCGAGATTATCATGCATTTCCTCGATCAGGCCAAAGTCTATCTGAAGTCCGGCGCCGGTGGGCCCGGCGCGGTGAGCTTTCGGCGTGAGAAGTACATCGAATACGGCGGGCCCGACGGCGGCAACGGCGGCAAGGGCGGCGACGTGGTGATGGTGGCGGTGGCGGGCCTCAACACGCTGATCGACTTTCGCTACACCCAGCATTTTCGCGCCAAGCGCGGCGGCCACGGCATGGGCCGCAACCGCACCGGCGCCAGCGCGCCCGATCTGGTCATCGACGTGCCGGTCGGCACCCAGGTGTTCGACGAGGAGCGCGACGAGCTGCTCGCCGATTTCACCGAAGTGGGCCAGCGGATCGTGCTCCTCGAAGGGGGCATGGGCGGGCGTGGCAACGCCAGTTACGCCACCAGCACCAACCGCGCGCCGCGCCAGCACCAGCCGGGCATCGCCGCGCAGGAACAGGCGGTGTGGCTGCGCTTGAAGCTGCTCGCCGATGTCGGGCTGGTCGGCCTGCCCAACGCGGGCAAATCGACCTTCATCAACCAGGTTTCGAACGCGCGGGCGAAAGTAGGCGCCTATGCCTTCACCACGCTCGTCCCCAAGCTCGGCGTGGTGCGCCATCGCGAGCGCGAGTTCGTCCTCGCCGACATTCCCGGGCTGATCGAAGGCGCGGCTGACGGCGCGGGGATCGGCGATCGCTTTCTCGGCCACATCGAACGCTGCCGGGTGCTGATCCACTTGGTCGACATCACCGGCGCCGATCCGGCCGAAGCGATGCAAGTGGTCGAGCGCGAGCTGGCGGCCTATGGCGGCAGCCTCGAAGGCCAGCCGCGGCTGATCGCGCTCAACAAGATCGATCTCGCCGACGCCGAACTGGCCGCCGGCTTCGCGGCGGAGCTGCGCGCAGCGGGGGCGGAGCGGGTGTTCCCCATTTCGGGCGCCACCGGCGCCGGGATCGACGCGCTGCTCGATGCTGCGCTGGCCTATCTGCCCGCTCGTACCGCAACCGAACAGCCCGCCGCGCCCGGTGGGGACGACGCGCCCGACAAGGAGTGGTCGCCGCTCGGCTGATCGGCTAGTCCCGCGCGCATGTCGATCGAGCGCCTTGCCGACCTGGCCGATCCCGCCGCTGCGCCGTGCCTGGTGCTCAAGGTCGGCTCGTCGCTGCTGTGCGGTCCCGACGGGTTGCCGCGGCGCGACTGGCTGGCATCGCTGGCCGCCGAAATCGCCGCGGCGCACGGGCGCGGGCAGCAGGTGATCGTCGTCAGCTCGGGTGCGATCGCGCTCGGTGCGGCCAGGTTGGCCTTGGCCAAGGGCGGCCGCGCCTCGCTCGCCGATGCCCAGGCCGCCGCTGCGGTCGGGCAGATCGCGCTCGCCGGGTTGTGGAGCGATGTGCTCGGGGCGCATGGCCTGACTGCCGCACAGCTCCTGCTCACGCTCGAGGATCTCGAGGATCGCCGTCGCTATCTCAACGCCGCCGCCACGCTCGGCCGGCTGCTCGGCGCAGGCGCGGTGCCGGTGGTCAACGAGAACGATTCGGTCGCCACGGCGGAAATCCGCTTCGGCGACAACGATCGGCTGGCGGCGCGCGTGGCGCAGGCGGCGCAGGCGCGCGCGGTGGTGCTGCTGAGTGACGTCGACGGGCTCTATGACCGCGCGCCGGGCGAAGCGGGCGCGCAATTGCTGCCGCGCGTCGTTGAAGTGACCGCTGCGGTCCACGCCATGGCGTCCGGCACTTCGGCCTCGGGCCTGGGTTCGGGCGGCATGGTGTCGAAGCTGCAGGCGGCAGAGATCGCGACGCGCGCGGGGATCGCGCTGGCGATCGTCAACGGCACGCACCCGGCGCCGCTCGGGCGCGCGCTGGCGGCAGATCTCGGCACGCTGTTCACGCCCACCCGCCGCGACCGGGGCCGCAAGGCGTGGCTCGGCGGGCGCCAGCGGCTGCGCGGTACGCTGACGGTCGACGCCGGGTGCGCCCGCGCGCTGGCCCAGGGCGGCAGTCTGCTGGCGAGTGGCATAACCCAGGTAGAGGGCGAGTTTGCGCGCGGCGATCCGGTGGCGGTGCTCGATCCGGCCGGCAAGGCAGTGGCGCAAGGCCTGGCCGAATACGATGCCGGCGAGGTCGCACGGATCATGGGCCGGCGCAGCGACGAGCACGCCGCGCTGCTCGGCTATGCCCCGCGCTCGGCGGTGATCCATCGCAACCAGATGGTGTTGCTTTGACGATAGCCGTGACCGGCGCGACCGGGTTCGTCGGGCAGGCAGTGCTCGACGAAGCGGGACGCCGGGGGATCGCCGTGCGGGCGCTGGCGCGGCGCGAACTGGCGGAAAGGGACGGGGTCGAATGGGTGCGCGGCGATCTGGGCGATGTTGCGGCGCTCGATCGGCTGGTTGCGATAGCGGACGCGGTGCTGCACATCGCCGGCGTGGTGAACGCGCCCGATGCGGCCGGCTTTGCCGCCGGCAATGTCGCCGGGACCGAAGCCATAGTCGCCGCGGCCGAACGCGCCGGAGTGCGCCGCTTCATCCACGTCTCCTCCCTCGCCGCGCGCGAGCCGGGGCTGAGCCAATATGGCCAGTCGAAGCGCCATGGCGAAGAGATCGTCCAGACAAGCGCGCTCGACTGGACCATCGTCCGCCCGCCGGCGATTTACGGCCCGCGCGACCACGAGATCTTCGAGCTGTTCCGCGCGGCGCGCTGGGGCGTGGTCCCGTTGCCGCCAACCGGGCGCACCTCGATTGTCCACGTCGACGACCTGGCGCGGCTCCTGCTCGCGCTGGTCCCGGGCGGCGAAGCGGTCTCGCGCCGCATTTTTGAGCCTGACGATGGAAAAGAAGGCGGTTGGAGCCACCGCGATCTCGCCAGGGCGATCGGGCAGGCCGTCGGCCGCCGGGTGTGGGCGCCCGCCGTGCCTGCGGCGGCGATGCGGGGGGCGGCGCGGGTCGATCGCTGGGTCCGTCGCGGCGGGGCCAAGCTGACGGCAGACCGGGTCGGCTACATGATTCATCCCGACTGGGTCAGCCGGCCCGACAAGGCGCCGCCTCCGGCACTGTGGCAACCCGCGGTCGGTACCGAAGCGGGCCTCGCCGCCACCGCGCGCTGGTATCGCGAACAAGGCTGGCTGTAGATTTGGGCCGTGCTCCGTCCTAAGCTGGCGCAGGGCCGCGCGATACGAAGGGAATTCGCGATGAGGAAACTTGCCTGCCTGGCCGCCGTACTGGTTCTCGCCGCCTGCAACGATAGCGCCACCGAAACGCCGGCTGCCGATGACGCCGCCGTCGCCGAAGCCGCCCCAGCCGAAGCCGTTGCGATGTCGCCCGACGGTAAACCGGCCATCGGCAAGTACAAAGTCACTGGCGCGGACGGTACGACTTATGACTACGACGTCAGGGCCGACGGCACCTTCACCAGTGTCGTCTCGACGGGTGAGACGGTGACCGGCACCTGGACCCAGGCCACGCCGGATCGCTGGTGCGAAACCGTCGATGGCAAGGAGGCGTGCTATACCGAAGCGGTCGATGCCGAGGGCAAGTGGACCGCCACGAGCGATGCCGACCAGAGCGTCGCCACCGTGGTCCGCGTCGAGGGCTGATCGACCGCGGGGCGGGTCAGGCGGCGCGGCGCGCCGCCGCCGCTTCGAGCATCGGCAGCACTTCGCCCGCCGGGACCGGCTCGCTGAACAGATAGCCCTGGACGTTGGTGCAGCCGAAGGCGCGCAGCGCTTCGACCTGTTCGAGCTCTTCCACCCCTTCGGCGGTGGTTTCCATGTCGAGCGCGGCGGCCAGGTCGGTGATAGCCTTAACCACCGCGCTCGCCTCTTTCTCGCTCAACAGTTCGAGAATGAACGAGCGGTCGATCTTGATCTTGTCGAACGGGAAGCGGCGCAGGTAACTGAGCGACGAAAACCCGGTGCCGAAATCGTCGAGCGCGATGCGCACCCCGATCGTCTTCAATTTGTGCAGCGTGTCGAGAATCGCCCCGCTGCTTTCGAGAAACAGCGATTCGGTGATTTCGACCTCGAGCCGGTCGGCGGCGAGGCCCGAGGTGGCGAGCGCCTGGAACACCACGCCGGTGAGCCCGGGCATCTGGAACTGGACGGTCGAGAAGTTGACCGCCACGCGCAGGGTTTCGGGCCAGGTCTGGGCCTGATGGCAGGCTTCCTTGAGCACCCATTCGCCGATCGGCACGATCAGCCCGGTTTCCTCGGCCACGGCGATGAATTCGCCGGGGCCGACCAGCCCGCGTTCGGGATGGTTCCAGCGGATCAGCGCTTCGAACGCCGAAAAGCGGTTGTGGGTCAGATCGAACAGCGGCTGGAAGTAGAGCTCGAATTCGCCGTTCGCGAGCGCGCGGTGCAGGTCGGTTTCCACTGCCCGGCGCCGATTGGCTTCGGCGTCGAGATCGGCGGTGAAGCGGTGGCATCGTCCGCGCCCCGCCGCCTTGGCCGCGTGCAGCGCGAGGTCGGCCTGGCGCAGCAGATCGTCGGCGGTCAGGCCATCGTCGGGATAACGGGCCAAGCCGATGCTGGCGCCCGCACGCACGGTATGCCCGGCGACGATCAGCGGCTGGTTGAGGCTGGCGATCAAGGCTTTGGCGAGCGATTCGGCGTCCGCCCCGGTCACCACGACGCAGAATTCGTCGCCGCCGGTGCGGGCGACGAAGTGGCCTTCGCACACGCCGGTCACGCGGTCACCGACCTGCTTGATCATCGCGTCGCCGACAAGGTGGCCGAGAGTGTCGTTGACGATCTTGAAATTGTCCAGATCGAGGCACAGCAGCGCCGCCTGTCCACCGCGCTCGGCGAGGCCGGCCAGAACAGCGTCGACATGTTCGCCCAGCTGCAGGCGATTGGGCATGTCGGTCAGCGCGTCATGATAGGCCATGTGGCGGATGCGCGCCTCGCGCTGGGCGATGCCCGCCGACATCGCGTTGAAGCTGTGGGTGAGCTTGCCGATCTCGTCATCGGAGACCACCATGAGGTCGGTCCGTTCGCCATGTTCGAGCGCGCGCGCCGCCTGTTCGAGCGCGGCGATCGGGCGGACGATGTGCTTGGCCAGCCGCATGCTCGCCGCCGCCATCAACACCAGCCCGGCCAGGCCCGCCAGCAGCACCGCGTATTTGAGGTAATCGTATTCGGCCAGCGCCTCGCTCAGCGAAAACTCGAGCATCAGCGCGGTCGTCACCACCCCGTGCGAGGTGCCGAGCGGGCGGGCCAGTACCATCGCATCGCCGGCGCGGCGCGCCTCGCGCTGGTTCAGGCGCGTGGCCGTGGTCGGCATGTCGGCCAATAGCGCGGTGATCTGCGGCTGGGTGACCGGGCGGCCGCTGGCGTCGAACACCCAGCCGCCATTTGCGGCACGGCGGATCACCGAGGCATCGACCGGGATCGCCGAATTGGCGGTCAGATCGTTCATGTGCGCGTCGATTTCGCGGCCGATCACCAGCCACCCGATCAGCGCCGGGGTGTTGATCTCGGCCGCAACCGCCTGGTGGGTTTTGCCGCCAATCGACAACGCGCCCGATTGCCAACCGGAATCGAGCTCGTCCCACAACGCTTCGTCATAGCTCGCGTCGTCCTCGGGCCGCATTCCGACCACGCGCCCATCGTATCGGACCACGAACGCCTTGGGCAGATTTATCCGCGACGCGAGATTGCCGAGCGCCGAACGGATCGTCGCGTCGTCGTCGGTGGCGACCGCCTCGCGAAACCCAAAATCCAGCGCCAGCGGGGTGGCCACGCCTTGCAGCTCGCGTTCGCGCATCGACCACAATCGGTCGATCACTGCCGCGCTGGCGACCAGTTCGGAACGGACCTTGGCGTCGGCGCTGGCGGCGATTGCCTGCTGCATGGCCACCGCGACCAGCACCATGACTAGGCCGAATGTCAGCGAATAGAGCGCGGTAATGCGCGACTGGAGCGAGCGGAACTTCACGCTCTAATAGTCATGATGGCTCGGTGCCGGCCGCCGCAGCCGCACCGGCACGTTGAGCGTGGGCGTGCGCGCCGCATCGGCCGACAGCGTTAGCTGGTTGCCCGGCGCGCGCAGCTGCGCGTGCCACACCCGGACATTGTGCGTGCCCCCGGGCAGCCCGCGAATGACCACGCGCCCGGTCGCGTCGGTCTTGCGCACGAACGGGGTCGACACGACGTGGATGAAGCCCTGCATGGCATCATGGATGTTGCAGCCGATCGCCACCAGTCCGGCGCGCTCGAAGGTGACCGGGCGCGTCTGGCCGGCGCCGAACAGCTTCAGTTCGAAGCGGCGGGTGGGCGAGAACGAATAGACGTGATGGCGAAACGGATCGAGGTTGCCGAAGGCGATGGTCGAGCCCACCGGGACCACCACCACGCTGGGGACGAACTGCATGTCGCGCTGGTTGATGGTCACTTGCAGCGGCTCGGGCGCGCGGCCGGGCGCATCGACGATCACCACCGCATCGGCCACCGGGCGACCGCTGGCATCGCGCACGGTCACGGTGAGGTCGGCGGCGTGCGCGCCAACAGCTGAGAAAGCCAGGGCCAGCGCGCCCAACCAGCGCAGCAGCCGCGCGGTCACAGCCCGATCCTCAGCGCGGTCTGCACCAGCGTTTGCCCCTGATCGGCCGCCACCCCGCCATAGGCCCGGCCGTATCGATCAGAGCTGACATGTTGGATCTCGACGACCACCGCGGCATGGTCGGCGACCTCGGCCTTGTAGGCCAGCATCGCCGCCCAACCTTGCTCGTTGTTGTTGTCGTAGGCTTCGAAACTGTTGTCGCTGGTCTCGAACCAGTCACCGCGCACACTCAGCTTGCCCGGACCGATCTCGCGGCTCACCAGCAGGTACGCGGTGGCGAAATCGACATCGACCGGGTAACCGAAGGGGGTGTCGGTACCGACCAGAGTGTTGCCGAACAGGACCTGGCTTTTGGCCACGGTCCGCGCGCCCAGATTGGCCATGGCGCCGATGTTCCAGAACCGCGTGCGCCACGAACTCTGCATCGCGCGGCTTGTCACGCCATCGCCGCGATTGTCGTAATAGAAAGCGTTGAAGGTCACCGGCAGCGGCGGCGTCCAGTCGGCCCGGGCGTAGAACCCGAGGCGATCGTCGAACTCCCAGAACGGCGAGGTGATGGGCGCCTGGTAAGGGGCCGCGCCGGGGCTGAGCGGCGGCAGCGGCAGGTCGGTGTTGGTCATCGTGCGCACATCGTGCAGCGCCCAGCCGCGATCGCTGAGGATCGTGCCCGAAGTCTCGTTGTGCGCGAATACCGCGCCGGTCAGGCCCAGTTCGTGCGCGCCGAGCGTCGTCTCGACGGTGCCTTCGAGGCCGAGCACCTTGACCTCCTCGCCGATCCAGCTGTTGGCGGCAGACGGCGTGATGCTGTCGGTCACTAGCCAGTTCGATCCCGAATGCTCCTGCGACACCGGCGGCCAGAACACCCCGGCCCGGGCGCCGAAGCGCACGGCGCCTGGATTGGAGCGGAAGCGCACGAACGCTTCGCTCAGGCCGACGTCGTCGCCGGGCAGATCGGGTTGCCAGGCAAAGCTGACCAGGCCGCTGAAATTGAAATCGAGCTGCGGTTTCCACGCCAGGTTGACCGAAGCGATGTCGGCGCGGGCCTGCGTCTCGCCGGCGTCGCCGCCTTCGCGCAACTTGCCGAACCCGCCGTCGAGCCAGCCCGTCTCGCCGCCGACCACGCTGGCGCGCAGATCGACGTCGATGTCGATCGCCTCGGCGCCGATCAGGTCGGCTTGCGCGAAAGCTGGCGCCGGCAATGCGGCGCAGCCCAAAGTCCAGAGTGCTGCCGTCAAGGCACGCATCGAGCGATCCCGCGTGGTTTATCCCGTTGGATGCGCCTTACAGGTGCGTGGTAAACATTTCGGAAAGGCTGATTTTTTGTGCCGACTAGAAGGCAGGTTCGTATCCCGGCGGCAAGTCGCCTTCGTCAGCCGCGGGGGTGCCTGAAGCATGAATGCCGCATTCGGTCTTGTCCCAGCCGCGCCAGCGCCCGGCGCGCGGGTCTTCGTCCGGCGCTACGGTGCTGGTGCACGGCTGGCAGCCGACCGATAGATACCCTTGCGCCTCGAGGGGGTGGCGCGGCAGGTCGTTCGCGGCGAAATAGGCGTCGAGATCGGCCTTGGCCCAATCGCCGAGCGGATTGAGCTTGAGCCGGCCGTCCTCGATCTCGAAGCGCGGCAGGTTCTGGCGGGTCTGGCTCTGAAACGCCTTGCGGCCCGAGATCCAGCTGTCGAGCCCGGCCTTGGCGCGCTTGAGCGGCTCCACCTTGCGGATTTCGCAGCAGCCGTCGGGGTCCCACGACCAGCGCAACCCGTTTTCGTCCCTGGCGGCGAGCACCGCCGCATCGGGTTGGACCACCGACGAGTTGACGATCCCCAGCCGCTCGACCAGCGTGTCGCGATAGGCGAGCGTTTCGGGAAACATCTTCAAGGTATCGACGAACACCACTGGAATCGACCGGTCGGCCCCGGCCACGAGATGCAGCAGCACCGCGCTTTCGGTGCCGAACGAGGAGACCACGGCCACCCGGCCCAGCGTGCCTTCGGCGAACAGCGTGCGCAGCATCGTCGCCGCGTCGACGCCGGCGAAGCGCGCGTTGAGCGCGTCGGCGTCGGCCTGGGTGAAGCTGGGCCCGGTGTCGATCCGGTCGACCGGGCGGCTAGCCATGACGCAGCTTCCAGATCGGCACGGCCCAAGAAGAACCAGGCGGGTCTGCCGCGGGCTGATAGACATAGGGATAGCGCGCCAGTGCCGCCTCGACATCGGCCGCGTCGAAAGGGGCGTCGGGGGCAAAGCTGTCGAAACCGCAGCGGCGCATAAACCAGACGAGGTCGACCAATACGTCGCCGGTCGCCTTGATCTCGCCGGCATAGCCCATTTCGCGCAGGATGCGGGCGCTGGAGAAGCCGCGGCCGTCGCGGAACTTAGGGAAGTCCACCTCGATCAACCGGGTCCGCGCGAGCACCGGGGCAAGGCGGCGGACGTCGTCGCCGGCCTCGATCCGCACCGAGGCGGCCTCGGGCTGGTTGAGGAACGCATCGAGCGAAACAGCGGGTTCGTCGGCTGCCGGATGGTCGCGGAAGCGCAGCGCGTCAGCCATAGATCGCCTCCTTGAAGCCATCCATTCCGACGCGGCGGTAGGTATCGATGAAGCGTTCCTTCGGCGCCCGAACAGTCCGATAATGTTCGATCGTTCGTTCGATCGCGTCGACTATACCGTCTTCATCGAAGCCCGGGCCGGCGATCTTGGCCTGGCTGGTCTCCTCGTCCCCCGATCCGCCGAGCAGCAGCTGGTAGCTTTCGCTTCCCTTTCGATCGACGCCGAGAATGCCGATGTTGCCGGCGTGGTGATGGCCGCAGGCGTTGATGCAGCCGGAGATCTTGAGCTTCAATTCGCCGATGTCCGCCTGCCGCGCCGGATCGGCGAAGCGTTCGGAAAGCTTCTGCGCCAAAGGAATCGAGCGGGCGTTGGCGAGGCTGCAGTAATCGAGGCCCGGACAAGCGATGATGTCGGTGACCAGGTCGAGATTGGCATCGCCAAGCCCGGCCGCGTCGAGCGCGGTCCACACCGCGTGGAGATCGGCCATGCGGACATGCGGCAGGACCAGGTTTTGCGCATGGGTGGCGCGGATTTCGGCGAAGCTGAAACGTTCGGCGAGGTCCGCCACCAGATCCATCTGGTCGGCCGAAATATCGCCGGGGATGCCGCCGACAGGCTTCAGGCTGATGTTGACGATCGCATAACCGGGCGCCTTGTGCGCCACCACCTGGCGATCGACCCACAACGCGAAATCGGGGTCAACGCGGTTGATGTCGGTCGACAGGCCGGTCTCGAACGGTGGCGGGGCGAAGTAGGCGGCGATCCGGTCGTATTCGGCCTGCGGAAAATCCTCATCCATGGCGACGAAGCTGGCGAATTCGTCTTCGACCTGGCGCCGGAATTCATCCTCGCCCAGCTCGTGGACCAGGATCTTCATCCGCTGCTTGTGGATATTGTCGCGCCGAGCGTTGCGGTTCCACACCCGCAACACGGCCTGCATGTAGCTCAGCAGCTGCCCGGTCGGCAGGAATTCGCGAATGCGATAGGCGATGAATGGGGTGCGCCCCATGCCGCCGCCCGCATAGACCTCGAACCCGTCCTCGCCCGCCGCATTGCGCACGATCCGCACCGCGAAATCGTGCCAGCGCAGTGCCGCGCGGTCTGCCGCGCTGGCGATTACCGCAATCTTGAACTTACGCGGCAAGTAGCTGAATTCGGGCATGAAAGTGGTCATCTGCCGGATCATCTCAGCCCACGGGCGCGGGTCCATGATCTCGTCCGCCGCAGCGCCGGCGTATTGATCGGCGGAGACGTTGCGGATCGACTCGCCGCTGGTCTGGATGGCGTGCATCTCGACTTCGGCCAGTTCGGCCAAGAGGTCAGGCGCCTCTTCCAGCTTGATCCAGTTGTACTGGATGTTCTGCCGGGTAGTGAAATGGCCGTAGCCGCGGTCATAGCGCCGGGCGATGTCGGCCAGCTTGCGCATCTGCACCGTGTTGAGCGTGCCATAGGGAATGGCGACCCGCAGCATGTAGGCGTGTAGCTGGAGGTAGAGTCCGTTCTTGAGACGCAGCGGCTTGAACTGGTCGTCGGTCAGCTTGCCTTCGAGGCGGCGGCGGGTCTGGTCGCGGAACTCCTCGACCCGGGCCTGGACCATCGCGTGGTCGTATTGGTCATAGCGATACATCAGATCACCCAGGTTCCGGCCTCGGGATCGGCCGGTTTCAGTGTCAGGTCGGGGCGCACGGTCGGGCCATAGGCGCGGACGCGGTCCTTGATGTGCGCGGGGCGTACGCCGCGGCCGGCGGGATCGGGTTCCGCCTCGATCGCATAGCCGCCGTTGACGCGGCAGGCAGCGTCCTCAAGGGCAAGGATCGCGTCGGCGGCGTCGCCGACGTCGGCAGCGTCTTCGACATGGGCGGACCAGCCGGCGCCGTCCCACCATACCACGCGGCCGGTCTTGAGGTCGTTGCCGGTGAGGATTTTCATTCGTCCACTCCGATCGCAATATGCACACCGACCGGCAGGCCGATTTCGGCCACCTCGCCAATGACGATCAGGGCCGGGCTCCGGATCATATGACGCGCGACCATTTCGGGCAGCGCGGCCAGCGGCCCGTGTAGCACCCGCATGTTGGCCCGGTTGGCGTTTTCAACCACGGCTACGGGCACCTCGGGTGTCAGGCCGTCGGCCATCAGCTTTTCGGCAATCTGCGGCGCGGTGTTGACGCCCATGTAGATGACGAGGGTGCGGTCCTGGCCGGCTAGCCCGGCCCAGTTCTGCTCTGACATGCCTTTGCACTGGCCGGCGACGAAGCTGACCACGCTCGCCGCGTCGCGATGGGTCAGCGGGATTTGTGCTGCGGCGGCAGCCCCGAGGGCCGAAGTGACGCCCGGCACCACTTCGACCGGCACGCCGGCGGCGCGGCAGGCCGCCAGCTCTTCGCCGCCGCGGCCGAACACAAACGGATCGCCGCCCTTCAGGCGTACGACATTGCGCCCGCGCCGCGCTTCGCGAACGAGCAGCGCATTGATGCCGTCCTGCGGCAGAGTGTGGCGCGCCCGGTTCTTGGCGACCGAAATCAGCTGGGCATCCGGGTGAACGAGCGCCAGCACCGCCGCATCGACCAGCCCGTCGTGGACCACCAGCTCCGCTTCGCCGAGCAGCCGTGCGGCGCGCAGCGTCAGCAGCTCCGGATCCCCCGGACCCGCGCCAACGAGATAGACGGTGCCCACCTGTGTCATCGCGTGGCAGATGGGCGTACGCCCCTCGCCAGGCCAGCGAGAATGCCTGTCGCCGCCGCTAGGCCAGCTTTAGGGCTGGTCGGTATGCCCGCGCAGCGCGGCGATCAGCTGCTGCAGTTCGGGCGTGTTGCGCAAGTTCAAGTCCCGCTGCGGGAACGGCACCTGCACGCCGTTTTCGTTGAACAGCCGCCACACCCGCTTGAGCACGTCGGAGCGCAAGTTGCCGAGGCCGTCTTCGGGATCGTTGATCCACACCAGGATCTCGAACTCGATCGCATCGGTCCCGAAGGCGCTCAGCCAGACTTGCGGCGGCGGGGTGTCGAGCACGCGTTCGGCGTCGTTCGCGGCCTGCAGCATCAGCCGTTCGGCGAGGTCGACATCGCAGCCATAGGCGATCGCCACCGGCACCCGCATGCGTACGTCGCGCGACGAGTACGACCAGTTTTCGACCTGATTGATCATCAGGTTCTCGTTCGGGATCAGGTATTCCTTCTTGTCGCGCGTGGTCACCGAGACCGCGCGCAGGCCGATCTTCTTGACCTGGCCGACAGTGTTGCTGACCCCATCGTTGACCGCGATCACATCGCCCGGTTTGATCGAGCGGTCCATCAGCAGGATGATCCCGGCGAGCAGGTTGCCGAAGGTCTTCTGCAGGCCGAAACCGATGGCCAGGCCGAACGCGCCCGAAAACACCGCCAGCGCAGTGAGATCAATACCCAGCACGTCGATCGCAACAAGTGCCGTGGCGACCCACACCGCGATCGAGATTAGCTTTTGCGCCAGCAGCCGCTGGGTGGTGTCGAGCCCGCTGATCTTGTCGAGCAGCCAGACGCTGACCCGGATCGCCAGCCGCGCGAGCAGCAGCGCGAGCGCGATAACCACCAGCGCCACCAGCACGGTCCACAACGACAGGCGCGTGCCGGCAAGATCGAAGCCCCAGCTGTCGAGCGTATCGACCACGCGCCACA
>JANOAH010000186.1:0-13353 GCA_031411075.1 Erythrobacteraceae bacterium
GGGATCGGCGGCACCGCCGAACACGCGGTCAAGCTCGCCAAGCTCAGCCTGATGGACCCGATCGACATGGGGCCATTGAAGGCGCGCGGGGCGCAGACCGATATCGAGAAGCTGCGGGTCGAATTGTACGACAAGGTCAACGCGCTCGGCATCGGGGCGCAGGGGTTGGGCGGGCTTTCGACCATCCTCGACGTCAAGATCATGGACTGGCCGTGCCATGCCGCGGGCAAGCCAGTGGCGATGATCCCCAATTGCGCCGCGACCCGCCACGCCCACTTCACGCTCGACGGTTCCGGCCCGGCCTTCCTCGAAACGCCCAAGCTCGACGATTGGCCCAAGGTCGACTGGAAGCCCGACAAGGCCGCGATCCGCGTCGATCTCGACAACCTCACGCCTGAGATCGTGCAGAGCTGGAAACATGGCGACCGGCTGCTGCTCAACGGCGCGATGCTGACCGGGCGCGATGCGGCGCACAAGCGCATCCAGGAGATGCTCAAGACCGGCGAGGAGCTGCCGGTCAGCTTCAAAGGCCGCGCGATCTATTACGTCGGGCCGGTCGATCCGGTGCTGGGCGAAGTGGTCGGCCCGGCCGGCCCGACCACCGCCACGCGGATGGACAAGTTCACCGACATGATGCTCGAGCTCGGCCTCCTGGCGATGATCGGCAAGGCCGAACGCGGGCAGGGGGCGGTGCAGGAAATCGCCCGGCACAAGGTCGCCTACCTGATGGCGGTCGGCGGCGCGGCCTACCTGGTGTCGCGCGCGATCAAGGCGGCCCAGGTCGTCGCGTTTGAAGACCTGGGGATGGAAGCGATCTACGAATTCACCGTCCAGGATATGCCGGTGACGGTGGCGGTCGATGCCACGGGGGCCAACGTCCACACCCTTGCCCCGGCGCTGTGGCGCGACAGGATCGCCGCCGAAGGGCTGCTCGAACCGCTGGCCTAGGCCGGCCGAATCCGTCGCAAGGGGCTTTCGACCAACGCCGCACTCGCCTCGACGGCAGGGCTGGCGCCACACCGTACCGGCTCGCTACATGCCGGCAATGGACGCCGACCGGCCCGAAGACTTCTCCGCTCGCGTACCGTTCGGCACGGTGCTGGCCTCGATCGTCGGGCTGTGGGCGACTTATTTCCTGCTCGCCACGCTGCGCTGGGAGCTGCTCGGCCTGGGGTTCTCGCAAGACCTGTTGTGGCCGCGCGCTCTGGCCACGCTCGCCGGCGCGGGGATCACCTTGGCGCTGTGGCTGGTGCTGCGATTGTTCGATGCGCAGCCGCTGTGGGCCAAGATCGCCGCAGCGCTGCTGCTGTCGCTGCCGGTGGCGGTGTCGATCGCGATGGCCAACCGAACGGTCATGGCCGAACTCGAAGGCCGGGTGGTGGAAAACCTCGCCCAAGGCACGCAAGTCAAGCCCGGCGGGGGCGAGGACGATATCGTCGTCGACGTGCCCGGCCTGGCGTTTCCGGCGGATCCGACGGCGGATACCCAGGGCGCGCAGGCGGTGGCGGCAACCGCCTGGCAGGACATCACCGACGTGGTGTTCGGGCGCTATTTCATGATGCTGGCCTGGTGCGCGCTCTATCTGGCGCTGCTGACCGGCGAAAAGGCGCGCGCGGCCGAACGCCGCGAAAGCGCCTATCGCCGCGCCGCCAAGGCGGCTGAGCTGCGCAGCTTGCGCTATCAGGTCAATCCGCACTTCCTGTTCAACACGCTCAATTCGCTGTCGGCGCTGGTGCTGACCGGCAAGACCCAGGCGGCCGAACAGGTTATCCAGACACTCTCGACCTTCTATCGCCGCAGCCTGGCCGCCGATCCCACCGCCGACGTCCCGCTGGGCGAGGAATTCGCCTTGCAGCGGCTCTATCTGGATATCGAGGCGATCCGCTTTCCGCGCCGATTGCGCGCCCGCTACGAACTGCCCGATGCGCTCGAAGCGATCCATGTGCCGGGGATGATCTTGCAGCCCTTGGTCGAAAACTCGGTCAAGCACGCGGTGGCGCCGTCTTCGGGCAAGGTCACCATTACGTTGTCGGCGCGCGAGGATTATGGCCGGCTGGTGGTGACCGTGGCCGACGATGGCGAAGCCCGGGCCGATGCCGGGGCGCGCAAAGGCTACGGCATTGGCCTCGCCAATGTGCGCGAGCGGTTGGCGGCGCGCTATGGCGATGCGGCATCGGTGGTCTCGGGCCCGGTCCCGGGCGGATATTCGACCCAGCTGCGGCTGCCGCTGGCGGGGCCTGTGGAGGACAGCGCATGACGGACGAACGAGACGCGGTGCTGCGGGCAATGATCGTCGATGACGAGCCGCTGGCGATCGAACGCATGCAGGTGCTGTGCGCCGAACTCGACCAGTTGCAGGTGGTCGGCACCGCCAGCGAAGGCGAAGCGGCGCTGCGGCTGGCCGACAAGCTCCATCCCGACGTGATGTTGCTCGACATGACGATGCCGGGGATGGACGGGCTCGCCGTCGCCCGCCAGCTCGCCAAGCGACCGGCGGCGCCGGCGGTGATCTTCGTCACCGCGCACGAGGATTTCGCGGTCGAGGCGTTCGATCTCGAAGCGGTCGATTATGTGTTGAAGCCGGTCGCCGCCGAGCGGCTCGAACGCGCGATCGATCGCGCGGTGGCCCGGCGCGAGCGGGGATCGCGCGAAAGCGGCGAGTGGCTGCACGAATTCTGGGTGCCGCACCGCTCCGAACTACTGCGCATCGAAGCCGCGCAAGTCGAACGGATCGATGCGGAGCGCGATTACGTCCGGCTGCATGTCGAACCGGGTGACGGCCCGCCGCGCAGCTATCTGCTGCTGCAGACCATTGCCGGGCTCGAAGGGCGGCTCGATCCGGCGCGGTTCATCCGCATCCACCGCTCGACGATCCTGCGCCGCGATCGCATTCGCGGGCTTAGGCACGAGGGGCTGGGGGTGTGGTCGGTCGAACTCGACAACGGCGAAGCGCTGAGGATCGGCCGGACCTATCTGCACAAGGTCAAGGCCATGGCCGGCCGCTAACGCCGACAGCGCCGATGGGGGGCCGCGCCCGCAGTGCGGCGGCCCCCTGTCGGGCGCTCAGCCGCCGAGCTGGCGGTCGGCGACGATCTGCGCCACTTCGACCGCGACTTCGCGGCGCGCCTGGCGATAGCAAGTGGCGGTCTGGTCGGACGCCCGGAGCGAGCGGTCGCCATCGTAGAGGCATACCCGCCAGGCAGCGCGGTTGAGCCGCCGTTGCAGTTCGGCCTGGCCTTGCGGGGTGGTCAGTTCGAGATCGCCGTAACCGACGCGCTCGGTGGTGACGCCGGCTAGCGCCGGGGCGGCGGTAAGCGCGCCGGCCGAAGCCGCCAGCGCCAGCACGATCGAAGTCAGTTTCATGGTATCCTCCTTTGGTTGCGCCGCAGCCACGGGACTGCGGTGGGCTGCGGCGCACGAGGAGAGATACGCCCGTGTCGGGCCGGGCGCCGCTGCGGCTCGACCAACCGGGCCAACCCGTCCGACCGGAGTCGGCCGCCGCGACGAAGCGTTCGCGCGGTCCCACCAACCGCCATTGGCAGGCGACGGGCGTTGCGCCATCATTGCGCGCGATGTTGATCCTGCTCACCTTTGCGCTCGGCGTCGGTAATTTCGCCATGCACAAGGCGGTGCTCGAAAGCGGCCACCCGATGCTGGCGCAGATGCCGTGGTTCGAAATGTTCGGCGGCCGGCTCAGCCTGGGAATCGAATTTGCGCTGCTCGTCGGCGCAATGCTGCTGACGGTGACCGGCCATCCCGGCTGGGGGCTCGGCTACCTCGGCTACACCGCGCTCAATACGCTGTTCGGCTGGCTGATCGTTTCGCGCCAAGTCTAGGTTCTTGTGGGAACCGGCGGGCCGGGCGCTCGCTTAGGCGTGCATGGACGAACAACGCCTCTGGCTGGTCAACAATGCCGCGAGCGGGAGCAATGACGCAACCGCGCTGACCGCGCTCGAGGCGTGCTGCGGCGATCACGCCTTTACCATCGCGCATCGCACGGTGTTTCCGGCCCAGGAACTGCCGACCCCGGCGCTGCTCGAAGCCGCGCAGGTCGAGACCGTGGTGGTGTTCGCCGGCGATGGCACGGTCAACGCCCTGATCGCCGCGCTCAAGGGCTGGAGAGGCGCGATCCTGGTTCTGCCGGGGGGGACCAAGAACCTGCTCTATATCCGCCTGCACGGCGATCGTACGCTGGAAGAGACGGTGGCCGCGGTCGCCGCCGGGAAGGCGCATCGCCGCCGTCCGGGCGTGGTGCGCTGCCGCCAGGGCGACGCTTATGCCGGCGTTTTGGCGGGACCCGGCGCGAGCTGGGGCCGGGTGCGCGAGGCGATGCGCGAAGTGGCGGTGATCGAGCTTGCCGAATCGGCGCTGGCGGCGATCCAGGAAACGGTGGGCGGCGACATGATCGCCTGCACCGAGCCCGAAGTCGGCCGAGCCGAAGGCTATCCGCTGGTTAATCTGACCCCGCACGATCGCGGTATCGAGATCGACGGCTACGTCTCGCAGACCGCCGCCGAATATCTCGAACAAACCTGGGCGCTGTTGCGGCGCAATTTCCGCGACGGGCCGCACGAGGAGTTGGGCCTTGCCGACAAGGTGCGGCTGCAAAGCACCGAAGGCCAGCCGTTCGGCTTGCTGATCGACGGCGAGGAAGTCGAATGCGGGGCTGAGGAAACGTTCGTTCTGGCGACATGCGAGGTCGATCTGCTAGCGACCTTGCCCGATGCCGACTGACGCCCCTCACAACACGCTCCTCTTCCACCTCAGCGATATCCATTTCGGGCTCGAGGACAACAAGGCGCTCGACTGGGTCAAGCAGGAGATCGCCGAACGCCGTCCGCACGCGGTGGCGATCACCGGCGACCTGACGATGCGCGCCCGGCACACCGAATTCGCCGCTGCGTGCAAGTGGATTCAGTCGCTTTCTTCGCCGGTAACTGTCGAAGTCGGCAATCATGACATGCCCTATTTCAACCTGATCGAGCGCTTCATTTACCCCTATCGCCGGTTCCGCGCGATCGAAGGGCTGATCGAACGCGAGATCGATTTGCCGGGCATCGCCATCGTCCCGCTCAAGACCGCAGTGCGGGCGCAGCCGCGGCTGAACTGGTCGAAAGGCTGGATCAGCCGCTCGGCGCTGGAAAAATGCCTTGCCGCGATCGATGCGCTGCCGTCGGGTACCCGGGCGCTGGTGACTGCCCACCACCCGCTGCGCGAAGTCGGCACCAAGGGCACCGCGCTGACCGCGCACGGCAGGAAGGCGCTCGCCGAGCTGGCGGTGCGCCCGGTGCTGGCGGTGCTCTCCGGACACGTCCACGATCCGTTCGACATCATCGAAGATACGCCCGCCGGCCCGGTGCGGATGATCGGCGCCGGGACCTTGTCACAGCGCCTGCGTTCGACCCCGCCGAGCTTCAACGAACTGGCCTGGGATGGAACCACCCTGACAGTGCGAGCGCGCAATCTGGACGAAGTGCCGACCCAGGCGATGCAGATCGACGACGTGCCTGAAAACGCGCTGCCCCCGCGTGAACCGGGCGAACCGGTCGCCCCGGTCAACCAGGTTCCGCGGACCGATCCCCCGGTCCACTAGACCCGCCGCTCCGCCCGCGTTACCCTCGCCCGGGAACCGTCGGGGGGGCATTCATGGCATTTGGCGACGCAATCCTGCTGGCGATCATCGCCTCATTCTTCCTATTCATGGCAGTCGAATGGCTTATTCCGTCGGGACGGGCGATGCCGCGGGTGCGCCACTGGCGGCTGATCGGCTTGGCCGGGTTTGCCGCGACGATGGCGGTCGCGATCGGCGCCCCGCTCTTGATCGTGCCCTACCTGCCAACCGGGATGATCGTGGTCGACCTGTCAAACTGGGGCGGCTGGGGCTTCGTACCGCTGTGGATGCTGACCACCTTCATCGGCTACTGGTTCCACCGCACGATGCACTACTTCGACTGGATGTGGCGCGCCGGGCACCAGTTGCACCACGGCGTGGTGCGGCTCGACATGGGCTCGGCGTTGATCTTTCACCCGGTCGACGCGCTGGTTCAGTTCGTGCTGGCCGGCCTCATCGCCGCCGGGCTGCTCGGGGTCACCGCCGAAGCGGCCGGGTGGGCCGGACTGTGGGGGACGCTGGTCTCCTACTACCAGCACTGGGACGTGCGCACCCCGGCGTGGACGGGCTGGTTCATCCAGCGCCCAGAAGCCCACATGCTGCATCATGAGAAAGGTGTGCACGCCCGCAACTTTGGCGACATGCCGGTGTGGGACCGGTTATTCGGCACTTACGCTGAGCCGGTCGAGCGAGACGTGACGGTTGGTTTCGCGCCCGAACGCAGCTGCCGCTGGCTGGCGATGGTCGCGATGGTCGACGTCAACAAGGCTGCCGGGCCGGAAAAGGGCCGGATCGCCCTATAGCTTAACGCGAAAAGGGCGGCCCCGCAGGACCGCCCTTTCGTTTGTTCGGTGCCGAAGCTTAGCGCTTCGAGAACTGGAAGCTGCGGCGGGCCTTGGCGCGGCCGTACTTCTTGCGTTCGACCACGCGGCTGTCGCGGGTCAGGAACCCGGCCGCCTTGACCGCCTGGCGCAGCAACGGTTCATACTTGGCCAGCGCCTGGCTGATGCCGTGACGCACCGCGCCGGCCTGCCCGGACAGCCCGCCGCCCTTGACGGTGGCGACAATGTCGTACTGGCCAGCCCGTCCGGCGACGTCGAACACCTGGTTGATCACCAGGCGCAGCGTCGGGCGGGCGAAGTAGACTTCCTGGTCGCGGCCGTTGACCACGATCTTGCCGCTGCCCGGCTTGAGCCACACGCGGGCAACCGCGTCCTTGCGCCGGCCGGTGGCATAGGCCCGGCCCTGCTTGTCGAGTTCCTGCTCGCGCAGCACCGCCGGGGTCGACGGCGCGGCGGCGACCGGCGCGGCCGGCGCCTCGTTGCGGGCCAGGGCGCCGAGATCGGCAAGGTCACTGACGCTCGTGGTCTCCAGGTCGGGATCGGCCATTTGGTCGTCAATGCCGTCGCCGGCCTCGGGGGCCTCGGGGGCCTCGGCCGCAACGTCTGCTTGCGGCGCTTCCTCGGCGGCGGCGGCGGAAGGCTCTTCCTGCGGCGCGGCTTCGGCTTCGACCGGAGTTTCGACTGCGGCGGTTTCCACCGGCGTTTCGGTTTCGCCGGCCGCTTCGGTTTCAGGGGTCTTCTTCTTGGCCATTACGCGGCTGCCTTGTTCTTGCGATTGAGCGATGCGACGTCGAGCGTCTGCGGCTGGTTGCCGGCATGCGGATGTTCGCCGCCGGCGTAGAGGTGCAGCGCCCGCATCTGCTGGCGCCCGAGCGGGCCGCGCGGGATCATCCGCTCAACCGCCTTTTCGAGCACGCGTTCGGGAAAGCGGCCGTCGAGCACCTTGTCGGCCGTCACTTCCTTGATCCCGCCGGCATAGCCGGTGTGCTTGTAATAGGTCTTCTCGTCGCGCTTGTTGCCGGTGAAGCGGACCTTCTCGACATTGACGACGACGACATGGTCGCCGCAATCGACATGCGGCGTGAAGCTCGGCTTGTGCTTGCCGCGCAGGTGGTTGGCGACGATCACCGCCAGACGGCCGACCACCAGCCCGTCGGCATCGATCAGATGCCATTTCTTGTCGACCTCGGCCGGCTTTATCGACCGGGTGGTCTTGCTGAGCGCCTTCATGGCTGAAAACCTTCGATTGCTGAATTGGAGCGCGGCGGCATTGCGCCGGGTCGCGCGGGAAGCGGCGCCTTTGTCGCGCGGGGCCCACCAAGTCAAGCATTTCGGCGGGTTTGCGCGAAGGTAAAATAATACCTCTAGGCCGGCAGAGGTCCCAGGGTCCAGCTTTCGAGCGTGCTGCGGTGGGTCGCCTCGAGCGTGGTGACGATCTCTCGGCGGGCTTCGCGCATGATCCCGGTCACCTCGTCACGCGTGGCGGCGAACGCTACGCTCACCGCGCCGGCATCGCCATTGGGCAGCGCCACTTCGCGGGTTTCGCGGCGCGGCGGGCCGGGGGCGAACAAATCTCCGGGCAATTCGGTGACCAGCCGCGCCGCGCCTTGCTGGAAGGCGAGGATGAAGCGGTCGTGCTCGGCCTTCTCGTCGCTGCTGTGAGCTTGCGCGGTGACTTCACCGAGCGCCAGACGAACCGCGGTGTCGAGCTTCGTGGCCAGCGGGAGCGTCGGGCCGCCGGTGATCGTCCCGGCAGCGTCGAGGCGGATCGGGAACACCCCCGCTTCGATACGCTCGCGCTCGAGGCGGGCGAACTCGGCCAGCGGCGGTGGCGCCTCGACCAGGACATCGCGCTGGGTTCCGTCGATGCGGAAACCATCGCCGACCGGCACGAAATGCACCGCGAACCGCCGCTCGACCGCCATCGTGTTGCCATCGGCCAGCGCCCGTTCGAGGCGCCGGGTGTAGAGCAGCGGCTGCCCGGGCGGCGCGAAGCCCGGCCGCGCGGTGGCGCGCGCCGTGCCGGCATTCAGCAGCAGCGCTGCGGCCGCCAGGCGCAGCACATCGCGGCGCGCGGCACCGTTCATGGCCGGATTCCTTCTGTCACCAGGGTGCGCAACCAGTCGGCCGTGGGGGCGGCCGCGGTGTCGGCGCGCCAGCCGAGTACGGCCGGCGTCTCGCCAGGATGCAACTCGGCAAGCCGGGCAGTCGCTGCATCGAGCAGCGCGGCATCGGTCTTGAACACCACGGCAACTTCGACCGCCTCGCACCGTTCGCCCCGCCAGGTGTAGAGCGAGCGCATCGCCGGCAGGATGTTGGCGCAAGCCACCAGCCGCTCGTCAAGCAGCGTCCCGGCCGCCTCGGCGGCGATGTTCTCGTCGGGGAACGGGCACCACAGCAGCGCGCTCATCTCGGCCTCCCGATCGCGTGCGCGGCCCAGGCGCTCGCCGCCACCAGCAGCGCGCCGACCAATTGGTGCAGCACCGCCAGCCCCAAGGCGACACCGCTCAGCACCGTGGCGATGCCGAGCAGAATCTGGGTGCCCAGTGCGCCATGGAGCGCTGCCGAGGCCGGCCGCTTGCCGGCGAGCCTGGCCGCCCGCGCCAGCAGCACCAGCTCAACCAGCACGACCAGCGCCCACCACCGATGCAGGAAGTGGAGCAGAAACGGATCGTGCGTCAGCATCCACAGCACGCCGTGGTCCCAGCCGAGTTCGGGCATCAGCCGGCCTTGCATCAACGGCCAGGTATCGGCGGCAAGACCGGCATTGAGGCCCGCGACCCAGGCGCCGAGCACCAGCTGCATTGCGAGCGCAACCCCGGCGATGGCCGCCAGGCGCCTCAGCCGAGCCGGTCGTGCCGCCCGATCGCCCGCCAGCGCGTGCAGGTCGAGCGCGGTCCAGACCAGGAGCGCCAGGGTGAGAAGCGCGGTGACGAGATGCAGCGAGAGCCAGAAATGGCTGACGTCGGTCACCTCTGCCGAAAGGCCTGAGCGGACCATGTACCAACCGAACACGCCCTGAAGCCCGCCCAGGGCGAGCAGGCCGACGAGGCGCGGCTTGTATCCGGCGGGTATTGCCCCGCGCCACCAAAACCACGCCAACGGCAGCGCGAAAGCGAGGCCGATCAAGCGGCCGAGCAGACGGTGCGACCATTCCCAAAGGTAGATGAACCGATAATCGGCCAGCGTCATTCCGGCCGGGCCGTTGATCCGCCGGTATTCGCCGATCTGCTGGTAGGCGGTGAATTCGGCCTGCCATTGCGCCTCGCTCAGCGGCGGCAAGGCGCCGGTCACCGGTTTCCATTCGGTGATCGACAGGCCGCTTTCGGTGAGCCGGGTAATCCCGCCCACGGTGACCATCAGCGTGACCAACACCGCCACCACGAGCAGCCAGCGCATCAGCGCCCGCGGGCGCGCGCGCGCCGCCTCTGGGGCCGAATCCCCCGCCAAAGCTCCCCCGATGGCGACCATCGATCCGGTACCTGCGCCGCGCGTCGGCAAAGCGCAAGCATGCTGCGACCGGCGGCGGCCAATTGCGCGCTCAAGGCTTGCGCTACGTTATATGGTTACATAGATGGGGGCGGACATGGCGAAGGTGTTTCCCTGGATTCGCGGGCGATTCGATCGCGCTGGCATGGCGTTGTCGTGCCTGTGCGCGGTGCATTGCGTGCTCGGCCTGGTCCTGGTCGCCGGGTTTGGCCTTGGCGGCACGCTGTTGCTCGATCCGGCGATCCATCGCTACGGCCTGCTCGTGGCGACGATCATCGCCGGGGTCGCCATCGGCGTGGGCGCGATCCAGCATCGCCGCCCAGCCCCGTTCGTGGTGGCGATGATGGGGCTTAGCTTCATGGGCGGGGGCCTGGCGGTCGACCACGGCGTCGAAGAGGCGGTGCTGACGATCATCGGCGTGTCGCTGGTGGCGGTGGGCCACTTGCTCAACGTCCGCGGGCTGCAGGCGCGCGCGGCCGGGTTGCGCCGCTCGGTCTAAGCGCTATCTGCGGGAGGGACGATGTCCCTGGCCCTTACCATCAACGGCGAACCGCGCCGCTCGCTCGCCGTAACGATCGCCGCGCTGGTCGCCGAACTCGGCCTCAAACCCGAGAAAGTCGCGGTAGAGCGCAACGGCGTGATCGTGCCGCGCTCGACCCTGGCGCAAGCCGCGCTGGCCGATGGCGACGTCCTCGAGATCGTCCACTTTGTCGGTGGCGGATAGGGCGATGGCCGAGACCGATGCCGATACCTGGACTGTTGCCGGGCGGACTTTCCGCAGCCGGCTGATCGTGGGCACCGGCAAGTACAGGGACTTTGCCCAAAACGCCGCCGCGCTCGAAGCGAGCGGCGCGGAAATCATCACCGTGGCGGTGCGCCGGGTCAACGTGTCCGATCCCAATGCGCCGATGTTGACCGATTTCATCGATCCCAACAAGGTCACTTACCTGCCCAACACCGCCGGCTGCTTCACCGCCGACGAAGCGATCCGCACCCTGCGGCTGGCGCGCGAGGCGGGCGGCTGGGACCTGGTCAAGCTCGAAGTGCTGGGCGAAGCGCGGACGCTTTACCCCGACATGCGCGAGACGCTGAAGGCCACCGAAGTGCTGGTGGCCGAAGGGTTCAAGCCGATGGTCTATTGCGTCGACGATCCGATCGCGGCCAAGCAGCTCGAAGACGCGGGCGCGGTGGCGATCATGCCGCTGGGCGCGCCGATCGGCTCTGGCCTCGGCATCCAGAATCGGGTGACGATCCGCCTGATCGTCGAAGGCGCCGGGGTGCCGGTGCTGGTCGATGCCGGGGTCGGCACCGCCAGCGATGCGGCAGTGGCCATGGAGCTCGGCTGCGACGGGGTGCTGATGAACACTGCTATCGCCGAAGCGAAGGAGCCGGTGCGGATGGCGCGGGCGATGAAGCTGGCGGTCGAAGCCGGGCGCGACGCTTACCTCGCCGGGCGCATGGCGACGCGCAAGTATGCCGATCCCAGCAGCCCGCTGGCGGGATTGATCTGAGCGTCGCGACCGGCTGACAAAGCTTTACTTCGAAACCCTCGCACCCTCGCGGCGTTAAGGCGACATGCTCGATGCCCACTCCACCGAGTGCCCGAATGCGCTTGCCCGCGAATTCCAGCACCAGATCGATTCTCCTGAGTTTCCTTGTGTCGGGGCGAAATCCGCGCTCGCCCGCGGCACCCTCAAGATCGTACCGGCGCGCGACCTGACGAGCGCGTGGAACGACGTGGCGATCCACGCCGAACTGCTCGAATGGGCGTTTCAGTACAGCCGCGACCCAGGCGGGCTGCGCAGCCTGGCCGTCGTATTCGAAGGACCGACCGACCTGACGGAGGCGCAGTTCGAACGTTGGATGTGGACGCGAATCCAGTCGTTCGCCGACAAGGATGTCTGGCGCGGGCAGGCCTACGACAGCCTGGTCAGCCCGGACCCGGCCAACCCGCATTTCTCGCTCAGCTTCGGGGGCCAAGCGTTCTTCGTGGTCGGCCTGCATCCGCAGTCGTCGCGCCCGGCGCGGCGGTTTACCCGGCCGGCGATGGTCTTCAACCTGCACGATCAATTCGAACGGCTGCGCGAAGATGGCCGGTACGAACGGATGCGTGATGCGATCATCATGCGCGATGTCGCGCTCGCCGGCACGCCCAATCCGATGCTGGCCCGGCACGGCGAAACGAGCGAGGCGCGCCAGTACAGCGGCCGGGCCGTCGCCGACGATTGGGACTGTCCGTTCCGCGATCCGCGGCAGGCCGCATGACCGAGCGGATCGAACCGCGCAGCGGAACCGCCTTCACCCTGCGGCAAGGCGAGGTGCTGACAGTCATCGATCCCGAGGGAGGTCAGGTGAGCGACCTGCTGGCGTTCATGTCGGATGACGTCGCGGAAGTTTTGTCGAACGGCCGGACGTTCGATTACGAGGAAACGCTTTTGCTCACCACCGGCAACCGGCTGTGGTCGAACCGGTCGACACCGATGCTCGAAATCGTTGCCGATTCGGTCGGGCGCCATGATTTCCTGCTTACGCCGTGCAGCGAAGCGACCTTCCGCCGTTTCTATCCGACCAAGCCGGTGCACCGCGGCTGCTTTGGCAATCTCGCTGCAGCGCTTGCGCCCTACGGCGTCACCGCGGACGCGATCCCGGTGGCGTTCAATCTGTTCATGAACGTGCCGTTCGATCCGGACGGCCGCATCCGGGTGCTGCCGCCCTCGACCCAGCCGGGCGATCGCATCGAACTGCGTGCGCTCGCCGATCTGATCATCGGCCTGACCGCCTGTTCGGCTTACGATTCGTGCGGCGGCACGTTCAAGCCGATCGACTTCGCGATCGCTTCCAGCCGCGCCTGACTGGCGCACGAATCCCGCTACCCGCGCTTACTCGACGTTAACCAAAGTTGGCGCAGTCTCATCCTGTCGCAATAAGGGGCAGGTCATGGCCAAGTCGGGAACCGCATCGCTGACTATCGCCGAGTTGCGCGAATTCGCCAGCTTCACCGAGGACGAGCAGCTGTTCATTGAGCGCGGGCTCGACATCGGCCTTGGCCGCGGTGACGCGTTCAAACTGTGGTCGAGCCGGTTCGGCGACAAGGCCGCGATCCGTCAGCACTACCTCGCCTATCGCGAACTGCGCGCGTTGAAGGAGGCGATCCCCGGCGAAGGCTCGCTCGACGGGTTGCAGGATTTCATGGGCGCGCTGTTGCGCATCACCGCGCAGGACCTGATGCTCGAACAGATTTCCAGCTTCAGCGCCTATCGCTTCCTCTATGAACGCCTCCTCGGCGCGCGTTGGCGGCCGTGGCTGCCGGCTGCATTTTGCGGCGCCGCGGCGCTGCCGCAAATCCGCCCTGGGCGGCGCAAGATGCTGCTCCAATCGCTTAGCGAAGCCGCCGCCACCGCGCCCGGCTGG
>JANOAH010000187.1:0-1912 GCA_031411075.1 Erythrobacteraceae bacterium
CGAGGACCTGTTCGCGCCGCTGAAGATGAACTCGACCAGCATGGGCCTGCGCGCCGACCTCGCGCCACGTCACGTCAAACCCGACATGCGCGGGACGGTGCCGATCCAGCACCTCAGCCGCAACCTGCCCGGCGATCACGCGCTGTTCGAGGACCCCGCGGTCGAAGCCCCGCACGTCGGCTGCGCCTCGACCAGCGGCGACTTGTACCGTTTCGCCGAAATGCTCCGCCGCGGCGGCGAGCTCGAGGGGGTGCGGCTGTTGTCGCCGGCGATCCTGCGGCTGGCGCGCCAGGTCCACACCGGCGACATGCCCAACCAGCTGTACAAACGGGTGGCCGAAAACGCCGGCTGGATCGTTCCGCCGGCCAACCAGGGGATCGGCTTCCAGGTGCGTGGGACGGGGGTGTTTCACCACCTGTTCGGTACGTTGGCCAGCCCCGAGACGCACGGCAATTACGGCGCCGGCAGCACGATGTTCTGGGTCGATCCCGCCGCCGACGTCAGCTTCGCGCTGTGCAGTGCCGGGGTGATGACCCAGGCGGCGAATATCGAACGCTGTCAGAAATTGAGCGACCTTGCACTGAGTGCGATGCTGTGACGGTTGCTGGCCATCTCAGTCAGCCCGGACTTGTTCTGGGCCAGTGCTTTACTTCCGGCGCCACGTTCGAAGGCAGCCCTGCCCCGGAACAAGTCCGGGGTGACAAACATCGGAGCAAATTGTGAGCGACGCCGACATTATCGTCATCGGATCGGGCCATAACGGCCTGGTCGCCGCGGCTTACCTCGCGGTAGCGGGCAAGCGGGTGCTGGTGCTTGAGCGCAACACCTGGCTCGGCGGCGGGGTGGTCACGCGGGAGCTGACGCGGCCGGGTTTCCGGCACGACCAGCATTCGATGAGCCACATCTTCATCCAGGGCAATCCGCTGCTGTTGAACGACGATCTCGGGCTCAAGCGCAAGTACGGCCTGCGCTATGTGTTCCCCGACGTGCCGATGATGAGCGTGTGGGAAGACGGCACCACGTTGCCGCTCTACCGCGATCCGGCCAAGTCTGCCGAAGCGATCCGCAAATTCAGCGCCAAGGACGCCGAGACCTTTCTCGAGCTGTCGCGCCAGGCGGCCGAGTGGCTGCCGATGATTCAGGCCGGGCTCTATGCGCCGCCAATGCCGGTCGGCGCGCAGACCGCGATGCTGGACCAGAGCGCCGAGGGGCGCGAGATCATGCGCACGATGGGCATGAGTACTTTCGACCTGATGGAAGAGCTGTTCGAGCACGACAAGTGCAAGGCCCACTTCGGCCGCGTGGCGGGCGAAAACCTGGTCAGCCCGGACGAAAAGGCGACCGGGATCGGCGCCTACGTGTTTCTGGGCTTCCTCGAGAAGTTCGGCTTCGGCGTCGCGGTCGGCGGATCGGGCAGCCTGACCGACGCGCTGGTCGCGTGCATCGAGGATCACGGCGGCGCGGTGCGCGCCAATTGCACAGTGCGCGAAGTGGTGACCGACGGCCTGCGCGCCACCGGAGTGGTGCTCGACAGCGGCGAGCGGCTTTCCGCGGCCGACGGAGTGATCGGCGCGATCCACCCGCACCTGCTGCCCGAGATGGTCCCGGCGGTCTCGCCCACGGTGGCCAAAAACGCGCTGCGCACGCACATCACGCCGGCCGCCTGCTTCACCGTCCACGCCGCGCTCGACGCGCCGCTCAAGTTCAAGGCCGGGGACTTGTCGGCGGTGATGTACGAGCTGATGCCGGCGAATTACGAGGACATGCGCCGCGCGTTCGACGAGCTGCGCTATGGCCAGATGTCGCCCACCCCCTTGGTCGGGGTCGGCCAGCTGACCCAGCACGATCCCAGCCGCGCGCCGGAGGGCAAGGCGATCTTCCACGCCTGGGACTACGTGCCCTACGAGCGGCC
>JANOAH010000188.1:0-9617 GCA_031411075.1 Erythrobacteraceae bacterium
GACCAGCAGCACTGGCTGCTCGAGCTGTTTCATGGGCCGACACTGGCGTTCAAGGACGTCGCACTGCAATTGCTCGGGTTGCTGTTCGAGGAGTTCCTCGGCCGCCGCAGCGAGGCGCTGACCATCGTCGGCGCGACCAGCGGCGATACCGGCAGCGCGGCGATCGACGCGGTGGCCGGCCGCGCCAATGTGCAGATCTTCATGCTCCATCCGCACGGCCGGGTCAGCGACGTGCAGCGCCGGCAGATGACCACGGTCAAGGCGCCCAACGTCCACAATATCGCGCTCGAAGGCGCCAGCTTCGACGATTGCCAGGCCATGGTGAAGCGAATGTTCGGCGATCCGGCGCTGGCGGGGCGGTTCAACCTGGGTGCGGTCAATTCGATCAACTGGGCGCGGTTGATGGCGCAAGTGGTGTACTATTTCGCCGCCGCGCTGCAGCTCGGCGCGCCGCAGCGCCGCGTCGCCTTCAGCGTGCCGACCGGCAATTTCGGCGACGTCTTTGCGGGCTATGTCGCGGCGCATATGGGGTTGCCGATCGAGCGGCTGATCGTCGCCACCAACGTCAACGACATCCTTCACCGCGCGCTCACCAGCGGCGACTATTCGGCCGGCACGGTCACGCCGACAGCCGCGCCGAGCATGGACATCCAGGTCAGTTCCAACTTCGAGCGGCTGCTGTTCGATAGCGGCGGGCGCGATGGCGCGGCGCTCGCCGAACAGATGCGCGGGTTCGAGGCGACCCGGGCGATGCGGCTGACCAACGCGCAACGCGAAGGCGCCGCCGCGCTGCTCTCCAGCGCGCGCGCCGATGCCGGCGAGATGACCCGGGCGATGGCCTGGGCGGCGCAAGAATGCGGTGAGGTGATCGACCCGCACACCGCGATCGGCCTCCACGCCGCCCGCGCCGCGGGGCTTGCCGCCGATGTCCCGGTGGTCACGCTTGCCACCGCGCACCCGGCCAAGTTCCCCGACGCGGTCGAGCGCGCCACCGGCCAGCGCCCGCCGCTCCCCGCGCGCGTCGGCGACCTGTTCGAGCGCGAGGAACGCTGCACCCGCCTGCCCGGCGATTACGCCGCGGTGGCGGCCTATGTCGCTGAGCACGCGACCAGCGAGGGATAGGGGGTTTGGCGCTGGCAAAGGCGCAAAGGCGCAAAGGCGCCGAGCCATGCGGCGGAGCCGCTGCGGAATGCTCTTCTCACGCCCGGCTCGACCTTGCGGGCTGTGAGCTTCGGCTTCGCCGAAACCATTCTTTGCGCCTTTGCGCCTTTGCGAGCGCATTCTGATGGCCGCACTGATGCACCAACCCTTGATCCTGGAAGGCCGGGGCTGGGCCGATTACGCGCTGCTCGACAGCGGCCACGGGCGCAAGTTCGAGCGTTATGGCCCCTATCGCTTCATCCGCCCCGAAGGCCAGGCGCTGTGGGCGCCGAGGCTGGCCAAATGGGATGCCGACGGCGAATTCGTGCCCGGATCGGACGATGATGGCGGCGGGCGCTGGGCCTTTGCGCGGCCGATGCCCGATGCAGGCTGGCCGCTCGCCTGGAACGATGTTCGCTTCACCGCGCACTGCACCCCGTTCCGCCATCTCGGCTTCTTTCCCGACATGGCGCCGGTGTGGGACTGGATGCGCGAACGGCTCGCCGGCCAGGCCGACGCCGCCACGCTCAACCTGTTCGGCTACACCGGCGTCGGCAGCCTGGCGCTAAGCGGCTGCGGGCCGGTCACCCATGTCGATGCGAGCAAGAAATCGGTGGCGCAGGCACGCGATAACGCCGCGCTGTCGGGCATGAGCGACCAGCCGATCCGCTGGCTGGTCGACGATGCCGCCAAGTTCACCGCGCGCGAGGTGCGCCGCGGCAAGCGCTACGACGGGATCATCCTCGATCCGCCCAAGTTCGGCCGCGGCCCCGACGGCGAGGTATGGCGGCTCGAGGACGGGCTGCCGCCGCTCATCGCCGATTGCCGCCGCCTGCTCGATGCCCGGAGCCGGTTCCTGTTCCTGACCGTCTATGCGGTGCGGATGAGCAGCCTGGCGCTGGCCGGGCTGCTGGCCGAACACTTCGCCGATCTGCCCGGCACGATCGAGCACGGTGAGCTGACGGTGCTTGAGGAAGGCCAGGACGGCCGGCTGTTACCGACCGCTATTTTCGCCCGCTGGCGCAACGACTGATGGGTCCGCCGCGGCGAACAGCGCGGGGACGAGGAACCAGCTTTGCCCGAGCTGCGCATCGTAGGCGCTGATCAGGTTTTCATCGCGCAAGTAATCGAACAGTTCGTCGAAATCGCTGCGCCTATCGCCGGCCATGGCGACGATGCACACGGTCTGGTTGGCCTCTTCGCGCAGCACCTGCTTGCGCTCGTCGGCGCGGCGCGACAGCAAAATCGGATCGCGGCCGAGCGGATCGAGGCCGGAGGCCTGCAGTGCGCCGCCGACCGCCGCCACCTCGTTGGCGCTGGCTTGCGAAACCCACAGCACGATCAGGCCCGCGCGGCGCAGTTCGGCGACCAGCGCGGCGAGCGCGGGTTCGGGACGGGTCGCTGCGGCGGGATCGAAGACCCCGGCGCCGGGATCAAGATCGATCGCCACTGCCGCCTCGCGCGATTCGCAGGGCCGGGTCTGGTTCTGAAACGACAGCGCCGCTTCACGAGTGAGCAGGGCGGATGTCGTCACCTCGCCTTTGGCCAGCCGCTCGGCCCCGGCCAGCGCCGCACTTTCGAAATCGAACCACGCCGCTTGCTCGTCGTCGGTGCCTGAGGGCGGAGGCAGCGCGGTCAAGCCGGTGGCAACGACCATGCGCCCGTCGGCGAGCGCAGCCTCGACCGCGGCGCTGCGCGCGGCGTTGGCGGCGGGCAGCGCGGCGACCACTTGCGACCGGCTGCGCACCTGGCGCGCCAAGATCCCGCTCGCCGCGACCAGCGGCAGCGCGGCGGCGATGCAGCTCGACAATAGCGGCAGTGCGGCCAGCGCAGCGCAGGCGGCGAGGAAGCGCGAGCGGCTCATCGCCCTCTCATAGCCCGCATCGCCGCCGGTGGACAATCGCCGCCGCCGCTGCCAGTTTCGCGCCCATGCCCGATTGCCTGACCCTCGAGCTCGCCGATTTCGAGCACCTGGTCCACACCGGCATCTATTCGGAGGAAACCGGCCGTCCGCAGCCGCTGCGCTTCACCGTCACGGCGCGGCTAAAGGCAGCCGCGCATTACGATCCCGAAACCTCGCTCGACGCCAGCAAGAACTACATGGACCTGAAGTTCGCCTGCTCGGCGGCGCTCGGCGACACGCATTTCAAGCTGATCGAGGCGGTGGCCGAACACGTGTGCGAGACGCTGTTCGTGCAGGATGCGCGGGTCGAGGCGGTGACGGTCAAGATCGTCAAGCTGGCCTTGAGCGAGGCGGACGAAAAGATCGGCATCACACTCACCCGCGAACGGCGCTGATGGCGTCCGGGGTCGTCGATGCGACGGGCCTGCCCGCGACACCGCTCGACGCTGCCGCCCAATTCCACGCGCGCATCGTCGCGGTGGTGCGCAAGGCGATGGTCCCGGACGGCGACGTGGCGATCGTGTTCGATCCGGCCGACCACACGCATTCGGCCTGGCGGCTGGCGGCGATCCAGGAACTCGCCCGCGAAGCGGCGCCCGGCCGCGTCAACGGCGTGGCGGCGCAGCCATCGAACCCGGAAGGCACGGCCGAGGTGCTGCGCTTCCTCCACGCCAATCCGGGCGTCACCGGACAGCTCCTGACGGTCGGGTCCGGATAAGATTCCGCTTTCCTACACGCGGTAAGATGTGCCAGCTGGCACGATGCCTGGCGAATCGTGCACAACTGGCTGTTCCCATTGTCGTTTTTCCGCCCCTGCAGGCACCACCGGCGGTGCTGCCATGGTGTATCGTTAGTGTAACCTTTCGCTCCCGACGCGCCGAACGGGCAAGCCCAGCCACGCCGCGGCCAAGGCGAATGCGTTTGAACTTCGCCCCCGCCCCCGCCACAAGGGCAGCCGCATGAGCTGTTCCGCCCCTCTCGTCGACGCGTTCAACCGCCGGGTCACCTACCTGCGGCTGTCGGTGACCGACCGCTGCGATCTGCGCTGCAGCTATTGCATGCCCGAGGCGATGACCTTCCTGCCGCGCAAGGACGTGCTGAGCCTCGAGGAACTGCACAGGCTCGCGCTCGGCATGATCGACCGGGGGATCAGCAAGATCCGCCTCACCGGCGGCGAACCGCTGGTACGGCGCGATGTGATCGAGCTGGTTCGCGCGCTCGGCCGCAAGCTCGGCGATGGGCTCGACGAACTGACGCTGACCACCAACGGCACCCGCCTGGCCGAATTCGCCTATGACCTGGCGCTGGCCGGGGTGAAGCGGGTCAACGTCTCGCTCGATACGCTCGATCCGGCGCTGTTCGAGCGTCTCAGCCGGCGTGACCGGCTCGGCCAGGTGCTCCACGGCATCGCCGCCGCGCGCGCGGCGGGGCTTGAGGTGAAGATCAATACCGTGGCGCTCAAGGGCCTTAACGAGGGCGAAATCCCGGCGCTGATCGAATGGGCCCACGCCCACGGCCACGACCTGACGCTGATCGAAGTGATGCCGCTCGGCGAAGTCGAGGGGCAGCGGATCGATCATTACCTGCCGCTGACCGCGGTCAAGGATGCGCTCGACGCGCGTTGGACGCTGAGCCCGAGCGATCATCGCAGCGGCGGCCCGGCGCGCTATTTCGACATTGCCGAAACCGGCGGCCGCGTCGGCCTGATCACTCCGCTGACCAACAATTTCTGCGCCACCTGCAACCGGGTACGGGTGACCGCGACGGGGGAACTCTATGCCTGCCTCGGCGGGGCCGAGAAGGTCGATCTGCGCGTCGCGCTGCGTTCGGCCGAACCCGACGCGGGCCTCGCCTCCGCGCTGGACGAAGCGATGCGGATCAAGCCCGAACGGCATCACTTCCACATCGCCGCCGGCAGCGGACCGGCGCAGCCCCGGCATATGTCGGTGACCGGGGGATAGAGTGCTCCGTCCCATTCCATTCGTCATCCCCGCGAAAGCGGGGACCCAGTCGCAGTTAGAGCTTACTGGGTTCCCGCTTTCGCGGGAATGACGAGGAATTGGAATGCCGGTCAAACTAGTCTTCCTTGGCAAGCTCGCCGACCTCGCCGGTGTGCCGACGCTGGACGTGGCCGCCCCGCTCGACTGGGCCGGGCTGATCGCCGCGCTGCCCGGGCCGCTGGGCGAAGCGGTGCAGGGCGACCGGGTCAAGCTGGCGGTGGGCGGCACGGTGCTGGCCGACAAAACCGCGCTCGATGCCCTCGATGGCAATGAAGTCGCGCTGCTGCCACCGGTCAGCGGCGGCTGATGTGGCGCGCGAGGTTCGCCTCAGCGAAGTCGCGTTCGATCCCGCCGCGTTGACCGCCGCGTTCGCCGCCGCGCATCCCGGGCATGGCGCGCTGGCGAGCTTCGTCGGCCAGGTCCGCGGCGACGATGCGGTCAAGGCGCTCGAACTGTCGCACTACGGGCCGCTGACGCTGGCCGGGATGGAAGCGCTGGCCGACCAGGCGCTGGCCCGGTTCGATCTGCTCGGCCTGCTGATCGTCCACCGGGTCGGCGAAATGCGCCCCGGCGAGTCGATCGTGCTGGTCGCCGCCGCCGCGCGCCACCGCCGCGCGGCGATCGAGGCAGTCGATTACGCGATGGACCACCTCAAGAGCGACGCCTGGTTCTGGAAGCGCGAGCGGCGCGGGGGCGAGTGGCGCTGGATCGAACCGCGCGCCGAGGACCACGCCGATCTCGCCCGCTGGCGCTAGTTCAGCGTGCGCAACAGCCCCTCGATGGTCGCGTCCTCGGCCTCGACCTGCGCGATCACCGTGTCGCGCACCGCGACGATCCGGGTCAGCTCGCCTCCGGTAGTCCCGGCATCGACCATCAGCCGGTCGAGATCGGCGAGCGCGATCATCGCCTTGCTGCGCGCCGATTCAAGCCCGGCGACCTCCACGCTGGCGCGCGCCCAGGCCTCGCTGCCGAGCTCGGCCCCACCGGCCGCGGCGACCGCGCTGCGGGCAGCCGGCGCGGCGGCCTGGAATGCCTGATGCGCGGCGGCGGCGTCACGCTCCAGCTGGCCGAGCCGGTCGACCACCGCGGCAGGCGTCGGCGGCGGGACGTAAGGCGCGGGCGGCGCCGGCTCGAAGCTGCCCGAAACCCGCTCGGCATCGCGCAGCGCCAGGCTCGGATAGTCCTCGGCCGGCGTCGCACAAGCGGCGAGGAGCGGGAGCAGGAGAAGCGCGCGGGAAGCTGGCATCGCCGCAGCCTTAGCCGCGCCGGCCGCCGCTTTCCAGCGCCACGCTGCGTCGCAAATCGGGCGGCCGAGGTCGTTGACAGCGCGGGGCGCTTGGCCTAACGGCGGCGCACTTTCGGGGCCCTTTCGGGGCGCCGGTTTGGCCGTTTGCGTGGGGCGACCCGGTGCAAAGGGCAGTCAGTTAGAACGGAATTGAACACCATGTTCGCAGTAGTGCGCACGGGCGGCAAGCAGTATCGCGTCGTCCCCGGAGACAAGATCGCGGTCGAAAAGCTGGCAGGCGATGCCGGCGGCACGATCACGCTCGGCGATGTGATTCTCGCCGGCGAAGGCGACAAGCTGGCCGATGCCGCCAAGACCAAGGTGGTGGCCGAAATCATCGCCCAGGCGAAGAGCGAGAAGGTCACCGTCTTCAAGAAGCGCCGCCGCCACAACTATCGCCGCAAGGCCGGCCATCGCCAGCAGATCACGCTGCTGCGCATCGTCCAGGTCGGCGATCAAAAGCATGTCCCGAGCAAGGCCGAGACGAAGGAAGCCGCGCCGAAGCCGGAGGCCGCCAAGCCTGCACCGGCCAAGGCCGAGGCCACCGACGTGCACGAGGCGCAGCGCCAGGAACCGCTGAAGGGCGGCGAGGTCAAGAAGGCTGACGCAAAGGCCAAGCCGGCCGCGCCGGTCAAGCAGGGCGCTTCGAAGGCGGCTGACGCCAAGCCGGCGGCCAAGAAGCCCGCGGCCGCCAAGGCTGCGCCGAAGAAGGAAACCGCGGCGGCCAAGGCTCCGGCCAAGACGGCCCCAAAAGCATCTGGCGCCAAGAAAGCCCCGGCCAAAAAGCCGGCGGCGAAGAAGTAAGAGGTAGTTAGCCATGGCTCATAAAAAAGCAGGCGGTAGCTCGCGCAACGGCCGCGATTCGGCCGGTCGCCGGCTCGGCGTGAAGAAGTTCGGCGGTCAGGACGTGATCGGCGGCAATATTATCGTGCGCCAGCGCGGGACCAAGTTCTATCCGGGCGCCAATGTCGGCATCGGCAAGGACCACACCCTGTTTGCGCTCGGCGCCGGACGCGTGCGATTCCATGGCGGCAAGCAAGGGCGCAAGTACGTCTCGGTCGACATGATGGCCGAGGCTGCCGAATAACCGGATGATCCGATAACGGGGTCATCCACCGGGATGGTCCCGCCGGAACTTCGCTTCCGGCAAGTCGAGGGAGATGGGGCCAGCCCGTCTCCCTTTTTTCATCTCCCTCGCAAAGCGCCTGTCACAAACCCGCGCCACAAGGCCGGAGCGGGACAGGCCCGAGGGAGTGAGACGATGTTCCTGCGTACCCAGCGCCTGTTCCTGCGGCCCGCCTGGGCCGAAGATGCGCCCGAGCTGGCGCGCGCCATCGGGCACGAGGCGGTGGTGCGGATGCTCGCGGTGGTGCCGTGGCCCTATGCGCTGGCCGATGCCGAAGCCTCGGTGGCGCGCGAGCGCCAGGATGGCGAGCCGCGCTTCATGATCACGCTGCCGGGCGAGAGCGGTCGGATCATCGGCGGCTGCGGCCTCGGCCGCAATCCCCAGCTGTGCGCGGGCGAATTCGGCGTCGGCTACTGGATCGAACCCGGATCGTGGGGCCGCGGCTATGCCAGCGAGATGCTCGCCGCGCTGGTCGCGCTGGCGCAGTCGCTGGGTCACCGCCGGCTCGTCGCCGCCCACTTCGTCGACAACCCCGCCTCGGGCCGGGTCATGGCGAAGTGCGGGTTTCGCCCGACCGGGACGGTCGAGCGCTGCCACAGCCTGGGCCGCGGCGCGGAGGTTGAGGCGATCGAATATGCCATCGACCTCGCTCCTGGCGCAAGAAACATGCCTGCTGCGATGTCCCGGGCGGCATAATTGCAAAGTTGAGGGATCGGTCGCATTTCACGGCAAGGCTTATCTTAACCTCGGTTGGTTATCGCGCTCGCTCGAGGGTAGGGACTTGGCCACAGCAACCGATCACCAGGCGTGGATCCGCGCTGTCGTTTTGCCCGCGATTGCGGCGGTCGCGCTGCTGTCGCTGGCGGTGGGCGTGGTGATGGAAGTCGCGGCCAGCCGGTCCGATTCGCTCGAGCACCAGCAGGAGACCCGGCTGATCCAGCTGGCGGTCGACCGGGCCGGCGAAACCATTGCCAAGGATCAGGAAGCCTCGACCTTGTGGGACGATGCAGTGCTGCGCGTGCGCGAACGGCCGCTCGATCTCGCCTGGCTCGACAACAATCTCGGCATCTGGTTCAACACTTACTACGCGCACGATGAAACCTATTTGCTCGATCCGGCCGACCAGCCGATCTACGCGATGCGCGCCGGTCGCCGTACCGTACCCGCCAGCTTCGCCGCGGCGGCACAGCCCGCCCTGCCGCTGGCGGCCCGGCTGAGGGAGGGTTTGCGGGCCGGCGAAGCGCCCGCACCAAACGGCGGCGGTCAATCGCTCGGCGTGCGCGATGTGGTCCTGCTCAACGGCCGTCCGGCGATCGTCAGCCTGAAGCCGATCGTGTCCGAAACCGGCGCTTTGCCGCAAGTGGCCGGGAGCGAATACCTGCACGTCAGTGTGCGCTATCTCGATGGCTCGTTCCTGGCACGGCTGTCGCGCGATTATGGCATCGCCGCACCGGAGTTCCGCCGCCAGGCGATCGGCGACACCGCGCTGGCGGTGCACCGCAGCGACGGCCGGCCGATCGGCTATATCGAATGGGTACCGTTTAGGCCCGGCCACCATGTCGCCAGCAAGATGATCCCGGCGCTGATTGCCGCGCTGCTCGCGGTCGGCGTGCTGATCGGCCTGTTACTGTGGCGCAACTGGCGCGCGCGGGTCGAAATAGACGCCAGTCGCGCCCGCGCCGAACACGCCGCGCTGCACGATCCGCTCACCGGGCTGGCCAATCGGCTGCTGTTCGACGATCGGCTCAGCCATGCGCTCACGCGGCGGCGGCAGGGCGGGTCGCTCGCGGTGCTGCTGCTCGATCTCGACCGCTTCAAGCATGTCAACGATACCCACGGGCATCAGGCGGGCGACGCGCTGATTGCCGAATTCGGCGGCCGGCTGGTCGGATTGCTGCGCGAAGGCGATACCGTCGCCCGGCTGGGCGGCGATGAGTTCGCGGTGGTCTTGGAAGACATGGCGACACCCGCCATCCACGGGCTGTGCGATCGCATCCTGGTCGCCGCGCGGCAGCCGTTCACAGCCGGCGGGCGGCAAGTCCACGTCGGCGTAAGTATCGGCGTGGCGGTGGCCGACGGCACCTGTCGCGACACCAGCGAACTGATCCGCAAGGCCGACATCGCGCTTTACCGCGCCAAGGAGGAAGGGCGCGGCCAGATGTG
>JANOAH010000189.1:0-6778 GCA_031411075.1 Erythrobacteraceae bacterium
CGGGCGCCACGTCGCGGCGCGCGTCCTGCAGCAGCGAGACCACGTCGTAGGCCGGGTGGCCGACCAGCGCGTCCTGGAAATCGATCAGCCCCTGAGCGCCGCCTTCAAGCAGCATGATGTTTTCGGCATGGTAATCGCGCAGCACAGTGACCCCGGGCTGCTGGCGCGCGAGGAGCGGGGAGAGCGCCGCCTGCCACGCCGCGTGGTAGCCGGCCTTGTCGACAGTCAGCCCCATCGACGGGCAATACCATTCGACGAACAGCCCGGCCTCGCGCTGGTACACCGCCATGTCGTACGGCGCGAACGGCCCGGGGGGCGAGGCGTGGAGGCGGACCAGCGCATCGATTGCGGCGCCGTAGGTCACGTCCTCGGCATGGGCGTTCTCATCGAGCCAGTCGCGCATCCGGTCGGCGCCGAAATCCTCGATCAGCACAAGCCCGCGCGCCCGGTCCTCGGCGTGGATCAGCGGCGCGCGGTGACCATGCGTGGCGAGCCAAGCGCCGACTTCGAGGAACGGCACCGGGTCTTCGTGCGGTGGCGGCGCATCCATCAGCATCGCGCTGCGCCCCCTGGCGCGGATGCGGAAATAGCGGCGGAAGCTGGCGTCGCCCGCCAGCGGCTCGATCGCCGCCCCGCCCCATCCGGCCTGATCCAGGAAGGCGTCCAGCCCCTCGGGCAAAGTATCGCTCATGGCAGGCGCCCTAGCCAATCCGCACCGGGTTCGACAACCGCGCGGCGGCCTTCCCCGACAGTTTCCAGCGCAATGGCGAGGCAACCCGGCTCATCGGCGAAACCGCCGGCGTATTCAGGCCATTCGGCGATCAGCACCGCGCCCTCACGGTAATCATCGAGGCCAAGTTCGTCTGCCTCCTCGGGCCGTTTGAGGCGATAGAAATCCGCGTGAACCAGCGGCAGCCGCAGTGCCGGCGGCGCGTAGGCTTCAAGGATCGTGAACGTCGGCGACGGCACTTCGTCCTGATACCCCAGCGCTTCGATCACCGCGCGGGCCAACGTGGTCTTACCTGCCCCCAGCCCACCTGAAAGCGCGATAACGTCGCCAGGACGCAGTTGGGCGGCAATGCGCGCGCCGAAAGCGCTCATCGCGGCGAGATCGGGCAGATCGACAGTCACGGCAAACTGATCGTCGCGGTCGTCCCGGTGCCCTTTTCACTGGTCATGTCGAGCCGGCCGCCGTGACCTTCGATCAGTTGGCGGGCGAGCGGCAGGCCGAGTCCGCCGCGACGTTTCTCCAGCTGCCCATCGGCGCCGAGGCGATAGCCGTCGAGCGCGCGGGCGAGTTCGCTCGGCTTCATCCCATCGCCGTTGTCGGAAATGACGATCCGCGCGCCCTGCTTGCGCCGGGTCAGCGCCACCAAGATGCGGCCCTTGGGCGGAGTCGCGGCGATCGCGTTGTCGAGAATGTGGCCGATCGCTCGGTTGAGTTGGCGCTTGTCAGCTTGCACCGTGCCCGCGCCCTTGTCGCCGCGCAGGTCGAGCGTTAGGGCTTTCTCCTCGATCGCCTCCTCGCGCTCACGCACCACTTGCGTGACGAACGGCAGCAGCTCGACCTCTTCGGTGGCGATCGGCAGCAGCCCGGCCTCGCTCTGCGTCAGGTCGAGCACCGATTCGATCTGTTGCGACAAGCGCTCGACCGAAGACAGGATCGCCGCGACATAGTCGTGCGCCTGGTCGCTCAGCTCGCCCGCGACGCCGCTTTCAAGCAATTCGGCAAACCCGCCGATCGAGGTCAGCGGAGTGCGGAATTCGTAACTCATGTTGGCGAGGAAGCGGGTCTTGACCGCATCCGCCTCTTCGAGCGCCTGGTTGCGGTCGCGGAGCGCGTCCTCGGCCTTTTTGCTGTCGGTGACGTCGAGCACCGTCAGGAGGCCATTGCCGTCGGGCAGCGGCACGCCGGCGAATTCGAGCGTGCGCCCGTCGGCCAGCGCCACCCGGCCGCCGCGCTGGTTGCGATCGAGCGTGGCGGCGCGCACGACTTCGCCGATCGCCTGGCGCTGCGCCGGCCGGGCGAGGCGCGTGCCGATCCGCTCGAGCAGTGCTTCGATCCGCGGGTGCTGGTCGAGGACTTCGGGCGGCAGGCCCCAGATCTCGGGGAAACGCCGGTTCCACAACTGCATCCGCCCGTCAGGCGCGAACACGGCGAGTGATTCAAACAGGCTGTCGAAGGTGGCGGTGCGGGTGCGCAGCAGAGTGTCGCGAACTGCCGACAGCGCAAGCTGTTCCGAGCGATCCTCGGCGATCAGCACCAGCCCGCCATCGGGCATCGGCTGAGCGACCACACGCAGGTGCGTACCATCCCCCAGCGTCCACGCCTCTTCGCTCGGCGCGCCGGCGGAAAACCACGCCCCCAGTTCGCGCCGCCGGGCGGGGAAATCGCGCGCCTCGGGCAGCCGCCCGGCGTCGCGCGCCAGATCGAGGAAGCGGTCGAATTCGAGCGGATCGAGCCGCGCCGCGGGCGGCAGCGCGAACAGCCGCTGGAACGGCTGGTTGGCGAAAGTCAGTCGCCGCTCGGCATCGAACTGGGCGACGCCGATCGACAGCTGGTCGAGCATCGAGCGCTGCGCTTCGCGGAACGCGCGCAATTGGCGGGCCTGCTCCTCGGCCTCCTCGATATCGATCGCGTAGCCGGCGACCCCCTCGTTCGCCAACGGCAGATCGCTGACCCGCAATGTGCGCCGCTGGCTGCCCATGGTCGCCTGGACGATCCGTTCGACCGGCAGGTCCTTGTCGCGCGCCTGCTTGGCCACTTGCGCGGCGGTGAGCCCGTCAACCGGCTCGATCAGCTCGACCTGGTCGTGCACCGCCGCTTCGGCGCTTTCGGCACCCACGGCCTCGACATAGGCGGTGTTGACCAGCCGCAGCTCCATTTCCGGCCCGCGGAACCACATCGGCGTGGGCGCGGCCTCGATCAGCCCGACCAGCGCGGCGAAATCGTTCTGCGCGCGCGCGGTCTGGGCGCGCAGGCGGGCGAGTTCCTGGTGGCTGTCGGTGAAATCGAACCACCAGACCAGCGCCGCGCCGCCCGCCGCCACCGCCGGGTCGGCCAGTTGGCCGCGCAGCGCCAGGCACTTGCCCGAGCCTTTCGGGTTGACGACCATCGCAAACGGCGCGGCGGTCTTTTGCGTCTTGCGCACGGCATCGCGCAGCGCCTCGAGGTCGGCGGCCGCCAGCCCCGCCGCACCGGCATCGAGCTCGGTCAGGAAGCCGGGCAGCTTGTCGAGCCCGAGCCATCCGGCGAGCCGGTCGGGCCCTTCGATCTTGCCGTCGGCCTTGACCACCAGCGGCACCGCCGGGGATTCGTCGATCATCCTGGTCAGCCGCCGCGCGGTGCCGCGCGCCGCCTTGGCCTGCCGCGCGCGGCTCTGCGCCGCCAGCACCAGCCACACCGCGCCGAAGGTCCACCCGGCCAGCATCAGGCCGAGTAGGACCATGGCGGTGGGCGTCATCTGCATGGCGTGTCAGCTATGCGGCGCGGAGAGGGGATGCAATGGGTTCCTCCCCCACCGGGGGAGGGGACCACCCGCAGGGTGGTGGAGGGGCACGCCGAACAAGCGTTGCGTCTGCCCGACGTGCCCCTTCACCATGCCCTCCGGCAGGATATCGCCTGACGGCAACTTGAGCCAAGGCATGGTCCCCCTCCCCGTCCCGGGGAGGACCTTAGTACCGGTAATGATCGGCCTTGAACGGGCCCGACACCGGCACGCCGATGTAATCGGCTTGGCGCTTCGACAGCTTGGTCAGGTGCACGCCGAGCTTGTCGAGGTGCAGCGCGGCGACCTTTTCGTCGAGGTGCTTGGGCAGCACGTAGACATCGTTCTTGTACTCGTCGCCCTTGGTGAACAGCTCGATCTGCGCCAGCACCTGGTTGGTGAAGCTGCAGCTCATCACGAAGCTCGGGTGGCCGGTGGCGCAGCCGAGGTTCACCAAGCGGCCCTTGGCGAGGATGATGATCTTCTTGCCATCGGGGAAAGTGACCACATCGGTGCCCGGCTTGACCTCGGCCCAGTCGTAATTGTCGAGCTGGGCGATCTGGATCTCGCTGTCGAAGTGGCCGATGTTGCAGACAATGGCCATGTTCTTCATCGCCTTCATGTGCTCGGCGGTGATGACGTCCTCGTTGCCGGTGGCGGTGCAGAAGATGTCGCAGCGCTTGACCGCCTCTTCCATCGTAACGACTTCGTAGCCTTCCATCGCCGCCTGCAGCGCGCAGATCGGATCGATTTCGGTGACCATCACGCGGGCGCCGCCGTTGCGCAGGCTGTCGGCGCTGCCCTTGCCGACATCGCCGAACCCGGCGACGCAGGCGACCTTGCCGGCCAGCATCACGTCGGTGGCGCGGCGGATCGCGTCGACCAGCGATTCCTTGCAGCCATAGAGGTTGTCGAACTTCGACTTGGTGACGCTGTCGTTGACGTTGATCGCCGGGAACGGCAGCTTGCCCTGCTTGGCCAGGCTGTAGAGCCGGTGGACACCGGTGGTGGTCTCTTCCGAAACACCGTGGATGTTCTTGACCGTCTGGGTCAGATACCCGGGCTTGGCCTTGAGGTAGGCTTTCAGCGCCCGCACGAATTCGATTTCTTCGGCGTTCGACGGTTCGAACAGGTCTTCGCCCGCCTCCACCCGCGCGCCCCACAGCGCGAACATGGTGGCGTCGCCGCCATCGTCGAGGATCATGTTGCAGGTGGTCTCATCACCCCAATCGAAGATCTTGCCGACATAGTCCCAGTATTCGGCCAGACTTTCGCCCTTGATGGCGAAGGTCGGGATGCCGCCCGCGGCCATCGCGGCGGCGGCGTGGTCCTGGGTCGAATAGATATTGCAAGTGGCCCAGCGCAGCTCGGCGCCCAGCGCAACCAGCGTTTCCATCAGCACCGCGGTCTGGATCGTCATGTGCAGTGATCCGGTGATGCGCGCGCCCTTGAGCGGCTGTTGCGCCCCGTATTCCTCACGGATCGCCATCAGGCCGGGCATTTCGGTTTCGGCGATGGCGATTTCGGCGCGGCCGTAATCGGCCTGGGCGATGTCACGGACGATGTAGTCTTTATCGAGGGCAGCGGTGGCCACAGGCAACACTCCTGGCATGTTTTGCGGATGGGAGACGCGGCCGGGGCTCCGTGCCCACGCCTCAATTCGGCGCGGCCCATAGCGCGTTCGTGCCGCCGCCGCAAACCCGGCGGTTGCACGACCCGCGCAACGGCCTATCTAGCGCGGCGAACGGCTGAAAGGATTGCATCCCATGACGATTGCCAAGGGCGACAGGCTCCCCGACGTGACCCTGGTCAAAGTGACCGAAAACGGGCCTGAAAAGGTGCAGAGCGCCGACTATTTCAAGGGCAAGAAGGTGGCGCTGTTCTCGGTGCCGGGCGCGTTCACGCCGACCTGTTCGGCCAAGCACCTGCCGGGCTATGTCGACAAGGCGGGCGAGCTCAAGGCCAAGGGCGTCGACGAGATCGTCGGCACCGCGGTCAACGATGCCTTCGTGATGGGCGCGTGGAACAAGGATTCGGGTTCGGGCGACATCACCATGCTGGCCGACGGCAACGGCGATTTCGCCGAGGCGCTGGGGCTGACCATGGACGGCAGCGGCTTCGGCATGGGCAAGCGCGCGCAGCGCTACTCGATGATCGTGAACGACGGCGTGGTCAGCGAACTCAACGTCGAAGCCCCGGGCGACTTCAAGGTCTCGAGCGCCGAGCACATGCTCGGCCAGTTGTAAGTTTCGCTCAGCCCGCGCGTGCCGGCAGCACGCGTGGGTTGCGCAGTATTGCGGCCGACACCAGCGCCACCAGCAGGCCGACCGGAGCAATCTCGCTGAAGGTCATCGCCATACGCGGCAGCGGCTGGCGGTACGCCTCGACATAAGGCGCCATCTGCGCGCGCTGCGCGGCCATCTCGGCCTGGCTTGCGCCGGCCGCGCGCATCTCGGCAATCATCGCGTCGAGGTATTGCGTCAGCGTGGCGCTGGGGTCGCCGCCCTGGGTGGCGAGATACAGTTCCCACCCCGCGACATAGATCAGCCCCGCCACCAGCGCGATCCCCAAGCCCAACAACAAGGCGCGGCCAAAGTGGATCGTGCCGCCGCATTCGACATCGCGATAGCGCTTCACCCCGACGAAGATCAGCGACAAGGCGGCCAACATCACCGTGTAGCCGAACCATTCGGACTGCAGGTGGCTGAGCGACTTGATCGCGATGCTGGCGGTGATCAGCGAAATGGCGATGCCGCCGGCGATAGCGCCGTAGATCAGGACGTAGCGCATCGTTCCCCTCCTATTCGGCGATCGCGCCGCCGACCGGCTCCCACAGTTCGATCGCATTCATCTCGGGATCGTGGACGCGTGCGAAGCGGCCCACGCCTTCCATCTCCTCCTCGCGCTGGATCGCGATTCCTTCGGCACGCAGCTTGGCGAGCAACCCATCGAGGTCGCGCACGCGCAAGTTGATCATCGCCTGCTTGTCGGCGGCGAAATAGTCGCTGTCGGCCTTGAACGGGCTGAACACCATCGGACCGCCTTCGTGGTACCAGACCCATTCGTTGGTATGGCCAGTGTCCGGATCGGCGCCGATCCCCCCGCCGACGCCGAGGTGCTCCTTGTACCACGCGGTCAGCGCATCCGGATCCTTCGCGCGGAAGAAGTATCCGCCCATTCCTACTACCGGCATGTCCCAGTCTCCCAATTCGAGCGATCAGACTAACGCGCCCAGCGGGGCGCGGATAGTCGCCCAAACGGGTGATTGGCGCGCGCGCGCCCTAAGGAAT
>JANOAH010000190.1:0-11588 GCA_031411075.1 Erythrobacteraceae bacterium
AGACCGAACTGCTCAACGCCCGCGCGCCGCGGCCCGACGCCTATCTCGCGCGCCAGCCGTTCGATCAGGTGCCGGCCTACAGCGACGGCGAGTTGCAGATTTTCGAGACCGGCGCGATCCTGCTCTACCTGGCGGAGCAGGACGAACGGCTGTTGCCGGCCGCGGGGCAGGATCGCTGGACGGCGATGTCGTGGCTGTTTGCCGCGCTCAACAGCGTCGAACCGTTCCTGCAGCGGCTGACCACCTATGACTTGCGCTACAAGGACGCCGACTGGCAGCCCGGCGCACGCGAAACTGCGCTCGACCTGACCCGGCAGAAGCTCAAGCGGCTCGATGCGGCACTCGCGGGCAAGGAGTGGCTGGCCGGCACCTTCTCGATCGCCGACATCGCCATGGTCACCGTGCTCAGCGTGATCCGGCATACCGAGCTTGTCGCCGAATACCCGGCGCTCGCCGCCTATCACGCTCGCGCCACTGCGCGGCCGGCATACGCCCGCGCGATGGATGCGCAGCTGGCCGATTTCGAACCCGATCCCGCCTGAAGGAGAGCGAGCATGTACGTGCAAGGCTATGTCATCCCCGTCCCCGCCGACAAGAAGGACGCCTATCGCGAAACGGCCGAAATGTTCTGGCCCAAGGCCCAGGCCGCCGGCGCGATCGAGCAGGTCGAAGCCTGGGAAGCCGATGTCCCCGACGGCAAGCTGACCGATTTCCGCAAGGCGGTGGCCGGCACCGGAGATGAAAAGATCGTGTTCAGCTGGGTCACCTGGCCCGACCGCGCCAGCGCCGACAAGTTCAACGAGCAGATGATGAACGATCCCGATTTCGCCGACATGGACATGCCGTTCGACGGCAAGCGGATGATCTGGGGCGGGTTCGATCCGATCGTCGAGCGGAGACGCTGACCATGGCCGACGCAAGCGATCGCGGCGCGTTCATCTGGTACGAGCTGATGACCGACGATCCGGCCGGGGCCAAGGCGTTCTACGACGCGGTGGTCGGCTGGACCATCCAGGACCACGGTGTCGCCGCAGGCAACGCGCACGACTACCGGATGATCATGCGCTCCGATGGCGGCTCGGCCGGCGGTGTGCTGGCGCTGAGCGAGGACATGAAGGCGCACGGCGGCAAGCCGGGCTGGTTTGTCTATGTCTGTTCGCCCGACGTCGATGCCACGGTGGCGGCGGTGGTCGCGGCCGGCGGGAAAGTGCACATGCCCCCCACCGACATCGGCGTCGGCCGCATCGCCATGGTCAGCGACCCCTGGGGCGCATCGTTCTACGTAATGGACCCGGTCCCGCCGCCCGGCCAGCCCGACGCCAAGAGCGACGTGTTCGACTACGCCAAGCCCGAACACGTCCGCTGGCAGGAAGTGTGGAGCCCCGATCCGGCCGCCGCGGCCAAGCTTTACGGCGAGCTGTTCGGCTGGCGGCAGGAAGGCTCGATGCCCATGGGAGAGCGGGGCGATTACCTGTTCCTCTATCGCGGCGAGGGCATGATTGGTGCCGTCGGTCCGATGTTCGCTGACGGACGCGGACCGCGCTGGGACGTCTATATCGGCGTCGACGACATCGACCGCGCTGCCACGGCGGTAACCGCCGGTGGCGGTAAGCTCGACGGCGAGATCAGCGAAATCCCCGGCGGGGAGTTCTCGGTGCACTGCATCGATCCGCAGGGGGCGCATTTCGGGCTGGTTGGCCCGCGCAAGGAGTAATGAAATGACCGACAAGACCGCGCAGATCTGCCTGTGGTTCGCCAACAAGGACGCCGAAGAGGCAGCGCGCTTCTATGCCGCGACCTTCCCCAACAGTTCGGTCGGCAAGGTCCACGCCTCGCCGTCGGACAATCCTTCGACCAAACAGGGCGAGCCGATCACCGTCGATTTCGTCGTTATGGGGATCAAGGTGCTCGGCCTCAACGGCGGGCCGCACTTTCACCAGAGCGAAGCATTCTCGTTCGTGGTCGTGACCGAGGACCAGGCCGAAACCGACAGGTACTGGAACGCGATCGTCGATAACGGCGGGCAGGAAAGTCAGTGCGGCTGGTGCAAGGACAAGTGGGGCGTATCCTGGCAGATCACCCCGCGCATCCTGGCCGAAGCGATGGACGGCGATCCGGCGCGGGGCAAACGCATCTTCGACGCGATGATGACGATGAAGAAAATCGACGTGGCCGCGCTCGAAGCCGCCGCCGCGGGTGAGACTGCCGATGCGTAAGATAACAGGCGCCGCGTTCCTCTCGCTCGACGGCGTGATGCAGGCCCCCGGCGGGCCGACCGAAGATCCGCAGGGCGGGTTCGACCAAGGCGGCTGGATGTTCAAGATCTGGGACCCGGGGATCGAGCCGACGCTCGGCGCGCTTTTTTCGGGCCAGTACGACTTGCTGCTCGGCCGCCGCACCTATGACATTTTCGCCGCCTACTGGCCTTACGCCGAGGGCGACAACAAGCCGATGGGCGAAGCGTTCGATCGGGCCAGCAAATACGTCCTGACCCACGGCGACCAGAACCTGCCGTGGCAGAACAGCCACCGGTTGCGCGGGGTCGAGGACGTCGCCCGGATCAAGGCCGAGCCCGGCTCCGACATGATCATCCAGGGCTCGAGCACGATCTACCCTGCGCTGCTCGCCGCCGGGCTGATCGACACGCTGATCACGATGACCTTTCCGGTCCTGCTCGGCCGCGGCAAGCGCCTGTTCGGCGAAGGCACCCCGGTCGACAAGCTGACGATGACCGATCATACCGTCACCCAAGCGGGTACGGTGATCGCCACCTACACGCCCGGCGGCGAGCTGCCGCCCTACCCCGACGAAGCGCCGATCCCGATCACCAGCGAGCGCGAACTCGAACGCCGCGCCAAGATCGAGACGGGGACCTGGTGACCCTCGAGCTCCACGGCCACCTGTTCTCCAGCTACACCTGGAAGGCGCTGATCCCGCTCTATGCCAACGGGACGCCTTTCGAATTCGTCCCGATGGAGGGCGACAAGCCCCTGCACCAGCAGTTCTGCGGCCGGGTCCATCCAGGCGGGCACATTCCGGTGCTTGTGGACCGCGGCCATGTGGTGATCGAGGCAACCAGCATCGTCGAGCATCTGGCGGTCCACCATCCCGGCCCGGCGCCGCTGATCCCGTCCGATCCGGCCGAGGCGGTGGTCGCCCGGATGCTCGACCGCGTGTTCGACAACTATGTAATGGGCAACATGCAGCGCTTCGTTTCGAGCTGGTTCGTCAGCCGCGACCGGCCCGAACAGGGGATGCGCGATGCGCCCGATGCGGCGGAACAGGAGGCCGCGCGGATGCGGCTGCGGCAGGCCTACGACTGGCTTGAACATTGGCTCGGGACCAACGCCCTGCCCCCGCACGTCAGCCTGGTGACCTGCGCCGCTGCGCCCAGCCTGTTCTACGCCGACTGGATCGAGCCGATCGGCACCGGCCGCCCGCGCCTCGCTGCGCTGCGGGCCGAACTGCTCGCCCTGCCGGCGGTGTCGCGCTGCGTCGAGGATGCGCGGCCCTTCCGCGCCTATTTCCCGCCCGGCGCGCCCGACCGGGATTAGCGGAGAAAGCGCTTTCCTACGCCTTTTGTTCCATGTATGTTCTGATGTGACCGCCGAGGAATAAGTCGATGGCCGACATCACGTTCTTCTACAATCCGATGAGCCGGGCGCAGATCGCGCGCTGGGCGCTGCACGAGGTAGGGGCGGATTACGACGCCGTGTTTGTCGATTGGGCCAACAAGCCGCAGGCGCTGCTCGACGCCAATCCAATGGGCAAGCTGCCGACCATTATCCACCACCACGGCGGCCATGACCACGTGGTGACCGAGGCGGCGGCGATCTGCCACTACCTCGCGCTGGTGTATCCTTTGTGTAACCTTTCGCCGCAGGACGATGAACAAGCCGACTATTTCCGCTGGCTGTTCTTCGCCTCCGGGCCGGTGGAAGCGGCGATCACCGCCAAGAGCCAGGGGTTCGACAGCGGCGGCGATTCGCGCAAGGAGATGACGGTCGGCTGGGGCAGCTACGCGCGGGTGATGGATGCGCTCGACGCGTGGCTTTCGACGCACGACTATGTCTGCGGACCGCGTTTCACCATGGCCGACGCCTATCTCGGCAGCCAGGTTGACTGGGGCCTGATGTTCAAGACCTTCGAAGCGCGCGACAGCTTCACCGCCTACGCCGAGCGCCTCCGCGCCCGGCCCGCATACCAGGCCGCCAAGGCGATCGACAACGCGCTGATCGCCGAGATGCAGGGCGGCTAGCCGAATACCGCCGCCTGGCGCAGCAATTGATAGGCTTCGACCACCCGCTGCAGCAGCGCTTCGTGGCTGCGGTCGCCGCCGTTTTTGTCGGGGTGATAGCGGCGCACCAGCATCGAATAGCGCTGGCGCAGCGCGGTGCGGTCGGTGTCGGGGCCGAGGCCCATCGTCTGCAGCGCGCTGCGCTGGGCCGGAGTGAAGCCTGCGAACGCCTGGTTGCCGGCGGCACGCTGGCGAATGCCCGCCGCGCGCGCGCCGATCGCGTCGAGCGGATCGTCGAAGTCGGCCCAGCGGGGCACCGCGCCAGCATCGGCGCGGAACGCCCGGCTTTCGCGCGCCCAACCGGCCACCGGCGATTGCGCGGCGAGGATTTCGTCGGCGCTCATCCCCTCGAACCAGTCGTAGCCGGCGTTGAATTCGCGGACGTGATCGAGGCAGAACCAGCGCCAATCGCCCGGCCCGTCGAAATCGGGCCGCCGTTCGCCGGGGGCGCGGAACTCGCCCGCCGCGTCGCATCCCGCCGCCTGGCAGCCGCGCTGGGCATTGTCATGCCGGCCGTGGAATCGCAGGGGGCGCATTCGTGCATTTGTGGTGATAGACCGGGCCGATGAAAACCCCCGAACCGCTCCGATGACCGTAAGCCTGGCCCGCGAGATCGAAACACTGCTCCAGCATGCCTTCGTGCCGACCCGGCTCGACGTCATCAACGACAGCGCCCGCCACCACGGCCATTTGGGCGACGACGGCAGCGGCGAATCGCATTTCACCGTGGTGATCGAAAGCGTGGCGTTTGCGGGCAAAAGCCGCCTCGAACGCCAGCGCATGGTCAACCGCGCGCTCGGCGACATTCCCGGCCAGCGCGTCCACGCCCTCGCCATCCGCGCCTTCGCGCCGGGGGATGCGGTGGAATGACCGGGCTGCGCGAAGTCGTCCCGATCACCCACGACCTCGGCGGCTTCGAGGTGCGCCGCGCGGTGCCGAGCCCGAACTGCCGGATGGTCGGGCCGTTCGTGTTTGTCGACCAGTTCGGGCCGGCGCGGCTCGATCCCGGCGAAGGCATGGACGTGCGCCCGCACCCGCACATTAACCTCGCCACGGTAACCTGGCTATTCGCCGGAGAGTTTGGGGGCGCGATCGATCATCGCGACAGCCTCGGCACCTGCTCGACCATCCATCCCGGCACCGTCAACCTGATGATCGCGGGGCGCGGCATCGTTCATTCGGAGCGCAGCCCGCAAGTCGAGCGCGCGGGCGGCGCGGCGATGTTCGGGATGCAGACTTGGCTGGCGCTGCCAGAAGCGCTGGAAGAGATCGACCCGGCGTTCGAGGCGGTGAGCGAGTTGCCCGTGCTCGACGATGCCGGCACCCGCGCCCGCGTGATAATGGGCGAGCTGTGGGGCCGGCGCGCCCCGACCACCTGCCTTGCCGAAACGATCTACGCCGAGATCGACCTCGCCCCAGGCAGCATGCTGCCGATCGATGCCGAGACAGACGAGCGCGCGTTGATGTTGGTCGGCGGCGAGGCGAGCCTCGATGGCCAGCCGCTCGATCTCTACACGCTCTACGTACTCGCCCCGGGCGCGGCGATGACGCTGCGCTCCGCCCGGGGCGGCAAGGCGATGCTGCTCGGCGGCGAGGCCTTCCCGAGCAAGCGGTTCGTCTATTGGAACTTCGTCAGCAGTCGCCGCGAGCGGATCGAGCAGGCCAAGGAAGACTGGACCCAGGGCCGCTTCCCGCTGGTGCCGGGCGACAGCGAGGAATTCATCCCCCTGCCCGCCCAGCCCAAGACGGTCAGTTATCCCTAGGGCGACAGCGGCCCTCACCTTCGTATCAATCAGGCTCTGCCGGTCCATTCCACCCAGACACCGTGCGGGTGCGCTTCGGCGAGCTGCACTGGCGCCTCGCCGCCCGGCCAATATCGCACGGTCAGTTCGTGGCGGAAGGTGGCGCGGTTGGTTTCGAGCCGGATCCAGGCGAGCGGCCGCTCCATGGTCGCGGCGGCTCCGGCCGCGTCCATCGCCGCGGTGATCGCCGCCCGGCTCGCTTCGGGCAGGTATTGCCAGACGATCGAATGGAACAGCGCGCGGGTGACGCCCGCCTGCTGCGGCTCGGCCAGCCGCTGGGCGACGAACGCGGTGGCATCCTTGCGTTCGAGCTGTGGCGGGAGTTGCGCGGCCAGCGCGGCGGCGGCATCGATCCGCGCCATCCGTTCTGTCGCGTCGGGCCAGACATAGGCCTTGAGCCGCAGCGCTTCGGCCGGATCGGCAAGGTCGACCGGCGCCACATCGCAGCCGCGAAGGGCGACGATCTCGATCGGGTGGTCGGGCGGCGGCGGTCCGCGCCATTCGGGTTCGATCTGCATCGGGGATTGCGCCGGGCCGACTGTCACCCCGCCAAGGTCGTAGCAATAGCGATCGAGCATCGTGTTGACCCCGGCACTGGCACCGATCTCGAACAGCTCGAACCGGGCCCCCAGTCGCCCGGCCAGCCACAGCAGCGCGGCGACAATGCTTGCGGATCGGCCGGCCTCGTTGGTCTGCGGCGGGTGGTCGAGCCAGGGGAGCAAGGTCGTGTCCCAGTCCCGCGCCACATCGGCCACCAGCGCGTCGATCGTCGCCTGGTCGGTCAGCTCGCCGGCGTAGGCGGGCGCCAACCGCAGGTCCGCCCCGCTCAGCGCCAACCAATGCAGCCCGCCCGCCACGCGCAGCGGCATCGCGTCTTCGAGCGAAAGGCCGGGCCAAGCCAGCATCCGCCGCGCCAATTCGGTGTCGGTCTCAAGCAAGGCGAGCTGCGCGCGCACCACCCGCGCGGTGTTTGGCGCCCCGGCGGCGGCGGCGTGATCGGCCTGCCAGGCGATCGCCTCGCGCACGTCGACAATCTCCATGACCGGCCGCTGCGCCAACTCCGTTGCCCTTTCTCGCCCCCGCGCCTATCTGCGCCGCCCATGTCCGCCCCGCTGACTTTCGCCGTACCCAAGGGCCGCATCCTCGACGAGGCGCTGCCGGTGATGGCGCGCGCCGGCGTGGTGCCGGAAGCCGCGTTCCACGACAAGGGCAACCGCGCGCTCAGCTTCGCGTGCGAGGACGCTGGCCAGCGGGTGATCCGGGTGCGCGCGTTCGATGTTGCCACGTTCGTCGCGTTCGGCGCCGCGCAGGCCGGGATCGTCGGCTCCGACGTGATCGAGGAGTTCGATTATTCGGAGCTTTACGCCCCGGTGGACCTGGGCATCGGCCAGTGCCGGCTGTCGGTGGCGCAGCCGCGCGAAGCGGCCGCCGCCGCGCCCGGCAGCGCCAGCCACCTGCGCGTCGCCACCAAGTACCCCAACCTGACCAGCCGCTGGTTCGAACGTCAGGGGGTCCAGGCCGAATGCGTCAAGCTCAACGGCGCGATGGAGCTGGCCCCCTCGCTCGGCCTGGCGTTGCGGATTGTCGATCTGGTGTCGACCGGGGCGACGCTGGCGGGCAACGGCCTGGTCGAAACCGACACGATCATGCCGGTCTCAGCGCGGCTGATCGTCAATCGTGCGGCGCTCAAGACCGATCCGCGGGTGACCGCGCTGGTCGAGCGATTCCGCGCCGTGGCGGAGGCGGCGGCGTGATCCGGCTCAGCACCGCCGACCCCGATTTCGAGATCCGCTTCGCCCGCCTGGTGGATGACCGCCGGGAAAGCGACGACGATGTGTCGGGCACCGTCGCGCATATCCTTGGCGAAGTGCGTGCGCGGGGCGATGCGGCTTTGGCCGAATACACCGAGCGGTTCGACAAGCACCGGTTGGCGAGCGAGGCCGACTGGCGCATCGCGCCGGCGGACTGCGCGGCGGCTTACGATGCGCTCGAACCGCCGTTGCGCGAGGCGCTCGATCTCGCGGCTGAGCGGATCAGGGCTTTTCACCGCGACCAGCTTCCCGCGAACCGCGACTTCACCGACGATGCCGGGGTGCGCTTGGGCGCGAAATGGCATGCCGTCGACGCGGCCGGGCTCTACGTCCCCGGCGGACGCGCCGCCTATCCCTCATCGCTGCTGATGAACGCGATTCCGGCCAAGGTCGCCGGGGTCGGGCGGCTGGTGGTGGCGACGCCGACGCCGCAAGGCAAGATCAATCCGTTGGTCCTCGCCGCGGCGCATATCGCCGGGGTCGACGAGATCTGGCGCGTCGGCGGAGCGCAGGCGATCGGTGCGCTGGCCTATGGCACGAAGCGGATCGCCCGCGTCGACGTGATCACCGGGCCGGGCAACGCCTGGGTCGCCGAAGCCAAGCGCCAGCTTTTCGGCATGGTCGGGATCGACATGGTCGCCGGGCCGAGCGAGATCCTGGTCGTCGCCGACAACGCCAACGACCCCGACTGGATCGCCGCCGACCTGCTCAGCCAGGCCGAGCACGATCCGCTGGCGCAATCGATCCTGATCACCGACGACGACGCCTTCGCCGACCAGGTCGCCGACCGTATCGACGTGCAATGCGCGACGCTCGCCACCGAACGCGTCGCCCGCTGCAGCTGGGACGATCACGGGGTGGTGATCGTGGTCGAGGATCTGGCCGAAGCGCCGGCGCTGGCCAACCGCCTCGCCGCCGAACATGTCGAGCTGGCAGTGGCCGACCCCGAAGCGCTGTTCGCGCAAATCCGCCACGCCGGCAGCGTGTTCCTCGGCCGCCATACCCCCGAGGCGATCGGCGATTACCTCGCCGGCCCGAACCACGTGCTGCCCACCGGCCGCCGCGCCCGCTTTGCCAGCGGGCTGTCGGTGCTCGACTTTATGAAACGTACCAGCTTCATCGCGCTTGATGCTGATTCGCTTGGCAAACTCGGGCCGGCGGCCGTGGCGCTGGCAACCGCCGAGGGCCTGCCCGCCCACGCCCAATCTGTCGCCATGAGGCTCAAGTGAACCCGCGCTCGCAAGCCCGTTCCACCGCGCGGCTGGCCGCAGTCCAGGCGCTTTACCAGTGGCACATGGAGGCGACGCCGCTCGCCAGGCTGCTCGACGAATTCCACCAGCACCGGCTCGGCCGCGAGATCGAGGACGCGCATTACGCCGAGGCAGACATGGCGTTTTTCGACGATCTGGTCAGCGGATTCATCGCGCGTCATGATGAAATCGACACAATAATCGCCGCCAAGCTGGCTGAAAACTGGACGCTTGAACGGCTCGACAAGACCATGCTGCAGATCCTGCGCGCCGGCGCTTACGAGCTGATCGCCCGCGCCGACGTACCCACCGGCACCGCGATCGGCGAATATGTCGATGTCGCCCATGCCTTTTTCGATGGCCGCGAGGCGCGCTTCGTCAACGGCGTGCTCGATGCGGTGGCGAAGGCCGCGCGTAGCTGACCGTTTGCCCAATATTAGGCATTTCGCGCCATAGCCGGCCGGTTCTCACGGGAAAAGCATGGCCATGAACGACATCACCAGGGGCGGCCTTATCGGGGGCTTCGTGCTGCTCGTGCTCTATTTTGTGACCGTCGTTACCGCGCCGGACGAAGCGCCGGCGATCGCCGCGCCATCGCCCCAAGAAGTCGCGGCCGCACCGGCGCCCGCGCCCGTCGAAACGGTGACGGTGGCGGCCGAGTTCGCCGACGAAGAGGACACCGGCGACCTGTCGGCACCAATGGACACCGCGCAGCCGATGGGAGATGCCGGCGGCGACGATTGGGCCGAACCGCCGGTCGAATAGGCCGCAACGCGCGGCGCTGGCTTTCGGCCGCCAAACGCGGTTGAAGGCGCGGGTGAGCGCCGAATCGGACTTCATCGCCTCGTTACGAGCCTTGGCCACCCACCCCGCCGCGCGCGGCCTGGCCGACGATGCCGCGGTGCTCAAGCTCGGCGGCGAGACACTGGTCCTGACCCACGACATGCTGGTCGAAGGGACGCATTTCTTAGCCCACCAGTCGCGCGCCGATGTGGCGTGGAAGCTGGTTGCCAGCAACCTGTCGGACCTTGCCGCCAAAGGCGCGCGACCGCTGGGGGTGCTGCTCGGCTACATGCTCGGGCCGGGCGATGCCGATTTCATCGCCGGGCTGGACGAGGTGCTGGCTCATTACGGTGTGCCGCTGCTCGGCGGCGATACCGTTTCGGGCGATTCGCCGCGCGCCTACGGCCTGACTGCGCTCGGCCTCGCCACGTACAGTCCGGTCCCCTCGCGCGGCGGGGCGCAGCCGGGTGACCGGCTTTGGCTGACCGGCTCGCTCGGCGCGGCGCTGCTGGGCTTCGAAGCGCTGCGAGACGGTACGGGCGGCGATCCTGCCGCGTACCTACGTCCGCTGGCGCGGATCGGCGAAGGGATCGCGCTCGCCCCGCTGGTCACCGCGATGATGGACGTCTCGGACGGCCTTCTGCTCGACGCCTGGCGGCTGGCCGAAGCGAGCGCGGTGACGCTGGCGATCGACGGCGGCGCGGTGCCCATCGCCACGCCCGAGCCGCGCCGCCACGAAGCGCTGACCTGGGGGGACGACTACGAGCTCTTGTTCACCCTGCCCGCCGGAACCGCACCACCCGTCCCGGCCACGCGCATCGGCACCGCTGAACCACGCGGTTTCGCCCCGCTATTTCTCGACGGCGAGCCGATCGTGAACAGCGAGGGCCTGGGTTACGAGCACGACTAAAATCCTCCCTGTCGGCGCAGCCGATGGGGAGGTGGCAGACGCCGGAGGTGGCTGACGGAGGGGCTGGCGCGGCGCTGGGCCCCTCCGTCACGCGCCTGCGGCGCGCGCCACCACCCCATGAGGCTTCGCCTCACAGGGAGGATTTCAATGCGCGCTACAATCCACGCCGCGCGCCACAAGCCCCGGCTTCATCTCGAAATAGGCGCGTTTGGTCAGGTGCATCGGGATGTTCGGGTACATGTGGTGGACCAGGTGATATTCGATCCACATCGACAGGACGCTGCCGACACTGCTCTTGAAGATGCGCGTGTTGTCGTAGCGCCCCTGCCCGCCGTGCGGAAAATGGGTTTCCCAGCTGAAGAACACGTGCGTGTGAATGAGCGCGAACCAGCGCGGCAGCCACCACACCATCGCCACTTCCATCGCATAGCCGGCCAGCGCCATGCCGATGAAGAACAGCGTGCCGGCAAGTTGCACCAACGCGGTCTGGCGCAGCGCGGCCTTGGCTTCGGGCGTGCCGATCTGTTCGAGCAGCACGCGCTTGATATGATGGGCATGCGCGGTCTTGCCCGGCTGGCGGTTGAGCCAGGCCTGCCACAGCGCCGCGCGCAAGCTGGGCGCGCTGTCGGGATAATCGGGATCGCGCACCGGATCGTTGGGAAAGCGGTGATGCTGCAGGTGGGTGATCCGCGCGATCGAGAACGGGAACATCAGCGGGATCATGCTGAGCTGCCC
>JANOAH010000191.1:0-4642 GCA_031411075.1 Erythrobacteraceae bacterium
ATCGCTTCCTCGACCGCTTCCAAGTCGCGGGCCTTGCGCGCGGTGATCACGACATGCGCGCCCGCCGCGGCCAAAGCCTGCGCGGTAGCGGCGCCGATCCCGCGGCTCGCGCCGGTGACGAGCGCAATGCGCCCCTCCAGAGGGCGCGGCTCGGCCATCAGGCGACCTTGTTGACCGGGAACGAAAGCTGCGCGTCGGCCTGGCGGCGTTCGACGAGGTCGGTCAGGCTGGTCGGGTAATCGCCAGTGAAGCAGGCGTCGCAGTATTGCGGCGAGGCCTTGTCGCGGCCCGCCACGCCGACCGCGCGATAGAGCCCGTCGATGGTCACGAACGCCAGGCTGTCGGCCTGGATGAAGTCGCGCATCGCCTCGACATCCATCCGTCCGGCGAGCAGTTTCGAGCGTTCGGGGGTGTCGACGCCGTAATAGCAGCCGTGGCCGGTGGGCGGGCTGGCGACGCGGAAATGTACTTCGCTGGCGCCGGCGTCCTTCATCATCTGGACGATCTTCATCGAGGTAGTGCCGCGCACGATCGAATCGTCGATGAGGACGATGCGTTTGCCTTCGACCAGCTTGCGATTGGCGTTGTGCTTGCGTTTGACCCCGGCGTGGCGGGCGCCGTCCGAAGGCTGGATGAAGGTGCGCCCGACATAGTGCGAGCGGATGATGCCGAGTTCGAACGGGATGCCCGATTGCTGTGAAAAGCCGATCGCCGCCGGCACCCCGCTGTCGGGCACCGGCACCACCAGATCGGCGTCGACCGGGCTTTCCTTGGCCAGTTCGGCGCCGATCGCCTTGCGCGATTCGTACACCGATCGGTCGCTGACGATCGAATCCGGGCGGCTGAAATAGACGTGTTCGAAGATGCACGGCCGCGGCCGCACCGCACCGAACGGGCGGTGGCTGCGGATGGCGCCGTCGAAATCGACCTCGACCAGTTCGCCCGGCTCGATCTCGCGGACGAAGTCGGCGCCGACCACGTCGAGCGCCACCGTTTCGCTGGCGAACACGGTCGCGTCGCCCAGCTTGCCCATCACCAGCGGGCGGATGCCGAGCGGATCGCGGCACGCGGCCATGCCGTTCGGCGTGGTGACGATCAGCGAATAGGCCCCTTCGACCAGCCGCAGCGCATCGATCAGCTTGTCGAGCATCGACTTGAAGCGGCTGGTGGCGACGAGGTGGATGATCACTTCGGTGTCCGAGGTGGACTGAAAGATCGATCCGTTGCGCACCAAGTCACCGCGCAAGTGCGCCGCGTTCGAGATATTGCCGTTGTGCGCCACCGCGAAGCCGCCATCGGCCAGCAGAGCGTAAAGCGGTTGGACGTTCTGCAGACCCGACCCGCCGGTGGTCGAATAGCGGACGTGCCCCGTCGCCATTGAACCTGGCAGTCCGGCCAGCGATTCGCCGGTCGAGAAATTTTCAGCGACGTGCCCCAGGCCCTTGCGGGTGAAAAACTCGGCCCCGTCGTAGCTGGTGATGCCGACCGCTTCCTGGCCGCGGTGCTGCAGCGCGTGGAGGCCGAGTGCGCAGATCGCAGCCGCATCGACCGCGCTGATCACGCCGAAGACCCCACATTCCTCGCGCAGCTTGTCGCCATCAAGGTCGGTCAAAATCATCGGTCCGTATGGTTTGCCGCGGGCGCGGCTCCCAATGGCTTGGCGGCCAAGCAATTACAAGGCCGCGAGGCGGGTTGTGCCCGCAACACGGCTTATGCGCTCACCACCTCGCGGAAATAGGCGATGGTGCGATCGAGCCCTTCGTCGAGCTCGATCGACGGCTGCCAGCCGAGCAGTGCCCTGGCCTGCGCGATGTCGGGTTTACGCTGGGTGGGATCGTCTTGCGGCAGCGGCTGTTCGATCAGTTTCGAGCGCCCGCCGACCTTGGCCAGCACCTGTTCGGCCAGCTGGCGGATGGTGAATTCGTTGGGGTTGCCAAGGTTGATCGGGCCATGAATTTCGGGCCCGGCGTCCATGAACGCGAGGAATCCGTCGATGAGATCGTCGACATAGCAGAAGGATCGCGTCTGCTGCCCGTCGCCGAAGATCGTGATATCCTCCCCCTTCAGCGCCTGGACGATGAAGTTCGACACCACCCGGCCGTCGCTCGCATGCATGCGCGGGCCGTAAGTGTTGAAGATCCGCGCCACCTTGATGTCGAGCTGGTGCTGGCGGTGATAGTCGAAAAACAGCGTTTCGGCGCAACGCTTGCCTTCGTCATAGCAACTGCGGATGCCGATCGGGTTGACGTTGCCCCAATAATCTTCGGTCTGCGGATGGACTGACGGATCGCCATAAACCTCGCTGGTTGAGGCCTGGAAAATCGGCACGCGCAACCGCTTGGCGAGGCCGAGCATGTTGATCGCGCCGTGGACGCTGGTCTTGGTCGTTTGCACCGGATCGTGCTGGTAATGCACCGGCGAGGCAGGGCAGGCGAGATTGTAGATCTGGTCCACTTCCACGAACAGCGGGAAGCAGATGTCGTGGCGCATGAATTCGAACCGCGGATTGCCCGCCAGGTGATCGATATTGCGCTTGTCACCGGTGAACAGGTTGTCGACGCACAGCACCTCGTCGCCGCGCGCCAGCAGCCGGTCGATCAGGTGCGAACCGAGAAACCCCGCGCCGCCGGTAACGAGCACTCTGCGTCGGCCGTAATTGCGCGCTGCCATTGGAACACCCCTTCGCTTCGCTCGGGAGTTTTCCGGCCGAAAACGTCCCCCGGACGTTTTCGAGACACGGAAAACTGGTCGGGGAGAGAGGATTCGAACCTCCGGCCCCTGCCTCCCGAAGACAGTGCTCTACCAGGCTGAGCTACTCCCCGACCGGCGCGACCGGGTTGAACCCGGGGCGAGGCAGAGGCGGCCCTATAGGGTTGAGGTCCAAGACTGGCAAGCGCGCTTTTGGGGTGGTAGCGCAGCGGTGATGACCCCCGCCGAAACGCACTGGGAATGGCAATATCTCGACCTGATGCGGCGCATCTGGGAGGAGGGGGACGAGCGCGTCGATCGCACCGGGATCGGCACGCGATCGGTATTCGGGCCGCAGTTGCGCTTCGACCTGTCCGGCGGCGCGGTGCCGCTGCTGACCACCAAACGGGTGTACTGGAAGGCCGCCGCGCGCGAGATGCTGTGGTTCCTCACCGGCGGGACCAACATCCGGCCGCTGCTCGAACAAGGCGTGACGATCTGGAGCGACTGGCCGCTGGCGAAGTATCGCGCGGCGACCGGGGAGGACATCGCGCAAGATGCGTTCGAGGCGCGGATCGTCGCCGACGCCGGTTTTGCCGCAAAATGGGGTGATCTCGGCCCGGTCTATGGCAAGCAATGGGTCGACTGGCCGACGTACGAGCCAGCGGGGGAGGGGCTGTTCCGCCGAGGGCCCGGAATCAATCAGGTCGCCGCGCTGGTGACGGGATTGAAGGCCAATCCTGGCGGACGGCGGCATATTGTCGAAGGCTGGAACGTGGCCGATCTCGAGGCGATGGCGCTGCCACCGTGTCACAAGACATATCAGTTCCATGTCGCCGGCAACCGGCTCAGCTGCCAGCTTTACCAGCGCAGTTGTGACGTTGCGCTGGGCCTTCCGTTCAATCTGTTCGGCGCCGCGCTGCTGACCCGGATGGTGGCGGCCCAGGCCGAGCTGGAGCCGGGCGAACTGGTGTGGACCGGCGGCGATACGCACCTTTACCTCAACCATGCCGAACTGGTCGAAGCGCAGTTGGGCAGGGAACCGGACGGCGCGCCCGGGCTTGACCTGCTGAGGAAACCGGAATCGATTTTCGACTACCGGTTCGAGGATTTCGAAGTGCGCGACTATGCGCCGCAGGGCCGGTTGAGCGCGCCGGTGGCGGTCTGAACGCCGGATGTTGACGGAAACTTGGCCGTGTAATAAAATGTCCGCTTCCTAAAATAAAGTTTCAAACGCTTTGAAGGGGTTGAGGATGGCGAGCAAACGCGCAGGAGCCGGGGCCAATCGCCCGCGCCTGTCGCTGCACGTGCCCGAGCCGCGCTTTCGCCCCGGCGACACGGTCGATTTCAGCCATGTGCCGCTAAGCACCCCCGGCGCGCAGCCGCGGCCGGACGAGACTTGCGCCGCGGTCGAGACGTTTCCGCTGTGCAACGATCTGATCCGCGTGCTGGGCGACGACAACCGCGCGCATGGGCCGTGGGACCCGAAGCTCAGCGCCGACAAGCTGCGCGATATGTTGCGGCTGATGGCGCTGACCCGGGCGTTCGACGGCCGCATGTACCGCGCGCAAAGGCAGGGAAAAACAAGCTTCTACCTCAAGTGCACAGGCGAAGAGGCGACCACCGTCTGCGCCACCCAGGCGCTCGATTTCGAAGACATGATCTTCCCCAGCTACCGCCAGCAGGGGTGCCTGATCGCGCGCGGCTATCCGGTGCTCGAGATGGTCAACCAGATCTATTCGAACCGCGCCGACCGGCTGAAGGGCCGCCAACTGCCGATCCTCTACAGCGCCGCGGTGGTGAATTTCTTCACGATCTCGGGCAATCTCGGCACGCAACTGCCGCAAGCCGCCGGTTTCGCCATGGCCAGCGCGATGAAAGGCGACAGCAAGATCGCCGCCGGCTGGGTGGGTGAGGGCGCGACGGCCGAGGGCGATTTCCACGCCGCGATGAC
>JANOAH010000192.1:0-1500 GCA_031411075.1 Erythrobacteraceae bacterium
AGCCAGCTGGCCGCGTACGGCGCTTACACCGCCGCGTTCAGCGCCGGCGATGCCGCGCGTTTCACCCGCTTTTACACCGAGGACGTCGAGCTGCTGCTCGGCTCGGTGCCGCCGATGCGCGGGCCGCAGGCGATCGCCGAATTCTACCGGGAGATGTTCAAGCGAGTGCGCGAGAGCCTGACCGTGCACGGCATCACGGCCACCGAGGACGAGATCGTCAGCGACACCACCAGCCGCTTCACCGCCGTGGCCGACGCGCCCGATTTCGTGGTCGGGCCGCTGAGGAAGGGCGACTACATCGAAGTGCGGGTGCTGGTGACCTATGCGCTGCGGGATGGGCTGATCGAGCGGATCTCGGTAAAGCGCGCGGGCGAGCCGGTGACTTACCGCGCCAAAACCTAGATTTCGTCATTCCCGCGAACGCGGGAACCCGGTCACAGTTTGGCGCTCAAGAGCCGACTGGGTCCCCGCTTTGGCGGGGATGACGAAGGTTGACGAGGGTTTGCTCGACCTCTCCCAAATCGTCTGCCGTATCGACATCGCGCAGCATCCCCGGCGGTGGGTCGAGCAGGTGTGCGGGCTTGAGCAGCGCACCGAGCCCGCGGTCGCCGGTGAGGCTGGCGGCGCGTTCGATCAGGTGCCGGTCGAGCAATGCCGGCACGCCGGCGTGGCTTTCGGGATAGCGGCTGGCGGCGGGGGCGGCATGAGCGGCCAGCGCGCGCAGATAGTCGGCGGTGATTAAAGGCATGTCGGCCAGCACGATCAGCAGTCGCTCACGCCCGGCCGAGAGCGCCGCCGCGACAGCGAGCGACGTACCCAGCCCGGCCGCCGGGTGCGGATTGACCGCGCGGGTCCAGCCATCGGCGAAGGACACCCCCTCAGGCCCGGTGACGATCACGCCCGGCCCCAGCCCCGCCGCCTCGACCGCCTCGATTGCCCAGCGGCCCAGCGGCTTGCCGGCGCACGGCGCCTCCAGCTTGTTGCCGCCCAGCCGCGTGCCGCGCCCCGCCGCCAGCACCGCGACCAGCGGCCTAGCCATGCGGATGGAGCGCTTCGTACGCGCCGACGATTTCGGCCAGCACCGACAACGCCAGCACGCCCGGCTCGCGGCTGTGGGTGATGACGCCGACGGGACTACGCACCCGGCCCAGCTGGTCGGGCGCCACGCCGGCCGCGGCCAGCCGCTCCAGCCGCGTACGTCGCGCCTCAAACCCGCCTTGCGCACCGATCAGGAACGCCGGGCTCGCCAGCGCCCATTCGAGGATCGGCTGCTCCCACTCGTGATCGTGGAATAGCAGCACCACCGCGGTCCAGGCGTCGGCGGCGAGCCCCTCGGGCTGCTGGCCGAGCGATAGCGCGCTCTTGCTGTGGGCAGCCACCGCCAGTCCGGCCGCGCCGGCCAGCGCCAGCAACGCGTCGAGCTCCGGCCCTTCGCCGAACAGCTGCAACTGCAGCGCGGGGATGTAGCGGCGCTCGGGCAGCTGGTCTGATGGCAAGGCC
>JANOAH010000193.1:0-4008 GCA_031411075.1 Erythrobacteraceae bacterium
TTCCAACGGCACGCCATGGCCCATCCCCTGGACGCGGTATTCTTCGATCGCCAGCTTGCCGGCGGAATCGTGCCAGGCGCGGCGGGGATGGCCATCGACCAGCCCCTGTTCGGTTGGCACCGGACCGACACCGTGGACGTCCTGCCATTGGTGCAGGATGCCGTCGGCGTTGGAGATGTCGACAACCGAATCCGCAGTGCCATGCCAAATGGACACCACCGGCCATTTGCCCGCTTGCGGCATGGCGTCGCGAATGGTGCTGCCGCGGCTGCGGCTGGTCGGAGAATAGCTGCGCATCTGCTGGAAGGCTTCCTGCACGCTGGCTGCCGCGCCATGGGGCAACCCAGCCAGGATTGCGCCGCCCGCAAACTTGTCGGGATAGCTTGCCAGCATGTTCGAGGTCATCGCGCCGCCCGCCGACAGCCCGGTAATGAACACGCGGTTCGGGTCGATGCCTTGGCGCTCGATCATTGCATCGATCATCTGCGCGATAGACAGCGGCTCACCCGTGCGTCGCCGTGCATCGCCGGGCTCGAACCAGTTAAAGCATAGATTGGGATTGTTGGCCCGCTGTTGCTCGGGCAGCAGCACGGCGAAACCATGCGTTTCGGCCAGCTCCGACCATCCGGTGCCGCCGTCGTACTTGGCGGCGGTCTGTGTGCAGCCGTGCAGCGCGACCACCATCGGGGCACCCGTCCTGGCGGACGGAGCGTAAAAGAATCCGCGCAACCCGCCAGGATTTGAACCGAATGAGTCCAGCTCGGCGAGATGCGAGGCCTTGGCCCGTGACAGGGGGTGCCCGGTGGTGAGGCGACCCAGACCCAAAGCGATGTTCATATGGTATTTCCTTGTACTTCAAGGCCAAACGCACTGCGCCACCTTTCGTTGCTGCGTTGCAGCATCTTTGTTGCAAGTGCGAGCAATTCTTGCCTGGAGCGTGGATCGGCCCCGCTCGGCGGAACCCCCCGCCCCCTCGCGCGCTGACTCCCGCGTAACCGCAGGGAGTCACGCCGCCATGCCCGCCCGCGCCTATTGGACCGGTCAGATCCGCCTCGCGCTCGTCTCGATTCCGGTCGAAGTCTATGCCGCGACCAAGTCGGGGGCGACGATCGCGTTTCACCAGATTCACGAGCCGAGCGGCAAGCGGATCAATTACGAGAAGGTGGTGCAGGGGGTCGGTCCGGTCGATCGCGACGAGATCGTCAAGGGCTACGAGGTATCGAAGGGCCAGTACGTGCTGCTCGACGACGACGAGATCGAGGCGGCCAAGGTCGAAAGCCGGCGGACGCTCGACCTGGTGCAGTTCGTCGATGCGGGCGAAATCGACGTGTTCTACTTCGAAAAGCCCTATTACGTCGTCCCGGCCGACGACCTCGCCGAAGAAGCCTTCGTGGTCCTGCGCGAGGCGATGAAGAAGGCGAACAAGGTCGGCATCGGGCAGATTTCGGTGCGCGGGCGCGAAACGCTGGTCAGCTTGAAGCCGTGCGGCAAGGGGCTGGTGCTCGAAACCATGCGCTATGAGGACGAGGTGCGCGCGGCGCAGGGCTATTTCCGCGACATCCCGGCGACCAAGCCCGACAAGGGCCTGCTCGACCTTGCCACCACGCTGATCGAACAGCGCACCGCGCCGTTCGAGCCGGGCGAATTCCACGATCGCTATGTCGATGCGCTCAAGAAACTGATCGCCAAGAAGGCCAAAGCCAAGGGCAAGAAGATCCTCGAGGACGTGGCCGAACCCGAGGCGCGCTCGGGCTCGAACGTGATCGACCTGATGGCGGCGCTGAAGAAGAGCGTCGGCGGCGGGTCGGACTCGGGCGGAGCCAAGCCGGCGGAGAAGACGCCGGCGGCGAAAAAGCCCGCCAAGACCGCCGCGGCGAGGAAGCGGGCGTGATGGTTTGCGTCCTTCGACAGGCTCAAGACGAGCGGATATTGTTCACCGAGCCGTACCTCAAATCCGCTCGTGCCGAGCCTGTCGAAGCACGCTTTCCCGAGGGCTGAGGCATGCACCTGAACCCACCCATCCTCGCCCATTTCATCGATTACGACCTGGCGCTTCGCCTCGGCATGGCCGCCGCGCTCGGCCTGCTACTCGGGCTCGATCGCGAAATCCGCGGCCACCCGGCGGGGCTCAGGACGCACGGGCTGATCTGCTTTGCCGCCGCGGCGATGACGGTGGCGATCCTCGCGCTCTATTACCAGCTGGGCGGGGCGGCGGCGAATTCGCGCCTCGATCCGCTGCGCGTTTTCGAGGCGACGGGCGCGTTCATCGGCATCATCGGCGCCGGGCTGATCGTGTTTTCGAAGGGCGAGGTCAAGAACCTGACCACCGCCGCGCACTTGTGGCTGACCGCGGTGATCGGCATTGCCTGCGGCGCGGCGCTGTGGCCGCTGGTGGTGATCTGCACGCTGATCGCACTGCTGATGCTGACGTTGGTCGGGGTGATCGAACGCATCGTCTTTCCGGGCAAGGCCGACCCGGAATGAGCGCCCGCGACCCCCTCGCCGAATACAACCGCAAGCGCGATTTCAAGAAGACCGCGGAGCCGGCCGGCAAGCGCGGGCAGCTGAGTGGCGAGGGCGGGGCGTTCATCGTCCAGAAGCACGACGCGACGCGGCTGCACTGGGACTTGCGGCTCGAGGCCGATGGCGTGCTCAAGAGCTGGGCGGTGACCAAGGGGCCGAGCCCAGACCCCGAGATCAAGCGGCTGGCGGTGCGCACCGAAGACCACCCGATGGCTTATGCCGAGTTCGAAGGGACTATCCCGGCGGGTGAGTATGGCGGCGGCACGGTGATGCTGTGGGATCGCGGTACCTGGGCGCCGATCGTCGGCAAGAGCTGGCAGGACATCGATAAGGGGCATCTGCACTTCACGCTCGAGGGTGAGCGGATGAAGGGCGAATGGCTGCTGATCCGGTTGAAGCCCAGGCCCGGCGAAAAGCGCGAGAACTGGCTGCTGCGCAAGATCGCCGACGAGCACGTCGAAGCGGGCGACGCGCTGGTCGACCGCGAGCTGACCAGCGTGCTGACCGGCCGAGCTATGGCCGAGATCGCGGCCGACACCCAGGGTGCCTATTCGCTCAAGGGCAAGAAGGGCGATACGTTCACCGCCGAGATGACCAAGGCGGCACGGCGCAACCAGGCGCAGGCGAAGGCGCCCGCCACGAAGCGCAAGGGGCCGGTCAAGCCTCCCAAATTCCGCGCCCCGCAGCTCGCCACGCTGGTCGACGCGGTGCCGGCGGGCAACGGCTGGATGCACGAGATCAAGTTCGACGGCTATCGCGCGCTTGCGGCTTGCGGGGGCGAGGCGGTGCGCATCTATACCCGCAACGGGCTCGACTGGACCGACAAGTTCGCGCCCTTGGTGGCGCAGCTCGCCGCACTCGACCTGCCGCCGTGCCTGATCGATGGCGAGATCGTCGCCTACGGTGCCGACGGCAATCCCGATTTCTCCAGCCTGCAGGGCGTACTCAAGCGCGGCCACGGCAGCCAGAAGGACAGCGACAAGCTGTCGTTCTACGCCTTCGATTTGCTCGAACTGGATGGTCGCGACCTTACCGCGCTGCCCAATATCGAGCGCAAGGAACGGCTCGAGGCGCTGCTCGCCACCGCCGAGCCGCCGATCCATATCGCCGACCACGTCATCGGCGCGGGTGAGACGCTCTATGCCTCGATGTGCGCGGCGGGGCAGGAAGGGATCATTTCGAAGACCATCGACGGCAAATATTCGGGCAAGCGCAGCCGCAACTGGGTCAAGGTCAAGTGCACGCTGCGGCAGGAATTCGTGGTCATCGGGTGGAAGAAGTCGAGCGCCAAGGGGCGGCCGTTCTCGAGCCTGCTGCTGGCCCAGCACGAGGCCGGCACGCTGACCTATAAGGGCAATGTCGGGACCGGGTTCAACCAGGATTCGCTGGCCGATCTGGCGGCGAAGTTCGCCAAGATCGAACGCAAGAGCGCTCCTGCCGAAGTCGGCCGGGTCGAGAGCCGCGGCGTCACCTGGCTCGAGCCCA
>JANOAH010000194.1:0-12421 GCA_031411075.1 Erythrobacteraceae bacterium
GAAATGGATGCTGAAACAAGTTCAGCATGACGGGAAAGAGAAATGAACGAGGAAAAGCCCTTCAAGGTCGAGGAGGTCGACGGCGTGGAGACACCGCCGCGCGCCCGCGTCGAGGATGCGGAAACGCCGGCCGAGAAACTCGATCGCAAGAAGGATTACCTTGAAGGATTTCTCGCCCAGCAGCCGCAAGGAGCTGATCCGTCCGCCCCCGGCGGCGCGCTGTATGAAAGCGTGATCGATGCGCTCAAGGACATCTTCGACCCCGAAATCCCGGTCAATATCTACGATCTTGGCCTGATCTACGGCGTCGATGTCAGCCCCGATGCCGATGTCATGGTAACGATGACGCTGACCACCCCGCATTGCCCGGTGGCCGAATCGATGCCGGGCGAAGTCGAACTGCGCGTCGCCTCGGTGCCCGGCGTGCGCGATGCCGAGGTCAATCTCGTTTGGGACCCGCCGTGGGACCCGGCCAAGATGAGCGACGAAGCGCGGCTGGAGCTTGGCATGCTATGATCCGCCCCCATCTTGGACATGACCATGACTGAAACCAAACTCCGCCAGCGCCCCGCCGCGGTCAACCTGACGCCCGCCGCCGAGGCGCGCGTGGCCGATCTCATGGCCAAAGCGCCCGAAGGGGCGATCGGGGTGCGCCTGTCGACGCCCCGGCGCGGCTGTTCGGGCCTCGCCTACTCGGTCGACTATGTGACCGAAGAACAGGGCTTCGACGAAAAAATCGTCACGTCCGGCGGCGCTTTCTACATCGACGGGGCGAGCGTGCTGTACCTGATCGGCAGCACGATGGACTGGCAGGAAGACGATTTCGCCGCCGGTTTCGTGTTCGCCAACCCCAACGCCAAAGGCGCGTGTGGCTGCGGCGAGAGCTTTACGGTTTAGCGCCCCAGCGCGGCGGCGCAGGCCGCCTTGTCGACATCCTGCCCATCGCTCGCCCGGCGCGCTTCGACATGGGTTGCTACCGGCTCGGCACCCTGACGCAGCGGATAGAGGAACACATCCATCACGCAGGCCGTGCCGGCGAACTGCAGCTTGCGCGCATCGCCTTCGCGCACGTCGAGGCGCGGGTTGCCGAAGCGGCGGGTAAGACCGGCGGCGTCCTGCTGCAGCACGCCTTCAAGCCCGGCGATGCGTTCGACCTCGGGCGCGCGGAACGCGGTCACCGGGGCGGTCACCGGGCGGTTTGCGGCCGGCGTCGGCGCGGTTTGCGGCAGCGGCGTGCGGCCGGCCGGCACCGCGGTGCAGGCGCCGAGCAGCAGCGCCGCCGCTAGGCCGAGGAAACGCATCGTGTTCAGCTCGTCTCTCCCGCGCGGGCCGGGCGGCGATGGATCAGGTGCGTCGCCGCGGCCGCGCCCAGGATCGGCGCGATCAGATTAACCCCCGGCAACGCCAGCAGCGCCGCCACCACGCCGCCCAGCGCGAAGCGCTGGGCGCGCCCCGCCGGCGCCCCGTCCGCGCCATGGCTGTGGCGCAGCCACACCATGTCGTTGAGCTCGCGCCCGAGCAGCCACGCGTTGACCGCCCAGAACACCAGCGCGGCGCCGATGCCCGTCGGCAGCAGGATCAGCGCCAGCGGCAGCGCGGCGAGATTGGCGAGCAAGGCGCGCAGCGCAGCGCGGGTGCCGGCGGCCACTTGCTCGCCCAGCGGCAGGTCGCGCGCGCCGGCGGCGGCGTGCGGATAGTGCCGCGCCTCGACCGCCTTGACCACCTCGTCGGCGAAGAACTGGATCACCGCCAAGGCCACGATCCGCCACGCCAGCCACAGTCCCAATAGGGTCAGCAACAGCGCGGCCAATTCGCGCAACGCCCCGCCGCCGGCCACCAGCCCCTCGTCGAGGCCGAGCCAGCCGAGCAGCGCGTCGAGCGCATACCACCCGCCCCACGCCACGCCGGCGAAGACCACCACAGTCACCGCCAGCGACTTCGCCAGCACCGCCAGCACCTTGCGGTCGGCCAACTGGCCGAGCGCGAGCAGCAGCGAGGTGACGACCGAACCCATCGGGCTTGCGATTGCGCGCGCGGGCGTTCAAGTCAACGCCCGCCGGTCGGCCGACCGCGCCAGCCAGACCCCTGGAAAGATCCATGAGCGAACCCCAGTATGACGTAATCGCGATCGGCAATGCCATCGTCGACGTGATGGCCCCGTGCGACGATACGACGATCGACCGCCTCGCGCTCAACAAGGGCGGGATGACGCTGGTCGATGCCGACGGCGCGCGGAAGCTCTACGACGCGATGGGGCCGGCCAAGGAAATCTCCGGCGGATCGGCGGCCAATACGCTCGCCGGGCTGGCCGCGCTCGGCGCGCGCTGCGCGTTCATCGGCCAGGTGGCCGACGATCAGTTCGGCCGCGTCTTCGCGCACGATATTCAGGCCGGCGGAATCGCCTTCGACACCCCGATGCGCGCCGAGGCCGACCCGCCGACCGCGCAGTGCCTGATCTTCGTCACCCCCGATGCGCAGCGGACGATGAACACCTTCCTCGGCGCGAGCCAGTTCCTGCCGGCAAGCGCGCTCGACGAGACCGCGATTGCCTCGGCCAGCGTGCTCTACTTGGAAGGCTATCTGTGGGATCCCGAAGAACCGCGCGCGGCGATGCGCCGGGCGATCGAGGCGGCGCGCGGCGCCGGGCGCAAGGTCGCCTTCACGCTCAGCGAAGTGTTCGTGATCGACCGCCACGGCGACGATTTCCGCGCGCTGGTCGATGATGGGCTGATCGACATCCTGTTCGCCAACGAGACCGAACTGGCGGCGCTGACCGGCGCGGCGGATTTCGACGCCGGAATCGCCCAGCTGGCATCCAAGGTGCCGACGCTGGTCGTCACCCGCAGCGCCGATGGCGCGGTGGCGGTGGCCGGCGGCGAGCGGGCCCAGGTTCCGGCCGAACCGATCGACAAGGTCATCGACACCACCGGCGCGGGCGACCTGTTCGCTGCCGGGTTCCTCTACGGCCACGTCCGCGGCGAACCGCTCGAGCAGTGCCTCAGGCGCGGAGCGATTTGTGCGGCCGAGATCATCAGCCATTACGGCGCCCGGCCCGAGGCCGATCTCAAGGCGCTGATGGCCGAGAAGCTGGGATAGGAGCGTGCGAATGGCGGCCAAGGTTTCGCTCGAGGATCGCGCGGCGATCGACGACCTGATGGCGCGCTATTGTTGGGCGCTCGATACCGGCGATTTCGACGGTTATGCGGCGACGTTCGCGCCAGACGGCTGGCTGCGCCATTGGCCGCAGGGGCAATGCGTTGGGCGCGAAGGGCTCAAGCGCGCGACCGATTCGCTATGGTACGATCGCCCCAACCACTACCTCGGCCGCCAGCATCGCTTCTCGGCCGTGCTGATGAGCGCGGCGGGCGAAGGCCAGGTCCGGATCAAGGCGTTCTGGTCGATCCTCCAGCACGATGTCGAGACGTTCGAGAACCGCGTCTTCGGCATGGGCACCTGGGATACGCTGGCGGTGCGCGGCGCCGACGGCGAATGGCGTTTCGCCAGCGTCGATGTGGATCTGTGGATCAACGGCCAGGTGCCGTGGGTGGGCGAGGACCGGGCCTGGAAAGCGCCGCCGGCCAAAGCGGCGGAATAGCCGCTCAGGCTTGCGTCTCACGCGCCACCGCGCGCCAGCCGATGTCGCGGCGGGCGAACAGGCTCGGCGCTTCGATCGCATCCAGCGCGGCATAGGCGCGGGCCTGTGCATCGGCCACCGTTGCCCCGCGCGCGCAGACGTTGAGCACGCGGCCGCCGTTTGCCACCAGCGCGCCGCCCTCCAGCGCGGTGCCGGCGTGGAACACCTTGGCGCCGTTGGCCTCGGCCGCGGCGATCCCGGCGATGGAGCCGCCCTTGTCCGGGGTGCCGGGATAACCCTTGGCCGCCATCACCACGGTCAAAGCGGGATCGGACGAGAAGTTCGGGGTGGGAAGCGAGGCCAGTGCATTTTCGGCGCAGGCCAAGAGATAGTCGCCGATGTCGCCCTGGAAGCGCAGCATCAGCACCTGGCATTCGGGATCGCCGAAGCGGCAGTTGTATTCGACCAGCTTGACCCCCGTCTCGGTCAGCATCAGCCCGGCGTAGAGCACGCCCGAATAGGGCATGCCCTCGTCGGCCATGGTTTTTACCGTGGGCGCGATGATCTGGCTGATCGCGGCGGCGCGCAGTTCAGGCGTCAGCACCCGCGCCGGGCTGTAGGCGCCCATGCCGCCGGTGTTGGGCCCGGTATCGCCATCGCCGACTCGCTTGTGATCCTGCGCGGTGCCGAATGCGCCCACGGTGGCCCCGTCGGTCAAGGCGAAGAAGCTCACTTCCTCGCCCTCCATGAACTCCTCGATCACCACTTCGGCGGGGCCGGCGAACATGTCCGCCAGCGCGGCCTCGGCCGCGGCGCGGTCTTCGGCGATGACCACGCCCTTGCCCGCGGCCAGGCCATCGGCCTTGAGCACGTAGGGCGCGGCAAAGCGATCGAGCGCGGCGATCGCCTCGTCAAGCGAGGCGGTGCGCTGATAGCCCGCGGTCGGAATTCCGGCCCGCTGGCACAGGTCCTTGGTGAAACCCTTGCTGCCTTCGAGCTGCGCGGCGGCTTGCGACGGGCCGAATACCGAGAACCCGGCCTCGCGCAGCGAATCGGCCAGGCCGTCGACCAGCGGCGCCTCGGGTCCGATCACGACCAGGCCGATTTCGCGGCCCTCGCAAAAGGCGACGACCGCCCCGTGATCGGCCAGGTCGAGCGTAACCAGCTCGGCATGCTCGGCAATGCCCGGATTGCCCGGCGCGGCGTAGAAAGCGCCGCCATTGGCCAGCAGCCGGGATTGCGCCAGCTTCCACGCCAGCGCATGTTCGCGTCCGCCCGATCCCAGCAGCAGGATGTTCATGCCCGGCGAAACTCCCGATGACGACGTGCACGGCCATGGGGCCGCCGCTGGGCTGGTAGCCAAGCCGCAGCAGGGCGACAACGCCGCCCCGCTGTCGATCACCGAAATATCCAACCTGCTCAAGCGCACGGTGGAGGACCGGTTTGGCTTCGTTCGCCTGCGCGGCGAATTGTCGGGGGTGAAGCGCGCGGCGAGCGGGCACTTCTACTGCGCGCTGAAAGACGAAGGCGCGGTGATCGATGGGGTGATGTGGCGCGGCAGCGCGCAGCGCCTCGCCTTCCTGCCCGAAGACGGCATCGAAGTCGTGGCGAGTGGCAAGCTGACCACTTATCCCGGCCGCTCCAAATACCAGATCGTCATCGACAGCATGGAGGTCGCCGGCGAAGGCGCGCTGCTGGCGCTGCTTGAAAAGACCCGCCAGCGGCTCGCCGCCGAAGGGCTGTTCGATGCCAACCGCAAGCGGCCGCTGCCCTACCTTCCCGATGTGATCGGGGTGATCACCTCGCCCACCGGGGCGGTGATCCGCGACATCCTGCATCGGCTGGCGGATCGATTTCCCACCCGGGTGCTGGTGTGGCCGGTGCTGGTGCAGGGCCAGGGCCACGTCGAACAGATCGTCCAGGCGCTGCACGGGTTCGGGGCGCTCGAGCCGGGCGGCGCGGTGCCGCGGCCCGACTTGCTGATCGTGGCGCGCGGCGGCGGCTCGATCGAGGACCTGTGGGGGTTCAACGAAGAAGCGGTGGTCCGCGCCATCGCCGCCTCGCCGATCCCCGTGATCAGCGCGGTCGGGCATGAAACCGATACCACGCTGGCCGATTTCGCCGCCGATCGCCGCGCGCCGACGCCCACTGCCGCGGCCGAAATGGCGGTGCCGGTGCGGCGCCACCTTGCCGCCGCGCTCGACGAATTCGGGCTGCGTCAGCGCAAATGCGCCCTGCGACCGGTCGCGCTCGGTCGTGAGCGGCTCGAAGCCCGCGCCCGTCGCCTGCCCCGGCCCGAAGCGCTCGCCGCAACCGCCGCGCAGCGACTCGATGATCTGGCCGAACGGCTGCGCCGCGGCCTCGCCGATCGCGCCGCGAAAGCGCGGGAACGGTTGCAGGCCGATGCCGCACGCCTCTCTGCCCCGCTGCTCGCGGCACGGATCGAGCGCGCCGGCGACCGGCTGGCCGCGGTCCGGTTGCAGCGCACGCTGCTCGATCGACCCCTGGCCGACCGGCGCGAGCGGCTGGCGGCGCTGGCGAGGCTGGCCGAACAGCTCCATCCCGACCGGCCGCTCTCGCGCGGCTATGCCATGGTGCTCGACGCGCAAGGCAAGGCGGTGACCAGCGCGGCGGCGGCGCGGCGCGAGGCGGCGTTGACGCTGCGGTTCGGCGATGGTTCGCTCGGCGTGGCGCCGGCCGGGCCGAATGCCGCCCCACCCCGTCCGCCGCGCGCCAGCCCCGCCCCGACGTCGCCGCAGCAACCCAAATTGCTTTGACCGGCCACGCTTGGTAAGCCAGCCCGCGATGCTGATGTCTTCCGCCGATAACGCCGCCACGCTGCTCTATGGGCCGAACGGCTTTCGCGTGATCAAGCCCGGCCGCTTCGTGGTCTGCGCGGTGAGCGGCGAGCCGATCCCGCTCGAAGAGCTGCGCTATTGGAGCGTCGACCGCCAGGAAGCTTACGCCAGCGCCGATCTTGCCACCCGCCGGGCGCTCGAGCGGCCGTGAAGCGCACCGCGATGCTGGCGCTGGCCGGTTTGACTGCGGCGTGTGTCGCCAGCGCCCAGCAACCCAGCCCCGCGCCCGCCGCCCCGCGTCCGGCCCCGGCACCGGCTCCGGCTCCCTTGGCCCCGGCCGCGTTCCTGTTCAGCGGGGAACTGACCCAGGGCGGCTGGATTCGCGGCCAGGTGCCCGCCGGCACGGTCAGCGCCCGGCTCGGCGACGAAGACCTGCCGTTTGCCGAAGATGGCCAGTTCTTCGCCGCGTTCGATCGCGATGCGGGCCCGCAATCGCTGCTCTCGGCGACGCTGGCCGATGGCCGGCGGATCGACAATCCGCTCACCGTTTCGCCGCGAGCCTGGCGGATCGAGCAGATCAACGCTTCGCCCACCGCCAATGTGCCGAGCGCCGAATTCACCGCGCGGCGGGCGCCCGAACTGGCGCGGATCACCGCCGCGAAAGGCCGCGACACCGGCAGCCAAGGCTGGCGCCAGCGCTTCGCCTGGCCGGCGCGCGGGCGGCTGTCGGGCCTGTTCGGTTCGCAGCGGGTCTATCGCGGCGAGCCGGGCAGCTATCACTCGGGCCTCGACATCGCCGCGGGCAGCGGCGCGGTCTATGTTGCGCCGGCCGATGGCGTGGTGGTGCTTGCAGCCGCATCGCCGTTCACGCTCGAAGGCGATCTGCTGATCGTCGATCACGGGATGGGGCTGAACAGCGCCTTTTTGCACAGTTCCGACCTGCTGGTTCATGAAGGCGACCGGGTGACGCAGGGCCAGCCGCTCGGGCGCGTGGGGGCCACCGGGCGGGCAACCGGGCCGCACTTGCACTGGGGGCTGACCTGGCGCGGTCACCGGCTCGATCCGCTGCTGTTTGTCGGGCCGATGCCCTGACCCTGGCGGCGGCGCGGCGCGCCCGCGCGGCGCGGCTGATCTTTCTGGCGATCGTCGTCATCGGCCTGCTGCCGGTGTGGGTGCGCTGGCCCAAACCGGCGGGCTCGAACGACGAACGGCCGATCCTGGCGATGACCGCCGTGCCCCGCGGCATGGCCCGCGCCGGCCCGCTGCGAGTGCTCGGAGCCTGGCAGCTGGCGAGCCCGAACCGGTATTTCGGCAGCTATTCGGCGCTGGTTTCGCTGGGTGACGGGACCTTGCTCGCGGCCTCGGACAGCGGCCGACGGCTGCGCTTCACCCCGCCGGGGCGGCACGGGCCGGGGCCGCGGTTCGATTACTTCGCCGCGCCCGAATTCGGCGAGAAACGCTCTGCCGACATCGAGGCGATGACCCGCGATCCCGTCACCGGGCAGCTGTGGACCGCGCTCGAATGGAACAACCGCATCGACCGCTATGACCGCGATCTGCGGCTTGAGCGCCGGGTGCAGCCCGCCGCGATGCGCCGCTGGCGCGCGAACACCGGTGCCGAAGCCATGGTGCGGCTGGCCGACGGGCGCTTCGTTGTGCTGGCCGAAGCGGGCGAACGCTGGTTTGGCGACGAAGGGCCAGGGCTGCTGTTCCCCGCCGATCCGACCGAAGCCGCAGCGCCGCTTCGGTTCCGGTTCCGCCCGCCCGCCGGCTATTCGCCGGTAGACCTGGCCGCGCTGCCCGATGGACGCGTGCTGATCCTGCTGCGCCGGGTTTTGTGGGGCGTGCCGCCGCACTTTGCCGGCAAGCTGATGGTCGCCCACCCCTCTACGATCCGCGCCGGGCAGGCCTGGCACGCCGCGCCGCTCGCCGATCTCGCCGCGCCGCTGCCGGTCGACAATTACGAAGGGCTGGCGATCGAAGCGGGCTCGGACGGCGGGCTGGTGCTATGGCTGATCGCGGACAGCAACCACACCGTGTTCCAGCGCACGCTGCTGCTCAAGCTTGGCTGGCCCGCAACGCAAAAGGCGCGCGAGGGGCCTCGCGCGCCTTAGCCATTTGCCGGTATTTCGCGCTTAAGCGGCGGCGGCGGCCTTCTTCAGCTCGCGCTTGATCTTGCGCGCGCCGGTGCTCAGCTTCTCGTCCGAGGTCTTGAGCAGCCAGTTGTCGAGCCCGCCGTTGTGCTCGACCGAGCGCAAGCCGTGGGTCGAGACGCGCAGCTTGAAGCTCTTGTCGAGCTTTTCGCTCAGCAGCGTGACGTTCTGCAGGTTGGGCAGGAACACGCGCTTGGTCTTGTTGTTGGCGTGGCTCACGTTGTGGCCGGTCTGGCGGCCCTTGCCGGTCAGTTCGCAGATGCGCGACATGGTTCTTCTCTCGAATCCTGGTTCTGGGGGTTTCCCGGAAAGCGGCGCGCATAGCGATGGGGGTCGCTTGCGTCAACCAACCTTGCTAGCGCGCGGGCGATGACCCGCTGGCCGCTCCCCGCCCCGATGGCCCGTGCGCTGGAGCTGGCGCACCAGGCGGGGCAGGCCGGCGAGGTGCCAGTTGGCGCAGTGGTGGTCAAGGACGGCGCGATCGTCGGCGAAGGCCACAACGCGCCGCGCACCCTGGCCGATCCGACCGCGCATGCCGAAGTGCTGGCACTGCGCGCGGCGGCCGCGGCGCTCGGCAGCGAGCGGCTCGACGGGTGCGAACTGTGGGTCACGCTCGAACCCTGCGCGATGTGCGCCGGCGCCATCGCCCACGCCCGCATTGCCCGGCTGTACTACGGCGCGGCCGATGCCAAGGGCGGTGCGGTCGAACACGGCGCGCGGGTATTCGACCAGCCGCAATGCCTGCACCGGCCCGAGGTCTATCCGGGCATCGGCGAAGCGCCGGCGGCCGAGCTATTGCGAGCGTTTTTCGCGGCGCGGCGCTAAATCCCGCGCCAGATCTTCACCGCGGTCGAATCGCGCGCACCTATGCGGCGGGCGTCACAGCGGATGCGTTCGAACGCGCGATCGTAACACAACCGGAGCTCGGTCAGCCAACCGCGCTCGTTGATCAAGACACCGATCTGTTCCGGATCGAGCGCTTGATTGACATCCGAAATCGCCCGGCGGACGTCGCCCGCGGTCAGGTTGCGCTGGCGTGACAGGCGGTCGAAATCGGGCCAGTCGAGCGCGCCCCACAGCTGCCGCATCTGCCGGAAATAGACCGCCGGCTGGCGCGTCATGCAGGACCCGTGCTTGGCCCATTCGCCCGCCAGCAGCGCCGCCGAAGGCGTGACGCACAGATTGCTCGCCAGCTCGGCGCCGCTCGGCCGGCGGCGCACGGCGCACCATTGCGGCCAGTCGCCACCGCGCCCTTCGGGCCATAACCCATGGACGACCATCCCGAACCGGCCGCCCCGGCCCGAGCACTGACGGCTGTCGCCAGCGCGCCCCTCGCGCCCGCGGCAATATTCGGGCGACCAGCTTATCGCCAGGGTATAGCCGGTGATCGGTCGCTGCCGCACCGGCCCGTCGGCGGTCACCGCCGGGACGCTGACCGGCCCCGTCGGCAGACGGCATTGATAGGCCTGCGCCCAGGCCGCTTGCGGCGCGCAAACCAGCGCCGCGAGCAGCGCGGACGCGCCAGCCCTCGTCAGGCGAACGTATCCGGATCGGCCGCCGCGCCGCGGCTGGCGAACCATGCCTTGGCGTCCGGCTGGAACAGGAAGCCCGCCGCGACCACTTCGAGCCCATAGACCACGACGTTGAGGATCGTCTCCAATGTCCAGGGCCCGGTGACCACGCCCACCAGCGAGACGAGACCAAGAGCCAGAATGACAATGAAAATCCACTTCGCCACGGTCGAGGCGCGGCGAGCGATGAAGTACCACAGCAACAGACTGATCGCGTAGCTGAACACGACGATGCCGAGCAGTGCCCCGCCGCCAAGACCAAGCGCGGCGGTCGCCGGATCGTTGGCCAGCGCATCGACGCTTTGCTGATACGTCAGCGCCAGACCGACCAGCCCGACAACCAGCGAGGCCAGGAACAACCGCTCGAACATGATGATCGAATTAGGACGCATTGCACTTCTCCCCCTGCGTTCATTGCACTGTGCGGTACCTCGGCATCAGGTTCAATCGCCGATGGGCGTGAAATCGAGACCGATGTCGGCCGCCGGCGCGCTTTGGGTGAGGCGGCCAACCGAAACACAGGTGACACCGGTGCGGGCGATCGCGCCGATCGTCTCGAGCCGCACCCCGCCGCTCGCTTCGGTCGGCACCCGCCCGCCGACCAGCGCGACGGCCGCTTCGAGCTCGGCCGCCGACATGTTGTCGAGCAGCAGGTGTGTGGCCCCGGCCTCCAGCGCCGGGGCGATCTGGTCGAGCCGGTCGACCTCGCAGATCACCTCGGCGATGCCGGCGGCGAGCGCGCGGCGCACCGCTTCGGCCACGCCCCCGGCGACGAGGACGTGATTGTCCTTGATCATCGCCGCGTCCCACAGCCCCATGCGGTGGTTCTTCGCGCCGCCCAGGCGGGTGGCGTATTTTTCGAGGTGGCGCAGGCCGGGCAGCGTCTTGCGGGTGTCGAGCAAGATGGCGTGACCCTCCATGGCCTCGACATACTGCCGCGTCATCGTCGCAATGCCCGACAAGTGCTGAACGGTGTTGAGCGCACTGCGTTCGGCGGTGAGCAGCGCGCGAGCATTGCCCGATAGCCGCATCAGGTCGGTGCCGACTGGAACCGCTTCGCCTTCGTCCGCCAGCAGCTCGATCGCGATATCCCTATCGAGCGCGCGGAAGAACGCCGCGGCGATCGGCAGGCCCGCCACCACGATCGCATCGCGGCTGTCCATCACCCCCTGAAACCGCGCGTCGGCCGGGATCACGCTTTCCGCAGTCACGTCATGCCCGCCGCCCGGAAGGCCGACGCCGAGGTCCTCGTCGAGCGTGGCGCGGACGAAGCGGTCGAGGTCGAAGCCGGGGAGGTGCAAATCCATGCCAGCCCTTCTAGCGAAAATTCGGTCCGCGACTAGCGGACCGCAAGGCCGAACGGCCGCCCGCAGGTGCCCCGCAGCGAAGCGGAGGGAATAGCGCCGAGGACGCTCGCGCGGATGCGCGAGCGGAAGGTAAAATCAGTGCACGAACCGGGCCACCACGTCCCGATAGGACCGACTTACCTTAACTTCCGCGCCCGAACCCAGCACCAGGAAGCATTCGCCGTTGGTGTGCGGTTTGACCTGCTTGACCTGGTCGAGGTTGACGATCGTCGAACGGTGCACTCGCTGGAACACCCGCGGATCGAGCCGGCGTTCGAGGTCCTTCATCGTTTCGCGCAGGATCAGCGAATTGTCGCCGGTGTAGATGCACATGTAATCGCCCGCCGCCTCGATATGCTCGATGCTCTCGACATCGACGCGGAAGATCTGGCCGCGGTCTTTGATGTTGATCATCCGTTCGTAGCGGCCGGCGTTCTCATCCTCGGGGGGCATGGCGTCCATCGCGTCGGGCGCCACTTCGGCGAGCACGTCCTGCAGCTTGCGCGCTTCGTCGGCGCCGCGCTTTTCGGTGAGGCGCGTGCGCACCCGGTCGAGCGTGTCGGCGAGCTTGTCCTCGTCGACCGGCTTCATCAGGTAATTGACCGCATTGGCCTCGAACGCGCGGATCGCGTGTTCCTCGTACGCGGTGACGAACACGAACAGCGGCGGTTCGATCTCCATCACGCCCTTGACCACGCTGAACCCGTCGAACCCGGGCATCTGGATGTCGAGGAACACCAGATCGGGCTTCTCGGTCTTGATCTTGCGGATCGCCTCGCGGCCGTTGGCGCAGGTGCCGATGATCTCGACCTCGGGGTGCTTCTCGAGCCGGAGGGCGAGGCCCTGGATGGCGAGCTTTTCATCGTCGACGAGGATCGTGCGGATAGTCATGGTTCAATCCTGCTGGCCGCTGGCGCGGCTGGTGTTGGCGGCGCTCACCCCATCCCCGCGAGCGCCGGTATTCTTACATTTTCCTGCT
>JANOAH010000195.1:0-20568 GCA_031411075.1 Erythrobacteraceae bacterium
GGCGTGATGGGCGATTACCGCACTTACGACCAGGTCTGCGCCTTGCGCGCGGTAACCAGCACCGACGGGATGACGGCGGACGTCTACCCCTTCGACGCCGCCTTCCTCGGCCGCGTGGCGACGCGGATCGTCAACGAGGTCAAGGGGATCAACCGGGTGGTGTACGATTATACTTCGAAACCGCCGGGGACGATCGAATGGGAGTGAGTTTGACCCCCGCCGACCCTTCGACTGTGTAAGGAGCCTCGTAAGGAGGCTTGCCGTGACCACTGCAACGATGACCAGCAAGGGCCAGATCACGCTGCCCGCCGCCATTCGGGCCAAGCTGCGGCTGGTCAAGGGCAGCAAGCTGGAAGTCAGCGAAAACGCCGAGGGCCAGATCGTTCTGACTCCGCGGCGCGCCAAGACCGGGGATATCCGCAAGTTGCGCGGCATCCTCAAATATGACGGCCCGCCGGTTTCGGTCGAAGTGATGAATGCCAGCATCGGCCGGGCCATTGGCGAGAGTTTCAAGCGCTCGGTCAAATGATCGCGCTCGATACAAAAGTTCTGCTCCGCTACCTGGTGCAGGACGATCCGGCCCAATCGGCGGCCGCCAATCGCTTGTTCGAACAAGAGTTGACACCGGAGCGTCCGGGTTTCGTGGCTATTACCGCGATCCTCGAACTCGATTGGGTCCTGCGCGGCCAGTACCTGTTCTCGGCGCAAAACGTGGCAGACGCGCTCAAACAGCTGGTCGCCGCGGACAATCTGGTTTGCGAAAGCAGCGAAGCGGTGCGGGAAGCTCTGGATTACGAACACGGCGATCTTGCCGACAACATCCTTCATGTCACTGCGCGGGCGAACGGCTGTTTGCGAACTCTGAACCTTCGATAAGAAATTCGCGCGGCTGGCCGGGGTGGAGTTGCTGGCCTGACGTCGGCCGCGGCGCTCCGAAGGCAGGCGATGCGGGTCGTGAATGAGGTGATGGGCGTCGGCCCGGAGCGATCGAACGGGGGTAATGGCTTGACCAAGCTACTTGGCCAAGCCACATTCGCCGCATGACCATTCACGTCAATATCGGCGAGGCCAAGACCCGTTTGTCCGAATTGCTCGCCGCGGCCGCACGGGGCGAGGAGGTGGTGGTCGACAAAGCGGGAGTTCCCTTCGCCACCCTTGTGCCGCGGCCCGAAGCCGTCGCGCTTGAACGGGACACGCGGGTTGCCAAGCGCAAGGCCGCGTTCGGATGCCTGGCCGAGAAGTATAAAGACCTTCCGCCCGAGGCGTTCGACATACCGCCGTCGATGAGTGACGAGGCCTACGAGCAGCGGATCGCGCGCAAGCTCGGCTGACTTGGTGTGAGGCTGCTACTCGATACGCACATCGTCATCTGGCTGGTGCTGAACGACACGCGGCTGTCGGAGGCACAAGTCGCCGCGATGGCCGATGTCGATAACGATCTGATCGTCAGCGCCGTGGTGGCCTACGAACTGGCGCACCTCCAGCAACGCCGCCGTATTCCACTGACCGAATCCATCGATCGCATGCGCGACCTGGTCGGTTTCGAACTGGCCGATTTTCCAGGCGAAGCTTGGCGGTGTGTCGAACAACTTCCTGCGATCCACCAGGACCCGATCGATCGCATGTTGGTTGCTCATGCGTTATGCATCGATGCGACGCTCGTAACCGCCGACAAGACCATCCGCCGGTACCCCGTGCCGGTCGTGTGATCCTCAAGACCTTGCCATTGGCGGCTTCCCGTTTCACATTTTGCGGCCGAAAGGACTTTCGAATGACCGTTTACCGGATGGCCCCCGTCCTCGCCCTGGCGCTGCTTGCTCCGCTCGCTGCCTGCCAGCAGGCCGCCGCGCCCACCGAAGTCGCGCATGCCAGCGAGATTGCCTGGCGCGATGGGGATGTGAACGATGCGCTGGCCGAGGCGAAAGAGCAGGGCAAGCCGGTGATACTGTATTGGGGTGCGGTGTGGTGTCCGCCGTGCAACCAGATGAAGGCCAACCTGTTCAAGGACGCGAACTTCATCGCCGAGACCGAGAATTTCGTGCCGGTCTATCTCGACGGCGACACCGCCGGGGCGCAGGAATGGGGCGAAAAGTTCGGCATCAGCGGCTATCCGACGGTCATCATCCTGACGCCTGACGGCACCGAGATCACCCGCATCGCCAGCGCGACGATGGCAGGCGAGCTGCCCGCGCTGCTCGAAACCGCGGCCAAGCGCACAACCTCGATCGAAACGCTGCTCGCCACCGCCAAGGACGATCCATCGGAGCTGACCGCGGGCGACTGGCGCATCCTCGCCGGGTTCGACTGGCGCAACGATCCCAAGCATTTCGCCGACACCAAGCTGGCCGGCACGGTGCTCGAGGGCCTGGCCGCGGCTGCGCCCGATGAACCGCTCAAGCGCCGGTTCGGCCTGCTCGCGCTCGCCAGCAGCGTCGACAGCGACGACGAGGGCAACACCGTGCTCACCGCCGTGCAGCGCGCCAAAGTGCCAGTGCTGCTCAATACAATCCTCACCAGCCCGGCCGAAGTTCTCGCCAACCGGCAGGAGCTGACTTACGACGCCGCCGGCCTGGTCAACGCGCTGCCCGCTGGCGACGCGCGCGATGCGCTCGCCGCCAAGCTCATCGCCGCCGCCGATGCGCTGTTTGCCAACGAGGACCTGTCGCTGACCGAGCGGGTCGAGGCGCTCAACATCGATGTTGCGCTGGCCGGCGACGACATCCCGCCGGCGCTGCTCGCCAAGGTACAGGAACGCGCCCGCTGGGCCGATGCCACGGCCAAGGACAAGTACAACCGGCAGTCGGTGATCGACGATGCTGCCTACCTGCTCCACGATGCCGGCGACAAGGCCGGGGCGGTGCGGCTGCTGACCGCCGAGCTCGAGCGCTCGGACCAGCCCTATTACTACATGAGCAGCCTTGCCGATTTCGCCGAACAAGACGGAGACAAGGCCGGGGCGGTCGAATGGGCGCGCAAGGCTTACGAGGCGTCGCAAGGCCCGGCAACGCGGGTGCAATGGGCAATCAATTGGTCGAACACCGTGTTGCGCAACAGGCCCGAGGACGCGGCGCTGGTAACCCGCGCGGCGAGTGCGGTGATCGACGAATTGGGCAAAAGCCCCGACAGCTATTACCAGCGCACCCGCGTCAAAGTTGCCGCCTGGGGCGGCAAGCTGCGCGAATGGAGCGATGCCCACGGCGGCGGCGCGGTGCTCGAACGGCTGCGCACCGACATGGCCCAGGTCTGCGCCAAGCAGGGCGCGCAAGCCGGCACCTGCCGGGAGTGGTCGCGCGCCTGAGCCGTTGATCCGGCCGGCCGAGGCAGCCGACGCGGTCGCGCTGGCCGGGCTGATCGGCCAGCTTGAATACGCCGTTACCGCGCGCGAGGTCGCCGCGCGGTTGGCCTTGATGCAGGCCGAGGGGCGCGAGGCGCTGGTGGCCGAGCTAGGCGGCGCGGTGGTCGGTTGCCTCAGCACCTCGGTGATGCGGGTGCTGCATCGCCCGGCGCCGGTCGGACGGATCTCGATGATGGTCGTGGCCGAGAGCCAGCGCTCGCGCGGTGTGGGCGCGGCGCTGGTGGCGGCGGCCGAGCGGGTGCTGGCCGAACAGGGCTGCCATATGGTCGAAGTCACCAGCCACGCGCGGCGCGAGCGGGCGCACCGGTTCTACGAGCGGCTCGGCTACGAAAAGACCAGCGTGCGGCTGATGAAGCTGATCTAGCGGCTCTTGCGCCCCAGCGCGCGCACCCAGCCCACTGCTAGCAGCACCGCCGGGATGGCGATCACCGCGAGGCCGGTGGCGCTGTTGAACCCGGGGACCACGAACCAGTAAAACGCCGCCGCCGCGAGCAGCGTCAGCGCGCCGCCGAGATAGGCGTCCGCCGGCGCATGGCGGCGCAGGTCGACGTAAAGGCTGGTGAAGTTGCGCCCATCCTCCGGCCCTTCACCATCGGCCAGCTGACCGCCCGCAAGGACCCTGTTGTAGGCCGGCAGGTAGGCCAGCATCAGCACGCCGTTGAGCGCCAGCAGCCCCAGCGCCAGCACCGCCAGCAGCGGATCGCGCTCGATCAGCACGGCGATGAAGGTGCCGCACAAGTTGACCGGCAGCAGCGCGGCGAGCGCGAACGGAACCGCGCGGTTACCGATCAAGAGCAGCCCGGCGGCGATGTGGATGAACTTGGCCACGGCGAGCAGCCCGCTCTTGTCGAATTCGGTCAGCAGGCGGATCGCCATCGCGTCCTCCCACTGCGCCGCCGGCAGGAACGGCAGCAGGCCCGGCAGGAAGTACTGCAGCCCGGTCACCACCAGGATTGCGCCGAGAGCCACGCGGAGCAGGTCGAGCGCGCGGGTCATGGCTGCACCTCCGGCTCGAGCGCGGGGGCAGGGGCGGCGCCCGGCAGCGCCAGATGCGGCGTCAAGTTGCGCGCGAACATCGGCGCGTAGCTGTCCCAATAGGCCAGGCACAGAAGCAGATTGCAGGAGAGCACCGACCAGCCGTAGATCGCCGATCCGGTCCACCAGCCCTGCAGCTCGGTATCCCAATACCAGACGGTGAACGACACCGGCAGCACCATCAGCAGCAGCATCGGCAAGCGGAAGCCGAACAGCACCGCGAGGCCGGCGACCAGCTCGGTCGCCTTGACGAAAGTGAACATCCCCGAATCGAGCAAAGCCATGAATGTGCCGGTGCTGAGCGGCTGGTTTCCCGTCGGCTGCGGATAGACCCGGATGAAATGGTTGAGCCCCGCCGGAATCATCCACGCGGCGTAAATCAGTCGGATGAACCAGACTGCAAATCGCATATTGCCCTCCCCCAAGGACCTCGTTGCCGCCAGCTTAGCAGCAAAGGGCGGCAGGGAAAGCGGTTTACCAGCGGTTGCCAGCCGCCACCGCCCGCCTCTCGGCCGGGGTGCTCTCGCGCCCCAGCGCTTCGTTGCGATGCGGGAAGCGGCCGAAGCGGGCGATCATGCGGTAGTGGCTGCGTGCAAACGGCCAGCCGTGGCGGCCTCCCAGCCGCGCAAACACCGCCAGGCTGCGGCGCTGGTCGGCGATCTGTTCGGAATGCATCAGCGGCATCGCCAGAAACTGCTGTTCGGACGGTGTCAGCGCCTTGTTCCAGCCCCGATCGAGCGCTTCGTTGGCAATATTTCGGGCGAGGGGGTCGGTGGCAAAGGCCCGCGCGCTGCCGCGATAGAGGTTGCGCGGCAGCTGGTCGAACAACAGTACCGCCGCCAGCGCGCCGCGCGGATCGGTGAGGAATTGGGCCGCCGGGCAGGGGGCCAGCGCTTCGAGCTCAGCGCCCAAGCGGCGGCGCAGCAGGGCGTCGACCCCGGGGCCTGGCGCGAACCACGCCTTGGGCCCGAGCTGGTGAAACCACAGGTGGAGCAGTTCGGCCGCCCAGCGCGGTTGCGGGGCGGCCACCGATACCGGCTCAGCCGTTGCGGCGATACGGAACGAAGTCTTCGAGGAACAGCACCCCGGTGGTGAAGCCCGAACTGCGATCGACGGTGCGGATCGAATCGTTGCTGCACAGCTGGCTGCCGAAGCGGCGGATCACCGGCACGTCCCAATGGTCGAGCATGCGCGGATCGGTGACGCGGGCGACCCAGATCGTTTCGCCGGCGTCATAGACCAACCCGACATGTTCGATCACTTCGATATGGTTGCTGCGCATCGCATTGATGCACTGCTCCGGCTGCCCGGCAACGCGGCCTTCGAGCATGCGGGCGAGCTTTGCTTCGGCACGTTCGGACGGAGAGATCGCCAGGGCGGGCGCGGCGGCGAGCGCCAGCGCGGTTCCGGCAGCAAAGGCGGCAAGCAGTTTCATGACGCGGTCTCCCACAATGCGGGGTACTCTATCGCTATGTGGTGAACCTCGGCTGACCGCGCAAGTTCCAAGCGCTCAGGGATTGATCCCGCCGCCCGGGTTCGCTTCGGGCTCGGGCATGTCGCCAGGCGACACTTCGTGCATGCCACGTTCGGCGGGGCCGCCGGCGAGCACGAAGCGCCGGTCGCAATAGCCGCATTCGACATAGCCTGCTTCGTCGATCTGCATCCACACCCGCGGATGGCCGAGCGCGGCGGGGCGATAGGCCGGCCCGCCCCGAATATCGGAGGCGCCGTCGCACCACACGCGCGGGCTGTCGACGACAGTGGTTTCGGGAACGTCGCTCATCGCCGCTGCGCTAGCCGAGCGCGCCGCCGCCCGCAATCTCAGTTGAACTGGATCTGGATGATCACCGTGCCGGTATAGATCCCGGCGCGCTGGGCCGGCTTGACGTTGAGCGTCCCGCCGAGCCAGAACTCGGTGATTCCGTTGGCCGCATCGATCCGCCAGTTGCCGAAATTCCAGCCATTGGCCCCGTTGACCGAGGTCAAGCCGGCGACACCGATGGTCAGATTGTTGACCGACATCGTCGCCCCGCCGGGGCCGTTCAGCGTCACCTGACCGCCATTGATTTCGCGAATGCGCACCCGGTTGTTGCGCCGCCCGCGGATGGCGAAGCGCGCGGCCTGGCAGACACCGCTGCGGATCAGGCCGGCCGTCACCGCGCAGCCGGGCGTGGTCGATGGCACGATCGTGACGGTGCCGGCCACGTTGCCTTGCGCAATGCGCCCAAAATTCATGTCGGCGACGTTGGCGACCGAACCGTTGTCGAGGATCGCGGCCTGGGCATTGGCGGCGCCGCTGTCGCGGGTGCCGACGGCCTGGGCCAGGGCCGGGGCCGGGGCCAGCCACGTGGCCAGCGCCACTAGCAGCGCCAGGGCCGCGCGCAGGCGCGGCGTCGGGCGCGCTTGGCGGCGCAGCAGGTGGATAGACCCCAATCCCATCGCGCCGGCCCTAGCCGGGCAGCGATGAAGGGCGGGGGACGAAACGTGGTTAACGCCGCGCTAACGCAACCGGGGAACCATCCCCCTTTACGCCGCCGCGCCGACCGCCCAAAGGCCGCGGACCATGCCTGACGCCGCCATCGAGATCCGCGACCTGGTCAAGGAATACGCCGGCCACCGCGGCAGTGCGCCCAAGCTGGCGCTCAAAGGCGTCAGCTTCGATGTGCCCGAAGGCCAGGTGTTCGGCCTGCTCGGGCCCAACGGGGCCGGCAAATCGACGCTGATCAATATCATGGCCGGGATGGTGATGAAGACCGGCGGCACGATCCGCATCTGGGGCCACGACATCGACCGCGATCACCGCAACGCCAAGCGGTGCATCGGCATCGTCCCGCAGGAAATCGTCTTCGATCCGTTCTTCACGCCTTACGAAGTGCTCGAAAACCAGGCCGGGCTCTATGGCGTCGCCAAGGCGCTGCGGCGGTCCGAAGCGCTGCTCGCCGCGGTGCACCTGGCCGACAAGCGCAACGCCTATTCGCGCACCCTGTCAGGCGGGATGAAGCGGCGTCTCCTGATCGCCAAGGCGATGGTCCATTCGCCGCCGATCCTGGTGCTTGACGAGCCGACCGCGGGCGTCGATGTCGAATTGCGCCGGCAACTGTGGGAACTGGTCAGCGAGCTCAATGCCGGCGGCGTGACGGTGGTGCTGACCACCCATTACCTCGAAGAAGCCGAACAGCTGTGCGACCAGATCGCGATCATCAACCATGGCGAACTGATCGCCAACCAGACCACGCGCGAACTGGTCGGCATGGCGCGCGAGAAGATCGTGCGGGTGACGGTCGACAAGGATCTCGCCGGTCCGCCGATGGAGCCTGCGTTCCTCAAGGCCGACGTGCTCGATCCGCGCACCCTCGAGGTGACCTACGACCGTGATGCCTCGAGCGCCGGGCAAGTGCTCGCGCTGGTCCAGCAGCATGGCTATACGATCGAGGACGTGACCACCCGCGAGGCCGATCTCGAAGACGTGTTCGTCCAGCTGACCAGCGCCGCGCGCCCTCAGTAAGCGAGTTTGGGATACCAGTCGGTGCCGCGGCCTTCGGGGGTCATGTCGAGCACGCTCCACAGTGGCGCCAGGTCGGGGCCGCCGCGCGGGTCCTTGCCCTTGTCGGCCATCGCCCCGGTCATCTCGGCTTTCCAGAACAGGCGCACCTTGGCGTCCTTGCCTTTCCCGTCGCGCCGGAACACCGCCATGACCGGGTATTCCCAGCCCTTCTCGGGATCGAGCCCGCCGAAATCGAGCGCGTAGGCGTCGCCGACGGTCTGGGCGAACTTCAAGTGCTGCCAGCCGCGCTCGCGCGCAAACGCCACTTGCCGCTCGACCGGGCTGCGGCCGAGCACCCGCAAGGCCACGCGCTGTTCGATGTCGGGCGCATTGGCGTCGAGCGGGCCGAGCAGGTTGGTGCACATCGGGCACGGCCGCGGCCGGTCGGGCCCGTACATCCAGAAATAGGTCACCAGGGTGTCATGGGCGCCGAACAGATCGGTCAGCCCCACCGGATCGCCGCCGTTGATGTCGATGAAGCGGTAATCGGTGTCGATCACCGGCCCCTTGGGCAACTTGCGGCGCAGTTCGGCGACCCGATCGAGGGAACGCTGCAGCGCGATCTCTTCGGCCAGCAACGCGGTGCGGGCCGCGGCGTAGGCCTTGCTCTCCCCGGCGCGCGGTTCGCGCTTGCGGGCCAGTTTGGCGGCATCGGGCATCGGCGGGGCTCCCACGGGGTCGATCGGGCAATGGTCCAACCGCCGCGGCGGTTCCTAACGGTCCTTCCACATGGCCTGATGCCCGTCGACCTGGATCAGCCATTGTGCCGCTCGCCCAGCGCGGTTCGCCGGGCGTCATCCATGCTTTGCCTTGCACCGCGCCACGCACCCGTGTTCAAGCGAAATCATGCGTGAGGCGACGGATGTGCTGGTGATCGGCTCGGGCGCCGCGGGTCTGACCGCGGCGCTGACGCTGGCCGCAACGCACAAGGTCACCGTGCTTGCCAAGGGCCCGCTGACCAGCGGCAGCACCGCCTGGGCGCAGGGCGGTATCGCCGCGGTGCTCGAGCCGGGCGACAGCTTCGAGGACCATATTCGCGACACCATGGTGGCGGGCGCCGGGCTCAACCGGCGCGAGACGGTCGAATTCGTGATCGAACGCGCGCCCGCGGCGATCGAGCGGCTGGTCGAATTGGGCGTGCCGTTCAACACCGACGGGCCGGAGCTGCACCTGACCCGCGAGGGCGGCCATTCGCACCGCCGCATCGTCCACGTCGCCGACGCCACCGGCTGGGCGGTGCAGGCCGCGTTGCTCAAGGCTGCCGAAGCCAACCCCAACATCACCCTCTTGCCCGACAAAAGCTGCATCGACCTCATCACCGGGCGGCACGAGGCGCGCTATTCGGGCTCGGGCCGGGTGTGGGGGGCCTATGCGCTCGACGCCGCGACCGGCCAGGTCGAAGCCATCACCGCGCGCGCCACGATCATGGCGTCGGGCGGGGCCGGGCGCGTTTACCAGTTCTCGACCAGCCCGCGCGGCGCGACGGGGGACGGCATCGCCATGGCGTGGCGCGCCGGGTGCCGCATCTCCAACATGGAGATGATGCAGTTCCACCCGACCTGCCTGTACAATCTCGAGGTCAAGAACTTCCTCATCACCGAGGCGGTGCGCGGCGAAGGCGGGCAGTTGAAGCACCCGGTCACCGGTCACCGCTTCATGCCAGATTACGACGAACGCGCCGAGCTCGCCCCGCGCGACGTGGTGGCGCGCGCGATCGACGATCAGATCAAGCGCTTCGGGCTCGACTACGTCCATCTCGACATCAGCCATCTCGATCCCGAGTTCGTGAAGGGCCATTTCCCCAACATCTACGAAAAGCTGCTCGGGCTCGGCATCGACATGACCAAGGGGCCGATCCCGGTGGTCCCGGCGCAGCACTACACCTGCGGCGGGATTCTCATCGGCTTGGACGCGCGGACCGATCTGCCGGGCCTGTGGGCGGCGGGCGAATGTACCGAAAGCGGCCTCCACGGCGCCAATCGCCTCGCCTCGAACAGCTTGCTCGAATGCTTCGTGTTCGGCGAGGCGGCGGCGCAGGACGTGCTCGGCTGCTGGGACAGCCTCGATGCGGTCCCGCCGATCCGCGAATGGGACGAAAGCCGGGTGACCGAATCCGACGAGGAAGTGGTGATCCGCCAGAACTGGACCGAAATCCGCCGCTTCATGTGGAATTACGTCGGCATCGTGCGCACCACCAAGCGGCTCGAACGCGCCGCGCACCGGATCGGCCTGCTGCACGAGGAAGTGGCCGACTATTACGGCCACTTCCGCGTCACCACCGACCTCATCGAATTGCGCAACCTGCTGCAATGCGCCGATCTGATCGTGCAGAGCGCGCTCAAGCGCCACGAAAGCCGCGGTCTGCATTTCATCCTCGATTACCCGAACACCGACCTCGTCGCGCGCGACACGGTGCTGGTGCCGTGAAGCGCCTCGCGCTGCGCCTCGCAATGGTCGCTTTCGCCACCGCCACGCCCGCCAGCGCGCAAGATTCCTTGGCCACCGGCCCGCAAGCCATGGCCGAATTCGCCGCCGAATGCGCCGCGATCGGGCAGGCGCTATGGGGCCGATCGCTGTGCGGCAAGATCGTGCTGGTCGACCGCGCCACCCGCCAGGCGCTCACCAATGCCGCCCCGCCCGCCGCCGGATTTGCGGCCGCCGAGCCGGGCTCGTGGCGCGGCGTACTCCCGGGCGAGATCATCCTCGCCAACACCAGCTTCGACTGGGCTGGCGAACGCTGGATCATGCTGCTGGCGCCGCTGCCGGGCGATCCGGTCGCCCGCCGCACGCTGATCGCACACGAAGCGTTCCACGCCATCCAGCCCGCGCTCGGCTTCAGCTTCCGCGAGACCGCCAATGCTCATGCCGGCGAAGAACGGGCGCGGGTGTTATTCCGGCTCGAGGCGGCGGCGCTCGCCCGGGCGCTGGACGGGCGCGGCGACTGGCGCCTCGCGGCGCGCGATGCGATCCGCTTCAATCGCGCCCGCCAGCTCGCCTTCCCAATCGCCGCCAGCGACGAAGCGCCCCTGCTGCTCAACGAAGGGCTGGCCGAATACACCGGCTATCGTGCCGGCCACGGGGCGCAGGCCGCCGCCGATGCCGCGGCGATGATGCCGCGCCGCGCCGCCGAACCCGCTCTCGCCCGGCAGCTGGGCTATATCTACGGCCCGGCCTACGGTCTCCTGCTCGATCGCACCGGGCTCAACTGGCGCCCGCTCGCCATCAAAGGGGCGGCGCTGCCGGTACTGCTCGAAAGCGCGTTCGGGACCGATGCGGGCGTGGGGCCTGGCGCCGGGCGCTATGGCTATCGCGCCATCGCCGCCGAGGAAGCCGCGCGCGCCCGCGTGGCCGCCGCGCGCGTCGCGGCGCTGCGGAACGCGTTCCTGACTGCCCCGGTGCTGCGGCTCGACTTCGACAAGATGAGCATCGGCTTCAACCCCAACACCGTCGAGCCGCTCGGCGATCTCGGCTCGGTCTATGCGGGCGGAACGATCCGCGATACCTGGGGCACGTTCGAGACCGGCGGCGATATGCTGCTGGCGGGCGACTGGTCGCATGCGCTGGTACCGTTGCCGGCCAATTTCGACCCGGCCCGCGCCAACGGTGGCGAGGCGTTCTCGCTTACCCTCGCCGAAGGGTGGACGCTGGTCCGCGATGCGGACGGCCGCACCGTGCGCCTGGCGCGGCAAAGCGCCAATCAGCGATGACGGCCCGTCTCGCTGCTGTCGCTCTGCTGCTCGCTTCGGTCGCCTGTTCGCCCCAACCGCCGCCGGTGGACGAGAGCGACGCGACCGGCCCGGTTTCGGCGGCGCGGAACGACCGGGCGACCACCCCCGCACCGGCTTCCGGCGACGATCCCGGCAGCGATGGCGGAGCCCTGGGGCGCCGGTCGGTCTATTCGTCGCTAAAGGACTGCCCGGTGATCCGCGCCGAGCGCGAGGAGATGCCGTTCAGCGAAGTCGAATGCCGCACGCCCGGCCCGTTCGCCATCCGTATCGCCGAGGCCGATTTGCGCGAAACGATGACGCTGGTCGGCGCTGGCGGACGCGCGACACAGCTGGCGACGGCCGGGATCGGCGGCGGCGCATTCAGTGCATTCGGCGACACGGCCGAATGGCGCGGCAACGATCGCCCGGCAGCCGCCGGCGCGTTCGAACCCGATGCGCTGATCGTGCGTTACAGTTTCGCGGCCGAGCCCTTCCCGGCGCCCGAACGGTCGGTGCTGCTGGCGGTGCGGCTCGGCCGGGAGCCATGCATCGTCGCCGCGATCGTGCCGGGTCCGCAGCAGAACGAACGCGCCCGCCGGGCGGCCGACGCGCCGGGTCCCTGCCTGCCCGAAGGTTAGCGCGCCAAGTAGGATTCGGTTTCGTCGCAGCCGCCGACGCAGGTTGCGCCGATGTAGACTTGCGGCGTGGTCGAGACGCCGTGTTCGGCCATGAAGCTGTCGACCGCGTCGCGCGTGGTCAGCTGTTGGTCGTCGACCGCATAGCCGGCGCCTTCGAGCAGGCCCTTGGCGCGCACGCCGAATGGGCAGACGTGGTCGGGCAGAACCATCCGGTAAATCGTGGCGCTTTTGGTATCGGACATCGCTGCGGCTCCTCACGGCTCGCGCCATCAACGGCTTTTCCGACACAAAGTTGCCGGGGCGGATTCGAATGATTCACGGCGGCGCAACGCACAGATTTTTTTCGACAGATGCGTTTTGACTCTTGCGCCCCGCACAAGTGCCGCTTGGTCCACGCGTCGCGGTGTATTGCCGGGCCACCACACCGGACCGATCGGGCGGCTCGGGATGGTCAATCGCGATTAACCCTCTTGCGCGCAAATCGCGTCCGATTCACAACGGGTAGTGGGCGGGTTGCGGGGGTCACCTACAATACCTAGATTCAGGGGGTGCGCGCGCTGCTGCGCCCAAAACCCCTGAATCGCGGGATTTTTGGCGACCGTGGCGAGCCCGGTTGGGGACAAGCAGGGGAAAAATAGTTCCCTGCGCAGGCGTGCGAACGGGTAGGTAGGCGAGCCGCCTCCGATTCGAACATACGCGGAACATCTGATAGAGTCCGGGTGACCGGGCAGGGCATGGATCGGGGGCTGCGGCAAATGGAATTTCGGCAAGGGGATGATGCGGCCATGGGTCTGGGCGAAACGCTGGAAGCGGATGCCGCGGCTCCCACCGCGCACGGCAAACAGGCAGGCAAGGCAGTGACGATGGATCGCAAAGACGCAGGAACCGACGATCTGGTCGCCGAAGCCGCCGCCGGCGCGCTGGCCGAGGCGGTGAAGGCCGCCGCCGGGGCCGAAGACGATTCGAAAGCCGTGCGGCCGCGTCGCTTCACTGTCGTCACCGACGAAAGCCGTGACGCGCTCCTCACCGATTTCGGCAAGGACACGCTGACCGACCGCTACCTGCTGCCGGGCGAAAATTACCAGGATCTGTTTGCCCGCGTCGCCGATTGCTACGCCGACGACGAGGCGCATGCGCAGCGCTTATACGACTACATCTCCAGGCTGTGGTTCATGCCCGCGACCCCGGTGCTGTCGAACGGCGGCACCAACCGCGGCCTCCCGATCAGCTGCTATCTCAACTCGGTCAGCGACAGCCTCGAAGGCATCGTCGGGACCTGGAACGAAAACGTGTGGCTCGCCAGCAAGGGCGGCGGCATCGGCACCTACTGGGGCAACGTGCGCGGCATCGGCGAGCCGGTCGGCCTCAACGGCAAGACCAGCGGCATCATCCCGTTCGTCCGCGTGATGGATTCGCTCACCCTGGCGATCAGCCAGGGCTCGCTGCGGCGCGGCTCGGCGGCCTGCTATCTCGACGTCTGCCACCCGGAGATCGAAGAGTTCCTCGAGATCCGCAAACCGAGCGGTGACTTCAACCGCAAGGCGCTCAACCTGCATCACGGTGTGCTGATCACCGACGCGTTCATGGAAGCGGTCCGCGCGGGCGCCAAGTTCGATCTCAAAAGCCCCAAGGACGGCTCGGTGCGCGGCCAGGTCGATGCGCGCAGCCTGTTCCAGAAGCTGGTCGAAACCCGTCTCGCCACCGGCGAACCGTATATCGTGTTCTCCGACACGGTGAACCGGATGATGCCCAAGCATCACCGCGAGCTCGGCCTCAAGGTCTCGACTTCGAATTTGTGCTCGGAAATCACCCTGCCGACTGGCCGCGACCACTTGGGCAACGATCGCACCGCGGTGTGCTGCCTCAGCTCATTGAACCTCGAAACCTGGGACGAATGGCAGGGCGACAAGCGCTTCATCGAGGACGTGATGCGCTTCCTCGACAACGTGCTGCAGGATTACATCGACCGCGCGCCCGACGAAATGGCGCGGGCCAAGTATTCGGCCGCGCGCGAACGCAGCGTCGGCATGGGCGTGATGGGCTTCCATTCGTTCCTGCAGGCCAAGGGCATCGGCTTCGAAAGCCCGATGGCCAAAGTCCACAACCTGCGCATGTTCAAGCACATCGCCGCCGCGGCGGACGAGGCGAGCATGGTTCTGGCCGAAGAGCGCGGCGCCTGCCCCGATGCGGCCGAACAGGGCGCGATGGAGCGCTTCAGCTGCAAGATGGCGATCGCGCCGACCGCCTCGATCAGCATCATCTGCGGCGGCACCAGCGCCTGCATCGAGCCGATCCCGGCCAATATCTACACCCACAAGACGCTGTCGGGCAGCTTCGTGGTCAAGAACCCGTACCTCGAGAAGCTGCTTGCTTCGAAGAGCAAGGATTCGACCAACGTGTGGAACTCGATCCTCGAGAAAGGCGGGTCGGTCCAGCACCTCGACTTCCTCACCGCCGAGGAAAAGGCGGTCTACAAGACCAGCTTCGAGATCGACCAGCGCTGGCTGCTCGAATTCGCCGCCGACCGGGCGCCGTTCATCGACCAGGCACAGAGCCTCAACCTGTTCATCCCCGCCGATGTCGACAAGTGGGACCTGATGATGCTGCACTTCCAGGCGTGGGAGAAGGGCATCAAGTCGCTCTACTACCTGCGCTCGAAATCGGTGCAGCGCGCCGGCTTCGCCGGCGGGGTCGAGGCCGACAACACCGCCGAGCCGCCAGTAATGGAACTCGCCGCCCCGACCGATTACGAGGAATGCCTCGCCTGCCAGTAGGGCCGAGCACCCTCACCCTTGGCGCCTTGGGCGCTCTTTCCGCGCCCGAAGGGCGTGGGAGGGTGAGGGTGCGGCCCCTCACCCCAACGAAAAAGCGCCCCGCTCGGGGGGCGCTTTCCGGCCGCGTTAGGCGGCCTTGACGAGGGGCATTGCCGGGCAGTTTACTGCTCGCCCTCTTCCTCTTCGAACTGCACGGCGTTCGCCGCGGTGGCGCTGAGGCGCACCTGGTTGCCTTCGATCGAGGCGACGAGGCCGCCGGGAATGTAATGGTGATGATCGGCGTGCGACCCTTCGGCCTGTTCGAGCTGCGCGCCCGAATCCGCCTTGGTCAGCTTGATGCGGCTGCCGTCATAGCGGTCGACGGTGCCGAGGTGGACGCCGTCGGCGCCGATCACTTCCATGTGCTCGCGGATCTGGCTGAGGTCGGTCATCGCAAAAGTCTCCTGCTGGGGGTCGGCGATGCAACGCGCGGGCGCGCCCGGCGGCTCCCGCCGAGAGAAAAAAAGGCGACGAGCCGAGGGGATTGCGGGGCCGCGCGGTAGCAAAACCTTTACCACTCGCCGCCTAGGCTTCGCGCATGAGCCGCAAGCCCGTGATGCGCCCGCACTTGTGGGGCCACAGCGATGTCGCGGTCAGCCGTTATGTCGCGCTCTATGTCGCGCAGGCCGGCTGGCTGGGGCTCGGCGCCTATCTGTTCATGAACGCCTATTGGCCGTCGAGCTGCCGCCCGGAAACCGCGTGGGAAGTGTTCGGCTGCTCGATCCGCTTGGCCGAAAACCGCGGCTGGGTCGAATCGGCGCTGATGACCTGGCTGTGGTCGACCCCGATCCTGGTGCTGCTCGAACTGTCGCGGCGCTGGAACCACTACAAGACCTACCGCAGCCGCTAGGCGCTACTCCGGCGCGCCGGGCACTCGCTCGGCGTCGAACCCGCGCTCGTCCTCGTTCAAATCGTCCGTCTCGGTCTGCGCTTCGGGCTGAATCAGTTCGTCCCAATCGACCGCCGGCTCGCCCAGCGTCGGGGTGTTGTCGCCGCCACCATGCTCGATCGGGCTGGCAGGAGAGCGGCCCGGTTGCGGCTGGGCGCGGCTCGCCGCCTCGTGATCCTGCGCCTCGCGTCCGGCGACGGCGTCCTCGGGCGGCAACTGCGCGCCGCGCTGCTGCTGTGCCTTGAACAAGTTCCAGGTCATCGCCGCCTCTCCTTGCGCGCATCGTTGTGCGCGTCACGCCGGCCGAAAAAATCGAGCCGGCTCAAGACAATGCGCGAGGCGTGGATAACGTTCCGAATCCGCCGCTCTTGCCTTCGAATCGCCCCTGTGATTGCCTATGTTGCAAGGTTCGTGCACCGGAGCCAGCCATGTCCCTTCTCGAAGCCCGCAAGACCTACAAGCCGTTCGAATACCCGTGGGCATACGAATTCTGGAAGCGCCAGCAGCAGATCCACTGGATGCCCGAGGAAGTGCCGCTGGGCGAGGATTGCCGCGACTGGGCGCAGAAGATTTCGGAGCACGAGCGCAACCTGCTCACCCAGATCTTCCGCTTCTTTACCCAGGCCGATATCGAGGTGCAGGATTGCTACCACGACAAGTACGGCCGGGTGTTCAAGCCGACCGAGATCAAGATGATGCTGGCGGCGTTCTCCAACATGGAGACGGTCCACATCGCCGCCTATTCGCACCTGCTCGACACCATCGGCATGCCCGAAAGCGAATACGGCATGTTCCTCGAATACCAGGAGATGCGCGACAAGCACGATTACCTGGCCCAGTTCACCGTCGACAATGACGAGGATATCGCCCGCACCCTCGCCATGTTCGGCGGCTTCACCGAAGGGCTGCAGCTGTTCGCCAGCTTCGCCATGCTGATGAACTTCCCGCGCTTCAACAAGATGAAGGGCATGGGCCAGATCGTCAGCTGGAGCGTGCGCGACGAGAGCTTGCATTGCGAAGGCATCACCCGGCTGTTCCACGCCTTCGTGCAGGAACGCGGCTGCCTGACCAAGGCGGTCAAGGAAGACATCATGGACATGTGCCAGAAGACCGTGAGGCTCGAGGACGCGTTCATCGACCTCGCGTTCGAGGACGGCCCGGTCCCCGGCATGACCGCCAAGGAGATCAAGCGCTACATCCGCTACATCGCCGACTGGCGCCTCGGCCAGCTCGGCCTGCCCAACATCTACATGGTCGACGACCATCCGCTGCCCTGGCTGGCGCCGCTCTTGAACGGCGTCGAGCACGCCAACTTCTTCGAAACCCGCGCGACCGAGTATTCCAAGGCCGCCACACGCGGCAACTGGAACGACGTCTGGGCCAGCTTCGACAGCCGCGCCAAGGCCAAGGCCAGCGCCGCGAACGAGCAAGGCGTTGAGGGCGAGGGGCCGGGGTTGTTTGGGGATGCGGGTGCTGGAGTGCAGGCGGCGGAGTGACCTTAGAGATTGAACTTCTGACCAGGGAGCAACGGGATGCGCTTTTGGCGCAGCCAGAGGGTCACTTTCTCGATTATAAATCCGCCGCAATCACGCCCGCGAAGGTAACTAGGTCGGTCTCCGCGTTCGCTAACGCAGATGGTGGTGAGCTGTTCATCGGAATTGAAGATGCGAAGTCAAGGAACCCTGACAGATGGCAGGGCTTCCCGAGTCAGGAAGATGCCAACGCTCACCTGGCGACCCTGATCGACTGTTTCCCAATCGGGGAAGAGTTTTCGTACAGTTTCCTATCTGCGGAAGGCGGAACTGGCTTCGTTCTCAGGGTGGAAATATTCAAGAATAAGAAGGTTTGGGCGGACTCCGCGGGAGATCATTACGGCAGGCGGGGGGCGCAGAATCTTAGACTTGATCGAGAAGCACTCCGTCAGATTGAGTACAGCAAAGGGCTGGTCTCTTTCGAGGACGAAAAGACCGACGTCGGATTTGACTATCTCAGCGACTCTGAGGTCTTGAATAAGTTCATCGAGACAGTTGTTCCATCGGTTAGGCCCAGGAACTGGCTCAAGAAGCAACGCGTTATCATTGAGGACCATTTGACGGTGGCGGGTGCGCTGCTGTTCTCCGATGAGCCGCAGGGCCTTCTCCCTAAAGCTGCGATAAAGATTTATCGCTATCAAACCTCCGACCAGCCAAGCCGAGAAACTCTCGAAGGGCAGCCGGCAACTGTCGAGGGTTGCATATACGATCAGATTGCGACCGCAGTTGGAAATGTTGTCGAGATCGTCGAGCGTATCCCCGTAATGCGTGACAGTGGATTCGAAGCGATCCGATATCCCAACAGTGCGATCCATGAGATCATCACGAATGCTGTCATTCATCGGGATTATAGCAATAATGATGACATCCACATTCGTATCTTTAACAATAGGATCGAGATTTATAGCCCGGGGAAGCTTCCTGGGCATATCAGCACTCAGAATATCTTAGATGAACGCCTCGCAAGGAATCAGAAAATTGTGCGTCTGATCAACAAATTTCCTGACCCGCCAAATAAGGATGTCGGCGAGGGGCTAAATACTGCTTTTGAGGCTATGCGAGCCCTTCAGCTTAGGGATCCGGAAGTTGAAGAAACTGAATCCGGCGTGTTGGTGGTACTGCGGCACGAGAAGCTCGCGAACGCCGAGCAGAAGATTGTTGAGTATCTCCGGCACAACGAAGAGATTAACAATACGCAGGCTCGAGCTATCACTTTTATCGGATCAGAAAACACTGTGAAACGCATCTTCCAGAAGATGATGAAGGCCGAACTTATCGAACGGATTCCTGATCGAACTCAGCGACATACAGCCTATCGGAAAGGAGCAAAGTTTCAGTAGATTGAGTTTCGGCAATTCCGGGGCAGTTCCGGGGACACGATACTAATTGGGCACCCACTGCCCCTTTGGCTCCGCGAAGCTCTCGATCCGCCGCTGCGGGCGTTCGTGCCAGTTGATGTTCACCGCCCAGTAGGTCGGGAAGAAGAACAGCGACGAATAGGGCAGGTTCTCGTCGATCCACTGCGCCAGCACCTGCCAGCCGCCCGGCTCCGGATGCGCGTCGTAGAACGCCGGTACCACCACGCAGGCCGTCGCACCCTTGCAGCCATCAGCGTCGAGCATGTCCCAGATGTGCCTCGCTGCATTCCGTTCGTTCGAGGCGCAATTGTAACCCGCCTTGTTCGCGTTCATCATGTCGTTGCCGAGCTGGTTGACCTCGCGGCTGCGATAGGCCGAGCGTATCGCCACGCGCCCCCAGCGGTCCTGCAACGGCTCCAGCAATTCCTCGCACAACCGCTTGCCTACCTCGATCGCCAGGTCGGGCTTGTCGGGAATGTTCGGCAGCCCGTGCATCTGCGCGATCTCCGAATGGAGCATGTCGCGCATGAAGAAGCTCTTCGACAGCCGCACCCGGCCGAGCTCGGTGAGTGCCTGAACGCTGGTTGGCTTACGCATTGACTCTTTCCTACTGAAGCCGAGAAATCGCGATGGTATTTCATGGGAAGACGAGATGGCCAAGTTTGAACCGTTGGCGGACTATTGCCGACAGCAGAAGTTGCGCGAGTTCGAACTGCCGTTCCACAAGATTGAGGCGATGATCGGTGAGAAATTGCCGTCCAGCGCTTTGCGGCCCCAATACTGGGCGAATGTTGTCGAAGGCACCGGACCGGTCCGCGCGGCCATGCGCGACACGCCGTACGAGACATTTCTGGTAAAGGATTCTCGCCGAGTTCGTTTTCAGCGCAAGTTTTGACCTCTCAACACCACCCCGCCCGGTACCCCATGATATACCGCCGGGCGTAGCCGCCTTCGATCATGTGGTCCGACAGGCGTTCGACATGGCCGTCCGGATAGGGGCGCTTCACGATCCGCACTTCGCGCCCGTAGCGGTCGGTCTGGTCGTATGTCCGCGCCCTCATCTCGAACGGGCCGCTGCTCAGCCAAGCCTGCAGCGCCTGCGTCGCGCGTTCGGCGGCGGCGGCTTCGGCGGGGCAGCGCGCCTCGACTTCGGGCGTGTCGATGCCGACCACGCGGATGTTGCGCCGGCCGAGCTTGAAGGTGTCGCCGTCGATCACGCAATATTCGCCCCGGCCGGGACCGCAGCGCGTGAACGGGCCGGCAACGGTCTCGGGCGCGGTCAGCAGGAAGCCGGGCGTCGGGACCAGATCGTGCTCATCGGAGATGTACCACACCGTCAAGAGCGCGATCAGCAGCACGAACGGGCGCGTTTCTAACCACGCCTGCCGCCAGCTTTTCTGGGCGCGGGGAAAACGCGGCGGTCGCGGCGGGCGGTTGACGATCCGGCGCAGTGGCACCGCGCGGAACGGTCGTTTGAACGGCACCACTTTGTCGCCACGCCGGGTCATCGGCGCGGCTTATCGCGGATTGCCCGCCGAGGCGATTCGTCACCGGCCCAAAAACCATTTTCCTACACGGCCAAAATCTGCCTTACCGTGGTGGATGAGCCGTGCTGCCTCCGATCGCTTGACCGTCCCGGCCCGTGCCGCACTCCGGCCGAGCCCGGCGCAGCGCGCCGCCGCGCGCAGGTGTAACTT
>JANOAH010000196.1:0-2229 GCA_031411075.1 Erythrobacteraceae bacterium
CTGCCGATGTTCCCCGAAGCGAGCGCGCAGCTGATGTGGCTGGTGTTCGCGCTCTCCATGGCCGCGGTGGTGATCACCAGCCTGATCGCGCTGGTGCAGGACGACATGAAGAAGCTGATCGCCTATTCGAGCGTCGCGCACATGGCGATCGTCACCATCGGGCTGTTCGCGTTCAACGCGCAGGGGTTCGAAGGCGCGATGATCGTGATGCTCAGCCACGGCCTCGTTTCGGGCGCGCTGTTCCTGTGCGTGGGCGTGATCTACGACCGGCTACACACCCGCGAGATCGACCGTTACGGCGGCCTCTCGATCAACATGCCTCGGTACGCGCTGTTCTTCATGCTGTTCACGATGGCCAGCGTCGGCCTGCCCGGCACGAGTGGGTTCGTCGGCGAATTCCTCAGCCTGGCGGGAATTTACCAGGTTTCGACATGGGTCACGGCGGTCTGCGCCACCGGAGTGATCCTGGGCGCGGCTTACATGCTCTACCTCTACTGGCGCATCGCGTTCGGCGTGCAGAAGAACGCCGATGCCGCCGCGATGCCGGACCTCAGCCCACGCGAATGGCTGATGCTGGCGCCGATCGCCGCGGCGGTGCTGTGGATGGGCGTCTATCCCGAAAGCTTCCTCGCCCCGATGCGCGCCGACATCCAGGCACTCGACGCGCGCGTCGCCCGCGCCCGACCTCAAGGCGACTCGCGGCCCAGCGCGCCGCCCATCGTTACGCCCGCCCCTGCGGCTGAGGAGGCCCACTGATGGACCTCGCCCATTCGCTCGCGCTGGCGCTGCCCGAAGAGATCCTCTCGCTTGCGGGCCTGGCGCTGCTGCTAGTCGCCGCCTGGGCGGGCGACAAGGCCTCGCGCATTGTCAGCGTCATTGCCTGCGTCGCGCTCGGCGCCGCGTTCGCGCTTGTCGCCCCGTCGGTCTGCGCTGGCGCCAGCGGGCCAGATACGGTTGGTTTTTCCGGCCTGCTGCGCGCCGATGCCTTCGCCGGTTTCGCCAAGCTGTTGATTTACGCCGCCAGCGGCGCGGCGCTGGTCGTCGCGCCGGCGTTCTTCGACCGCTTGAAAGCGATGCACGCCGAATTCCCGGTGCTGGTGCTGTTCGCGGCGGTGGGCATGAGCGTGATGGTCTCGGCCGCCGACCTGATGACGCTGTACATCGGGCTCGAACTCAATTCGCTTTCGGCTTACGTCCTCGCCAGCCTGCTGCGCGCCGATGGCCGCTCGGCCGAAGCGGGCCTCAAGTATTTCGTGCTCGGCGCGCTCGCCAGCGGCATCCTGCTGTTCGGGATGAGCCTGACCTACGGTTTCACCGGCACCACCAGCTTCGACGGCATCCGCGCGGCGCTCAGCGGCGAGATTTCGACCGGCGCGCTGTTCGGCCTCGTCTTCGTGTTCGCCGGCCTAGCCTTCAAGATCAGCGCGGTGCCGTTCCACATGTGGACGCCCGACGTCTACGAAGGCGCGCCGACGCCGGTGACGATGTTCTTTGCCAGTGCGCCCAAGGTCGCCGCGGTGGCGCTGTCGGCGCGCGTCGCGCTCGAAGCGTTCGGCGCGCAGGCCGACGCCTGGCGGCAGATCGTCATCGTCGCTGCGCTGGCCTCGATCGTGGTCGGCGCGCTCGGCGCGATCGGGCAGGGCAACATCAAGCGGCTGCTGGCTTACTCGTCGATCAACAACGTCGGCTTCATCCTCGTCGGCCTCGCCGCAGGGACGCCCGCCGGCGCCAGTGGCATCCTGGTGTACCTGACCTTCTATGTCGCGATGACGGTGGGCAGCTTCGTGGTGGTGCTGTTGATGCGCAATGCGGCCGGCGACCCGGTCGAGGGCATCGCCGATCTCGCCGGCCTGTCGCGTACCCGCCCGGCGCTGGCGTTCTGCCTGATGCTGATGATGTTCAGCCTGGCAGGCATTCCGCCGTTCATGGGCTTCTGGGCCAAGCTGGTGGTGTTCCGCGCCGCGGTCGATGCCGGGCTCTTGGCGCTGGCGGTGGCGGGGATCGCCGCTTCGGTGATTGGCGCGTTCTATTACATCAAGATAATCAAGGTGATGTATTTCGATGAACCCGCCGGCACCGTCACCGGTCGCGGCGATTGGGCGCATTGGGCGCTGCTGGAGCTGAGCGCGTTGGCGATCTCGCCGTTCGCCTATCTCTTGACCGGTTGGCTCGGCGATCTTGCGGACGGAGCCGCCGCGGTGCTGTTCCTCGCCGCCTGATGGCGGCCCG
>JANOAH010000197.1:0-8616 GCA_031411075.1 Erythrobacteraceae bacterium
TATGGCTATGGCGGCGGGATCGACGCGGGCGATATCCTTGCCGGCGTGGTGCTGATCGGCGCGATCTCGGCGATCACCAAGGCCACGCGAAATTCGCGCGACCGCGACCGGTACGAAGGCCGCTATCCCGATACGGACCGCAATTACGACGCGCGCTATCGCAGCGGCCGCGAGGACGCGCGCAGCTGGGGTTCCAGCGGGATCGATCGCGCGGTCGAAATGTGCGTCGACGAAGTAAGCCGCCGCAGCGCGCGGGTCGACAGCGTCGATGCCGCCACGCGCGACTCGGCCGGCTGGAACGTCTCGGGGCAGCTTTCGAGCGGTGCCGGCTTTGCCTGCCGGATCGACAACGACGGCCGCATCGGCGACGTCAATCTGGGCGAGCCCGGCGTGGCTTACGACGAGCGCGGCGAAGGCTATGGTGACGATTACTACACCGGCGCGCGCGCGGACCAGGGCTATCCGGGCGAGGACGACGGGCGTTACCGGGCGGACGCCAGCGGCGACTTCGAACAGTAAGTCAGCGCTCTTTGGGCTCGCGCGAGTAAGCCGGCAGCTCGAGCCGCCAGGTCAGCGCCGCGCCGCGCAGCCCGAAGCCCGCCATTAGCGCGACCACGCCGACCGGCCCCTGCGGCAGGCCGAGCGCGTTGCCGCCCGCATAGAGCGCGGCGGCCAGCGCCGCGGCGGTAACATAGAGTTCGGGCCGCATCAGGATCGACGGCACGCCGGCGATAACGTCGCGGATGATCCCGCCGACGCACCCGGTGACCACGCCGAGCACGACGGCCGGCAGCGGCGCGACGCCGAAGTTGAGCGCCTTGGCCGTCCCCAGCACGGCAAATCCGGCCAGGCCCGCGGCGTCGGCCCATTCGAGCAAGTGGCCTTCCCACCAGCGGCGGGGCGTGAACCAGGCGATTAGCGCGGTGACGAAGATCACCGGGGCGACCCATGGATCGTGCAGCCAGAACGCCGGCACATCGATCATCGCATCGCGCACCGATCCGCCGCCGACCCCGGTGAGCAGCGCGAAGAAGCACATCGTGACAAAGGTCTGCCTGAGCCGCGCCGCCATCAGCGCCCCGGTCAGCGCGAACACCGCGGTGGCGGCGAGATCGAGCAGCGGGGGCAACTCGACCGGCAGCTCGAGCCCGGTCATGCCCTCAGCCGTGCCTTGCGCCGGCGAAACAGCAGCACGCAACCGAGCAGCGCGCCGAGCACCGACAGGCCGGCGAACCCGATCAGGATCGGGTGATGCGTATCCTCGCGGGTCTGCAGGTCCATAATGTGCAGGCCCCACATCACGTCGTAGAGCCGCCATTGTCCGGTGCGCAGCGCCATGACCTCGCCGGTGGCATCGTCAATGTAAAGGTGGGTGCCATCGGCGAACCGCGCCTGCCACACCGCCCGGGCACTGCGCGCCTCGCTCGGCGCTTCGCCGGCGGGAAGGTAGCGCACGCCCCGCAGCACCGCATGGCCGGCGTAAGCCGCGGTGGCGATGCGCTCGGCCTCGTCCTTGACCACCGGCGGGGTGGCGGTGCCGTATTGCGCCGAATAGCGCAGCCGCATGCCGCTGGCGGTGGTGACAATCCATTGCGCCCCGTCAGGCTGCGCGACTAGCCGCGCCTCCTCGATCGGTTCGCCGATCCGCTCCGGAAAGCGCACCGTGGCCGGGTCGATCGCGGCGGGCGCGGCGCGCAAGTGTTGTCCGCGCACCTCGTCGATGGGGCGCGCCACCATCCATAACCCGGTGACGGTCCACATCAGGATCGGCACGCCGACCAGCCAGCCGAGCCAGATGTGCCACTTGGCGAACAGGCGCATGGTGCGGGCGAGGGCCATGCGCCTGGGCCTAGCTCAATCGCGCGCGAAAAGCTGGCCCAAATCCGCGAACGCCTTCATCTCGACGGCATTGCCGCTGGGATCGCGGAAGAACATCGTCGCCTGCTCCCCCGCCTGGCCGCGAAAGCGGATGTGCGGCTCGATCACGAACGCAGTGCCGGCGGCCGTGAGGCGGTCGGCGAGCGCCTGCCAGTCCTCAAGCGTCAGGACGATGCCGAAATGCGGCACCGGCACGTCATGCCCGTCGACGGCGTTCGCGGCCTGCGCCGCCGCCGCCACCGCGCCAGGCGCCAGGTGCGCGACGATCTGGTGGCCGAAAAAATCGAAGTCGATCCAATCCTCGCTGCTGCGCCCTTCCGGGCAACCCATCGTCTCCCCCCAAAACCGCCGTGCGGCGTCGAGGTCGTGGACCGGGAAAGCGAGGTGGAACGGGCGAAGGTGCGTCACCTGGGACCAATCACACATGGATCGGCTTGCCCGTCACCGCCATCGCTGCTTCTTTCAAGGCTTCCGAATGCGTCGGGTGGGCGTGGCAGGTGTAGGCGATGTCCTCGCTGGTGGCGCCGAATTCCATCGCCAGCGCGGCTTCGGCGATCATCGTGCCGGCCACGCTGGCAATGAACCACACGCCGAGCACGCGGTCGGTCGCGGTATCGGCAATCACTTTGACGAAGCCGTCGGGCTCGTGGTTGGTCTTGGCGCGGCTGTTGGCCAGCATCGGGAACTTGCCGACCTTGATTTCACCGCGCTCCTTGGCCTGCTCCTCGGTCAGGCCGACACCGGCGATTTCGGGCAGGGTGTAGACCACGCTCGGGATCACCGCGTGGTTCACGATCCCGGTCTGGCCGGCGATGTTTTCGGCCACTGCGATGCCTTCGTCCTCGGCCTTGTGCGCCAGCATCGGGCCGGGAATGACGTCGCCGATCGCCCACACGCCCCCAATCTCAGTGGCGACCTTGGTGCGGAAATCGTGGTCGGTTTCGATCTGGCCGCGCTTGTTAAGCTCGAGCCCGATCGCCTCGAGGCCAAGCCCGTCGGTATTGGGCCGTCGTCCGATCGACACCAGCACGCAATCGGCGTCCAGCGTCTCCGCTGCGCCGCCCGCGGCCGGCTCGAGCGTCAGCGTCGCGGTCCTGCCCTTCACCGCCACCCCGGTGACCTTGGTCGAGAGGCGGAATTCGATGCCCTGCTTGGCGAATATCTTGTTCGCCTCCTTGCGAACGTCCAGGTCCATCCCGGGCAGGATCTGATCGAGGAATTCGACGCAGATCACCTCGGCGCCGAGCCGTCGCCAGACCGATCCGAGCTCGAGCCCGATCACCCCGCCGCCGATGACCACCATGCGCTTGGGCACAGTCTTGAGCTCCAGCGCGCCAGTCGAATCGACAACTATGCCCTTGGCGTTGTCGACCTCGACGCCAGGCAGCGGCGTGACCGACGAGCCGGTGGCGATGACCACGTTTGTCGCGGTGACGGGCTTACCTTCGATCGAAACGGTGTGCGCGTCGGTGAACGTGGCAAGACCCTTCAGCCAGTCGACCTTGTTCTTCTTGAACAGGAACTCGATCCCCTTGGTCAGACCGCCGACCGCGTCGAGCCGCTGGGCGTGCATCTGGCCGAGGTTGAGCTTGGGGCTGACCTCGACCCCCATCGCCGCCATCGCGCCGTTCTTGGCCGCGTCGAAGTATTCGCTGGCGTGCAGCATCGCTTTGGAGGGAATGCAGCCGACATTGAGACAGGTGCCGCCGAGCGTCTCGCGGCTTTCAGCACAAGCGGTCTTCAACCCAAGCTGTGCGGCGCGGATCGCAGCGACGTAACCGCCGGGTCCGGCGCCGATGACCAGCACGTCGTAATCGTAGGTAGGATCAGCCATGGGCGTTCCTTTAGGGACGGGCGCGGCGGCTTTCCACCCCGCGCGCGGCTATTTCTGCCGCGCCTGGTCGAGCCCTTCGCCGGCGTCGATCAGCTTGCCGGCGCGCTGTTCGTGCACCGCGCGCAGCAGCGTGCGCGCGGCGTTGCGCACTTCGTCCTGGATCGCGGTATCCTTGTCGAGCGCCTGGTGGCTGGTGGCGTACGGCTCCCAATATCCGATGTAGCGATCGAGCTCGGCACTCGGCCCGGCCGGCTTGAGGTGCATGAAGCGCAGCCAATCGGCCAGGCTGCGGCGGACATTCTCCGCGCCTTCGACATCGCCGTGGACGACGACCGAAAACACCCGATTTTCGAGATGGCGAGGGTAAGGCCAGCCGTCGAGCTCGAGCTGCTTGGCCTTCTTCGCATCCTTGCCCTGGGTGCTGGTCGGATCGGGATTGCCGCCATCGGCGCAGACCAACCGGTCCATCATCAGCTTCAATGGGCTGGTCGGACTATACCAGTTGACCGGCGTCACGATCATGATCCCGTGCGCGCGCACCCACAGCGGGTAGATGTCGTTCATCCAGTCTTGCACCTGGCCCAGGCTGTGGTTGGGATAGCAGCTGCACGGCCAGTGGCACAGCGCCGCCGCGGTGGAGAAGCACGCCTTGCACGGGTGGATGTGGCGGCCGTACTCGCTCGCCAGCCGCGACAGGTCGAGCGTGCGGACCAGCGTGCCTTTGGTGCCGCAGATTTCGCCGGCGATCTCGACCAGCCGCCAGCTTTTCGACATTTCGCCGGGGCAGGTGTGTTCAGAGCGGGACGAGGCGTTGATGATCAGAATGCACGGCGGTTCCCGCTTGTCGTCGTGCTCGCGCTGCGCCTCCTGGATGGCCTGTCGCGCGGCCAGCCATTCGACCGACATGTCGTACGTCGGATCGGCGAAACCCTTGCCGGCTTGGCGGGTGACCGGAGACTTGCGCGCGTTGGTGTAGCCGTCCCAGGCCACGTCCGCGATCTCGTCCAGCGCTTGGCGGTGCGGCCCGAAGGCGGGATCATAGAACCGTTCGAGGAAACGCGCCTTGAACTCGGCTTGGTCGAGCTGGGGCGAGGGCATGCCCTTGCGGGGCTGGGGGGCGCGGGGCATCACGGCAACAACGCCGGCCGTCGCGATTTTATCCGCGCCCGCGCTCAGGCGCGGGCGAAAACATCGTCATGCGATAATGCGATACCAAAAAACGGCAGGTCGATGGCGCCGTCGGCGGGAATCGACGCGACGCTCCATTCGCCGGCATCGTCGCGCACTTCGAGGTGGACGGTCTCGTCCTCCGGATCGACGTAAAGGATCGCCATCAGCGATGAAACCGAGCGATATTCGGGCAGTTTGACCTCGATATCACGGGTGCGGGTGGTGGGTGAGAAGATCTCCACGACCAGCTTTGGATCATCGAGTGCTTTGAGCTTGTCGTCTTCGGGGCCGCGGCGACCGCAATACACGCTCACATCGGGATAGCGCAGCGACAGGCGGTGATTTCGCGCGCCCATGTCAGGTCCGTGCGGTGCGCAGTCGCTTCCTTTGAGCTTCTGCTTCAAGGCTAACAGAACATTGCCTTGAATTTCCGAATACCGGACCGTGCCGCCGCCCATCATGCGCACGACACCGTTGTCGAGCTCGTACCGCTCCTCCGTATCGAACTTCATGTCGAGGAATTCCTCGACGGTGATCAGGTGTTTCGCGAGGGTCGCTATAGTCAAAGATCGATCAGCAGCCGCATCGGGTCTTCTATCGCTTCCTTGACGATCTTCAAAGCGGTGACGGCTTCGCGCCCGTCGATCAGGCGATGGTCGTAGCTGAGCGCCAGGTACATCATCGGGTGGATCACCACCTGCCCGTCACGCGCGACCGGGCGGTCTTCGATGCGGTGGAGGCCGAGCACGGCGCTTTGCGGCGGGTTGATGATCGGGGTCGACATCAGGCTGCCGAACACCCCGCCGTTGGAGATGGTAAAGGTGCCGCCGGTCATGTCGGCCATGGTCAGCGTGCCGTCTTTGGCCTTCTGGCCATAGTCGGCGATTGCCTGCTCAATCTCGGCGAAGCTCATCGCGTCGGCATTGCGCACCACCGGCACCACCAGCCCGCCGGGCGCGCTGACCGCGACCGAAATGTCGACGTAATCGTGGTAGATAATCTCGTCGCCGTCGATTCTGGCGTTGGCGGCGGGCACGCTTTTCAGCGCCAGGCACGCGGCCTTGGCGAAGAAGCTCATGAAGCCGAGCTTGATCCCGTGCTTCTTGGCGAACAGATCCTTGTAGGCTTCGCGCGCTTCCATCACCGCGGTCATGTCGCAGTCGTTGAAGGTGGTCAGCAGCGCGGCTTCTTCCTGCGCGCTCTTCAGCCGCTTGGCGATCGTCTGGCGCAGGCGGGTCATCTTGACCCGCTCTTCTCTGCGTCCTTCGACAGGCTCAGGTCGAGCGGGGGTTGAATCAGTGCCAAGGTCCGCTCGCCCTGAGCTTGTCGAAGGGCCAGGCGCGGCCTTCTTGGCCTGCGCGGCGGTGAGCACGTCTTCCTTGGTCAGCCGGCCGTCCTTGCCGCTGCCCTTGATCGCGCTCGGATCGACGCCATGCTCGAGCACGGCGCGGCGCACGGCTGGCGAAAGCGTCGTGGTGTGATCGTCCTCCGCCGCTGCTGGCGAGGCCGCCGGGGCGGCAGGCGCCGGTGCCTGAGCCGGCGCGGCGGCGGGCGGCTGCTCGGCCTTGGGCTGCGGCTGTTCGCGTTCCTTGACCTCGGTGGTCTCGCCGGCCTGCTGGCTGTCTTCGATCGTCGCGATCACCGCGCCGACCTGAACGGTTCCCCCGACCTCGACCTGGTGCGCGCCGAGCACGCCCGCCGCCGGGGCCGGCACTTCCACGGCGACCTTGTCGGTTTCCAGGCTGGCGATCGGTTCGTCGAGCTTGACCGTGTCGCCCGGCTGCTTGAGCCATTCGCCGATCGTCGCCTCGGTGACCGATTCACCCAGCGCCGGGATTTTTACTTCAACTGGCATTGCTACAAATCCCGCTAGAAATCTTGAAGGGGAGGAATAGGCATGGTCATCAACCTTTCTTCCGCGCCGGCTTGTCGGCCAGCCCCAGCGCCTCGGCCACCAGCGCGGCCTGTTGGGCGGCGTGGCGGCTGGCGAGGCCGGTGGCGGGCGAGGCGGCGCGGTTGCGGCCGATGTACTGCGGCCGCATGCCCTTGTGGCGCGAGGCGGTGAGCGCATCCTCGATGCGGCTGGCGACGAAGAACCAGGCGCCGTTGTTGCGCGGTTCTTCCTGGCACCAGATCACCTCTTCAAGGTGGCTCATGCGTTCGAGCCGCGCCGCCAAAGGCTCGCCCGGGAACGGATAGAGCTGTTCGAGCCGGACGATCGAAACATCGTCGAGCCCGTCTTTCTCGCGCGCCTCGAACAGATCGAGCGCGACTTTGCCGCTGCACAGCACCAGCCGGCGCACCTTGGCGTCCGCAATGTCGATACGGTCGGACAGGATCCGCTTGAAGTGCGCCGAAGCGGTGAATTCGTCGGCGCTCGACTTTGCCAGCGGGTGCCGCAGCAGGCTCTTGGGCGTCATGATCACCAGCGGCTTGCGGAACGGGCGCAGCATCTGCCGGCGCAGCGCGTGGAAGTAATTGGCCGGGCTGGTGATGTTGCAGACCTGGATGTTGTCGTCGGCGCACAGCTGCAGGAACCGTTCGAGCCGGGCCGAGGAGTGTTCCGGCCCTTGCCCTTCGAACCCGTGCGGCAGCATCAGCACGATGCCGTTGGCGCGCAGCCACTTGGCCTCGCCGGCGGCGATGTATTGATCGATCACGATCTGCGCGCCGTTGGCGAAATCGCCGAACTGCGCTTCCCAGCATACCAGCGTCTTGGGGTCGGCGCTGGCAAAGCCATATTCGAAGCCGAGAACACCATATTCGGAGAGCGGGCTGTCGTAGACCTCGAACTTGCCGTGCGGCAGTTGCGTGAGCGGGATGTATTTGCGCTCGGTATTCTGGTCGACCCAGATGGCGTGGCGCTGGCTGAAGGTGCCGCGGCCCGAATCCTGGCCCGACAATCGCACGCCATAGCCTTCGGACACCAGGCTGCCGAAGGCGAGCGCTTCGGCGGTCGCCCAGTCGAACCCCTGGCCGCTCGCGAACATCGCCCGCTTGGCTTCGATCACGCGGCCCAGCGTAGGGTGGATGGCAAGGTCCGCCGGCACCGTGGCGAGCGTGCGGCCGAGGCTTTCGAACAGCTTCTTGTCGATCGCGGTGTCGATATTGCGCCGCGCGGTTTCGGGATCGGCGGGCTTGTGCAGCCCGCTCCAGCGGCCGCCGAACCAGTCGGCCTCGTTGGGCTTATAGCTCTTGGCCCCGTCGAATTCGCCGTTGAGCAAGGCCTCGAATTCATAGCGCATGTGCGGCGCGGCCTCGCCGTCGATCACGCCTTCGGCCATCAGCCGCGCGGCGTAGAGATCGCTGACCCGCGGATGGCCCTTGATCGCCTTGTACATCAGCGGCTGGGTGAAGCTCGGCTCGTCGCCCTCGTTGTGGCCGAAGCGGCGATAGCACCACATGTCGATGACGATGTCGCGCTTGAACAGCTGGCGGTATTCGATCGCCAACTTGCACACGAAGGTGACCGCTTCGGGATCGTCGCCGTTGACGTGCAGGATCGGCGCCTGGATGCCCTTGGCGACATCGCTGGGGTAAGGCGAACTGCGCGCGAACTGCGGGCTGGTGGTGAAGCCGATCTGGTTGTTGAAGACGAAGTGCAGGCAGCCGCCGGTGTTGTAGCCGCGCACCCCCGAAAAGCCGAAGCATTCCCACACGATGCCCTGGCCGGCGAACGCCGCGTCGCCGTGGATCAGCACCGGCAGCACCTGTTCGTGACTGTCGAGGTCGTC
>JANOAH010000198.1:0-3866 GCA_031411075.1 Erythrobacteraceae bacterium
CCGTTGATCGAAAAGAACGTGGCGTCGCTTTCGTTCGCCACGGCCTGGGCGAGGCGCGTCTTGCCGGTGCCGGGCGGGCCGTGCAGCAGCACGCCCTTGGGCGGATCGACGCCGAGCCGGGTGAACAGCTCGGGATAGCGCAACGGCAGCTCGACCATCTCGCGCAGTTGCGTGATGGTCTCGTCCATCCCGCCGACGTCGTCGTAGTTGATGATGCCGCGGCCGTCGCGCGGCTCCTCGAACTCGGCGCGCATCTCGACTTCGGTGTTCTCGTCGATATGGACGATGCCCTTGGCCGGCGTGGTCGAGACCACCTGGAGGCGAATTTCGGCGAGCGCGTAGGCCGGCTGGTTGAACATCATTCGCCGCAGTTCGGGCGGCATGTCCTCGACCGGCTGACGGCCATGGGTGGCGACGAGATCGCCGGCGGTCAGCGGACGGCGGAAGAACGCGCGCTTCAACGCTTCGCCCGGCCCTTGCAACCGCAATTCGCGCTGCGAGGGGGCGAACACCACGCGGGTGGCGGGGCGCGATTCGGCGCGGCGCACTTCGACATGTTCGCCCGAGGAGGTATCGGCATTGGCACGCAGCAGCCCGTCGATGCGGACGATCTCGAGCGCCTCATCCTCGGCATAGGCGGCGAGCGCAATCGCCGCGGTCAACCGCTTGCCTTCGATTTCAACCGGATCGCCTTCGGTAATGCCGAGCGCCTGGAACGCCGAGCGTGGCAAGCGCGCGATGCTGCGCCCGCTTTCCTCCTGCCGCAGCGCTGCCACCGGCAGCCGCACCTTGTCCTTATTGATCGTCGCTGCCGCCGCGTCGGCCATCCGCTCTCTCGCTTGTCGTTCTGGTCCGCCGGCAAGCTAGGAACCCGCCGCCCGGAATGCAAACCGACTGCTGCGGCGTTGGTGCCGGGCGCGCCAGCGCCCCGGGCGCATAAAAAAGGCCCGGCCGTTGCCGGCCGGGCCTGGGAGTTTGGGAGAGGATGCCTGAAAGGCCTGCGTTATATGCGCTGCACAATTTCATCTCGCAAGTGCGAAAAGCGCAACCGAGCTTGATTTTTTTGCAAGCCAATCGGAACCGCCAGCGAATGCGCGAAATTTTGCTAACATCGGTGCCAGCAAGCCGCCCCGATCCGGGCCGCCGCATGGCGCGGAGCCCGTTATGTTGCAGTGCGGCAACAGTGCCTGACGCCGCACGCGGCGGATGACAGGGCCCGCGCGATTGCCTAACGGTTTTCGCTCGCAACCCAGCCGGAGGCGCGCATGAACAAGCTCTATCCTACCGCCGCCGCCGCGCTCGACGGGTTGCTGCGCGACGGCTTGCTGATCGCTGCGGGCGGCTTCGGGCTGTGCGGAATTCCCGAGCGGCTGCTCGGCGCGATCGAGGCAAGCGGGGTCAAGAACCTGACGTTCGCCAGCAACAATGCCGGGATCGACAACGAAGGCATCGGCAAGCTGCTGCGCACCCGCCAGGTGGCCAAGATGATCGCCAGCTACGTCGGCGAGAACAAGGAGTTCGAGCGCCAGTACCTCGCCGGCGAGCTCGAAGTCGAGTTCTGTCCGCAAGGCACGCTGGCCGAACGAATGCGCGCGGGCGGCGCCGGCATTCCCGGGTTCTACACCAAGACCGGGGTCGGCACGCTGGTGGCCGAGGGCAAGGAGACCAAGGTCTTCGATGAAGAAGAGTACGTGCTCGAGCGCGGCATCGTCGCCGATCTCGCCATCGTCAAGGCGTGGAAGGCGGATGAGACCGGCAACCTGGTATTCCGCAAGACCGCGCGCAATTTCAACCTGCCGGCGGCGACTTGCGGCAAGGTCTGCGTGGTCGAAGTCGAGGAGATCGTCGCGACCGGCAGCCTCGACCCGGACGGCATCCACCTGCCCGGCGTCTATGTGCAGCGGATGATCGTCGGCGCGCCCTACGACAAGAAGATCGAGTTCACGACCACGCGCGAGCGCGAGGCGGCGTGATGCGGCATGCGATGGCCCTGACGGCGCTGCTGCTGGCCGGTTGCGCCACCACCGCGCCGCCCGCGCCCACGCCGGCGCCCCTGGCCGCAGCCGCGCCCGAGCGCGACGTTGCCGCCGAGGAGCGCATCCGCCGCTTTCAGTACCTCTACGGTTCGGGCGAAGCGGCGGCGCTGTCGATCCAGACTTATCACGCGCTGGTCGAGCACGTTCGCGCTGCCCTCGCCCGCCGCCCGGCCGACAGCGTGGTGCTCGCCGCCGATCCGGGCGCCGGGCCGGCGCGGTTCCTGCCGTGCGGCGACAAGCCGTTCGCGGCGATCTTCGACGTCGACGAAACGCTCACTCTCAACCTCGGGTACGAGGCGGTCGTGCTCGACGATCAGGACCAGCAGGGGCTGATGGTGCGCTATCAGGCCAGCGGCAGCCGCGCCGCCGCGCCCGTGCCCGGCGCGCTCTACGCGGTGCGCACGCTGCGCGAGCTGGGCGTGGCGACGATCTTCAGCACCAACCGCAACGCCTCGACCGCCGAAGGCACCGCGCGCACGCTCGAGGCGCTCGGCTTCGGGCCGACGGTGCGCGGCGAGACGCTGTTCTTCCGCGGCGACGCCAGCGCCAATCCCGAAAAGGACGGCCGCCGCCAGACCATCGGCGAGCGCTTCTGCGTGATCGCGATGGCCGGCGACCAGCTCGGCGATTTCGCCGACTTGTTCAACGCCCGCGCGCTGTCGGTCGCCGAGCGCCGCGCGCTTGCCGGGCGCGGCTGGGCCACCGCGCTGTGGGGCGAAGGCTGGTTCCTGTTGCCCAACCCGGTCTACGGCCCAAGCCTGCGCGGCACGCCGGACGAGCTGTTTCCCGCCGAGGTGCGGTGGAGCGATCGGGAGGCTGGACAGTGATGCATCTGCTTGCCGCCACCTTGCTCGGCGCGCTGTCGGCCCCCGCCGGCAAGCGCTCGACCCACCATGGACCGGGATCGCAGTGAAATGGCGCAATCCGTGGCTGATCGTCGCCGGCGGCTCGAGTGCCTTCGCTGCTCTTGCTCACATCGCCTGCATCGTCGGAGGCGCGCAATGGTATCGCACGCTTGGTGCGCCGCCAGGCTACGTTCGCGCCGCGGAACGTGGCAGCTGGATGCCCGGGCTGATGACGGCAGGAATTGCGGCGCTGCTGACGCTTTGCGCAGCTTATGCCTTTGCGGGGGCGGGCCTGACCGCCCGATTGCCGCTGCTGCGCTTGGGATTGCTCACCATAACCGCCGTCTATCTGCTGCGCGGAATGATCGTGGTCTATCCGCGCTTGCTCGGCCGGCCCGACCTGTCGGCGTCATTCGTCCTTTGGTCGTCCATCATCGTGCTGGCGATGGGCCTGGTGCATGCGATCGGCGTTTGGCGCGGCTGGAAAGACTTGTGAGCGGAGATCGATAATGCCCTGGACCCGCGATGAAATGGCCGCCCGTGCGGCGCAGGAGCTCGAGGACGGCTATTACGTCAACCTCGGCATCGGCATCCCGACCCTGGTCGCGAACCACATTCCCGCGGGCATGACGGTGACGCTGCAAAGCGAGAACGGCATGCTCGGCATCGGCCCGTTCCCGTACCCTGACGAGGTCGACGCCGACCTGATCAACGCCGGCAAGCAGACCATCAGTGAACTGCCGCAGACCGCCTATTTCGACAGCGCGGCGAGCTTTGCAATGATCCGCGGCGGGCATATCGATCTGACCGTGCTCGGCGCAATGGAAGTGAGCGAACTGGGCGACATCGCCAACTGGATGATCCCCGGCAAGCTGATCAAGGGCATGGGCGGGGCGATGGATCTGGTGGCCGGAGTGAAGAAAATCATCGTCGTGATGGAACACGTTTCGAAGAACGGCGATCCCAAGTTCATCCCCGCCTGCAC
>JANOAH010000199.1:0-9593 GCA_031411075.1 Erythrobacteraceae bacterium
TCGGGCGTCTTGCCCTTGGCCAGCCCGGTGCGATTGCCGACGCGGAATACGTGGGTATCGACCGCGAACGTCTCGGCCCCGAACGCGCAATTGAGCACGACATTGGCGGTCTTGCGGCCGACGCCGGGCAGTGTGACCAGCGTGTCGCGGTCGGTCGGCACCTCGCCGCCGTGCTCGGCGACCAGTTTTTGGGACAAGGCGATGACGTTCCTGGCCTTGGCATTGAACAGCCCGATGGTCTTGATGTGCGCCTTCAGCCCCTCTTCGCCCAGCGCCACCATCTGCGCCGGCGTCCTGACCGCCGCAAACAGCGCCCGAGTCGCCTTGTTGACGCCCACGTCGGTGGCTTGCGCAGAGAGCACCACCGCGACCAGCAGCTGATAGGTATTGCCGAATGCCAGCTCGGTCACCGGCGCCGGATTGTCCTCGGCCAGCCGGCGGAAGAACTCAAACGCCTGATCGCGGGTCACAGGCCCAGCACTTGACCCATGCTGTAGCGGCCCGGCTCCTTGCCGATCAGCCACGCCGCACCGCGCACCGCGCCGTGGGCGAAGATCATCCGATCCTCCGCGCTGTGCGACAGTGTGATGCGTTCGTGCTCGCCGGCCAGGATTACGCTGTGTTCGCCCGCCACCGTGCCGCCGCGCAAGGAGGCAAAACCGATCGTCCCTTCCTCGCGCGCTCCGGTATGGCCGTAGCGGGCGGGAGTGCGGGCATCGAAGAAATCGACGCCGCGGCCTTCCGCCGCCGCCTCGCCCAGCAAGAGCGCGGTGCCCGAGGGCGCGTCGACTTTCATCCGGTGGTGCATCTCGACCACTTCGATGTCCCACTCGGGCCCGAGCCGCTGGCTCGCCTCCTTGACCAGATGCGCGAGCAGCGTGACGCCGAGCGAGGTATTGCCGGTCTGCAACACCGGGATCGCGCGCGAGGCGGCGTCGATCGCATTGTGCTGTCGGTCGTCGAGCCCGGTGGTGCCGACGAGGATCGGCACGCCCGCGCCGATCGCGGCGTGGAGATTGCCGTCGAGCGCGGCCGGGGCGGAGAAATCGAGCAGCGCGTCGCTGTGGTCGGCGAGGCCCGCGACATCGCCGCCCTTGTCGATCCCGCCAGCCAGCTCATGCCCCGCCGCGGCAATCGCCGCGGCCAGCGCCTGGCCCATCCGCCCGTCGCTGCCGATAATGCCGATCCGCGCCATTGCCCCTCCCAATGCAAGCGTGCTTCATGCGGCGAATGGACGCCATCCGCAATATCGTCATCCTGACCGGTGCCGGGATCAGCGCCGAATCGGGCCTGCGCACCTTTCGCGCCGAGGACGGGCTGTGGGAAGATCACCCGGTCGAACAGGTGGCGACGCCCGAGGGGTTCCGCCGCGATCCCGGCCTGGTGCAGCGGTTCTACGATGAGCGGCGCGTCAATATCCTGGCGGCCGAGCCCAACCCCGCACACCTCGCGCTGGCACGGCTCGATGCCCAATGGAACGGCGAGCTGCTGATCGTCACTCAGAACATCGACGACCTGCACGAACGCGCCGGCGCTCGCCGCGTGCTGCACATGCACGGCGAAGGGCTCTCCGCGTGGTGCACGGCCTGCGATGCGCGCCACCGCTGGGAGGGAACTTTGCGCGACGCGCCGCCATGCCCGGCGTGCGGCGAAGCGGCGCTGCGCCCCGACATCGTCTGGTTCGGCGAGATGCCGTACCAGATGGGCCGCATCTTCACCGCGATCGCCCGGGCCGAGCTGTTCGTTTCGATCGGCACTTCGGGCGCGGTTTACCCGGCGGCGGGATTCGTCCAGCAAGCGAATAGCGCGCGGGCGCGGACGCTCGAACTCAATCTAGAGCACAGCCAGGGCTCGCAATGGTTCGAGGAGACGCGCCTCGGCCCGGCGAGCGAACTGGTCCCGGCGTGGGTTGAGGAGGTGTTGGCATGATCGAACATCATGGGTCCTGCCATTGCGGCCGAGTGACGCTGGTGCTGCACGACCAGCCGACAGAGCGCGCCGAGTGCAATTGCTCGATCTGCCGGCGCCTGGGCAGCCTGTGGCACTACTGCGCGCCCGATCAGCTCAGCGTCGAAGGCGCCGAAGTGGCCTATCGCCAGGGCGATTGCATGCTCGACTTGTGGCATTGCCCGGTCTGCGCCTGTACCACGCATTGGACCTCCGTCGATCCCGCCTATCCTCGGCTCGGCGTCAACTTGCGGATGTTCGACTCTGCGCTGTGGCAGGACCTGCCGGTGCGGCTGATCGACGGGGCGAGCTTCTAGGGCCCGCACGCCCGGCAAGCCGGGTCCTTGGCGATCGTGAGAGTGCGCAGCGCCGGGGCGAGTCCGTCGAGCAGGTGAAGCTTGCCCCATTGCGGATCGCCCATCGCCGGGGCGATGAGGACACGGATCGCCTGTAGCGCGGCGAAAGTGCCGGCCCAGCCGGCCATCGCGCCGAGCATGCCGTCTTCGGCGCAGGTGTCGCAGTCCTCGGCGTCGAAGGCGTCGCCGACATAGCAGCGGTAGCACGGCTGGTCCGCCAGGTGCCCGGCAAAGGCGCCGACCTGGCCCTGGAAGCGGCCGACTGCGGCCGAAAGCAGCGGGACGCGCGCGGCGACACAGGCGTCCGACACGGCGAGACGAGTGGCGAAGTTGTCGCACCCGTCGAGCACCAGGTCAGCCCCGGCGATGACCTCGGCGGCATTGTCCGCGGTCAGTCGGTTGCGCACCCGGTGGGTATCGATCGCGGCGTCGAATTCATGCACCCAAACTTCGGCGCGCGCGGCCTTGGGATGGCCGATGTCGCGTTCCTGGTAGATCGTCTGGCGCTGCAGATTGCTGGCGTCGACATGATCATCGTCGACCAGCACCAGCCGGCCCACGCCCGCCCCGGCGAGGTACTGTAGCGCCGGCGAACCGATACCGCCGAGGCCGACCAGCACCACCTTGGCCCCGACTAAAGCCGCCTGCCCGGCGCCGCCGACTTCGGGCAGCACGATATGCCGGGCGAAGCGGTCGAGGCGGTCGGGGGGGAAGGTCATCGCGCTCAAGAACCACTGCCGAGGGCGATTGACAACCGCGCTCTAACGACGCGCTGCCGCGACGTTCTTCTCCAGCGTCTTCACGCGGTCGCCGTCGGGCAGCCGCACGGTAATCGTCACCGCGCCCGACTGGCTGGTGTTGCGGTCTTCGACTGTGCCGCGCTTGCCCTTGTGGGTGCCAGCGACAACGCGGACCGCGTCGCCGTTCACCACCCCTGACACGTTAGCTCTCCAGTTGCCGCAGCAGGCTGCGCACGTCGCCGTCCATGTCGGCGTCGCGCTGGCGCAGGTCCTCGATCAGGCGGACGGCATGGATCACGGTCGAATGGTCGCGCCCGCCGAACTTGCGGCCGATTTCGGGATAGGAGCGCGGGGTCAGCACTTTGGCCAGGTACATCGCCACCTGGCGCGGGCGGACCACCGCGCGGGCGCGGCGCTTGGAGCTCATCTCGGCGCGGTCGATGCGGTAGAACTGGCAGACGGTGCGCTGGATTTCGTCGATGGTGATGCGGCGGCGGTTGGCCGAGAGGATATCGGTCAACTGCTCTTCGGCGAGCTGCAGGCTGACTTCCTGCCCGGTCAGCTGGGCATAGGCGATCAGCTTGTTCAAGCCGCCGACCAGTTCGCGCACGTTGCGGTTGATCGTGCGGGCGAGGAACTCGATCACATCGGCTGGCACGTCGAGCGGGGCGAAGCGGACCAGCTTCGATTGCAGGATCTGCCGGCGCAGCTCGATGTCGGCGGCCTGGATATCGGCAACCAGGCCCATCGACAGGCGGCTGAGCAGCCGCGGCTCGACCCCGTCGAGCGCCTGCGGGGCGCGGTCGGCGGCGAACACCAGCCGCTTGCCTTCGGCGAGCAGCGCATCGATCGTGTAGAGCAGTTCTTCCTGCGCGCTGGCCTTGCCGATGATGAACTGGATGTCGTCGACCAAGAGCAGGTCGAACCCGCGCAGCCGCGCCTTGAACTCGATCATCTCGTTCGACTTCAGCGCCTGGACGAATTCGACCATGAAGCGTTCGGCGCTGCAGTAGAAGATCCGCGCCCGCGGGTGCGCCTGCAAGTAGGTGTGGCCGATCGCGTGCAGCAGGTGGGTCTTGCCCTGGCCGGTCGCCGCCTTGAGGTAAAGCGGCGAGAATTGCGGTTTTTCCGAATTGGCCATCCGCTCGGCGGCGTTCTTTGCGAGCACGTTGGTGGTGCCGGTAACGAACGCGGCGAACGTCAGCGACGGATCGAGGCCCACCGACGAGGTAAAGCCGTCCTCGCCGATCGATTCCATCGCCCGCGCGCCGCCGATCGCGCCGCCCAGCGGTCCGTCGTTGGCAGCGCGGTGGCCGAAGCCGTCCTGACCGCGGAAGTCGAGATCGGCCAGTTTGCGGCGGCCCGGATGGACCGCGATCTTGACGTTACGCACTTCACTGCGGGCGATCTTCCATGCCAGGCTCAGCCGATCGGCGAACCGATCCTGCACCCAGTTGGCCGAAAACTCGGTCGGCAGGAACAAGTGCAGCGTGCCGGTCTCTTTCTCGAAGCTGCCGAGCTGGATCGGCCGAATCCACTGGCTGAACAGCTGGTGGCCCAGATCCTTGCGCAGGCCCTGGCTGATGTCGGACCAATCGGCCGCGAGATCGACCGCGTCCTGATCGTCCGCCGCGCCATTAGACGTCTTGCCGTTGCCCAATCCCGTGTGGCCGGCCGGTGGACCCATCCGAATCATTGACCGCATTCCCCCCGGCTCCAAGGCCGCTTGTGTTCTTGTCCAGAGACGCGCGGTTAAGGCCGCACAGCTTCCCCACCCGCGGTCCGGAGTGGAGCTGCGGGTTGCCTAAACTTTCGTCTCATCTGTTGCCGCCGCAGCACCAATGGCCGCAGCCGAAATGGCGTTATGAACGGCCCGGCGCACCCCGCAAGGCCGCAACCATAAAAAAAGTGAAATATACCGGCTTGACACCCCGCAACCCCGCAGGCGGCCGTTCAAGCATCTGAAAACGGAATGATTTTTCGATTTGACCGCGCGAATCGGCGGAAATCCGTTTGTTTCTAACCGGGTCCTGGCGCGGCTCTCGCAGGTGCGAAAAAGGCCGACGGAATTTCCGCCGGCCTCGTTCCGATTTCGTTCTTTTGTCGACCCGCTGCCGGGACCGAATCGCCGGGCGAATCGTGGCGCCGAATCGGGGCCCGTCAGGCCAGCGCGGCGACTCGTTTGGACAGCCGGCTCAGCTTACGCGCGACGGTGTTCTTGTGCAGCACGCCACGCGCCACGCCGCGCGCCATTTCCGGCTGCGCTGCCTTGAGCGCGTCAGCAGCAGCGGTCTTGTCGCCACCTTCGATCGCGGTCTCGACCTTCTTCACGAAACCACGGATGCGGCTCTTGCGCGCGCCGTTGATGTCGGCGCGCTTGTCGTTGCGGCGGATGCGCTTCTTGGCTTGCGGCGTATTGGCCATGTTTCTTCCTTGTGCGCCGCATTGCGGCCAGTCTGCTCGAAATGACGAAAAGGCAGGCCAAAGCCCGCCGGAAAACGCGCGCCCTAGCTTTGCAGGCGCGAATCGTCAACAGTTTGCCTCAGCGCTGGCACTTCGGGCAAAACCAGGTGCTGCGCCCGCTTTGCACGATCCGCTTGACCTTGCCTTCGCACGGCGGCCGGCACGGTTCGCCTTCGCGGCCGTAGACGTCGAAGCGGCTGGCGAAATAGCCGAGTTCGCCGTCGGGCCGGGTATAGTCGCGCAAGCTCGAACCGCCGTCGCCGATCGACTGTTCGAGCACCGCGCGGATCGACGCGACCAAACGTTCGAGCGCGGGCCGCGAGACTTTGCCGGCCGCCTTGCGCGGATCGATGCGGGCGCGGAACAACGCTTCGCAGACGTAGATATTGCCGAGGCCCGCGACGATCCGCTGGTCGAGCAGCATGAGCTTGATCGCCGCCTTGCGGCCGTTGAGCGCGGCGGCGAGGTGAGCGGGCGTCAGGTCTGGCCCGAGCGGCTCGGGCCCCATCGCGGCGAACGGTGGCCAGGCATCAAGCCCGGCCGTGTCGACGAGATCGACGAACCCGAACCGGCGCGGATCGTGCAGCGCGAAGCGATGCTGCGCAGTTTCGAGCAGCAGGTGGTCGTGCTTGCGCGGTTCGGCGGGGTCGATCCGCCAACTCCCGCTCATGCCGAGATGAAACACCAGGGTCGTCGCCCGGTCGGTGTGGATCAGGCCGTACTTGGCGCGGCGGCCGAGCCCGGTCACGGTGGCGCCGGTGAGCGCCTGGACGAGACCGTCGGGAAACGGAAAACGCATGTCTGCGCGGTTGAGCACCACCCGCTCGATCCGCACGCCGTCGAGAAAGCGCGCCAGTCCGCGCACGGTGGTTTCGACTTCGGGCAACTCGGGCATGGTGGTGGCGTAACAGGCTTTGCCGTCATCGCAATTGTCCCTAATGGCCTCGGCAATGAGCGAGCAGGTTTCCTTCGGCTACGTGACGGTCGACGCGGACGAGAAGACGCGCCGGGTAGGCGCGGTGTTTTCCAACGTCGCGGCCAAATACGATGTGATGAACGACGCGATGAGCGGCGGCATGCATCGCCTCTGGAAGGATCAATTCGTGCGGCGGATAAAGCCGCAGCCGGGCGAGGCGATCCTCGACATGGCCGGCGGCACTGGCGACATCGCCTTCCGCCTGGCGGCGCGCGGGGCGGCGGTGACGGTGGCGGACATCAACCAGGACATGCTCGACGTCGGGCTCGATCGCGCGGTCGACAAGGGCATCGATACGCTGGTCTGGTCGTGCCAGAACGCCGAGCGCCTGGCTTATCCCGATCGCAGTTTCGATGCTTACACGATCGCCTTCGGCATCCGTAACGTCACTCATATCGATCAGGCGCTTGCCGAAGCGCATCGGGTGCTCAAGTTCGGCGGGCGGTTTTTCTGCCTCGAGTTCTCGACCACCGAATGGCCGGGGTTCAGGGAGGCTTATGATGCCTATTCGCACAGGGTCGTACCGCGCATCGGCAAGGCTATCGCCCATGACGAGGCGAGCTATCGCTACCTGATCGAATCGATCCGCCGCTTCCCGCCGATGCCCGAGTTCGAGGCGATCATCCGCGCCGCCGGGTTCGCGCGGACCAAAGTCGAACCGATCATGGGCGGCCTTGTCGCGATCCATTCGGGTTGGAAGACCTAGCCGCTTGACCCGTCCCGCCACTCATATCTGGCGCCTGCTGACGTGGGGGCGCACGCTGGCGCGACACGGCGCGTTGCGCGGGATCGAAGGCGATCCGAACACGCCTGCGCCCGTGCGCCGGCTGGTGCGTATCGCCCGGTTCGCCACTTTCCAGCCGCGCCTGCCCGACTATGCCGCCGCGTTCCAGGACATCGGCCCGGCCGCGATCAAGCTCGGCCAGACGCTGGCGACCCGGCCCGACATCGTCGGCGACGAAGCGGCGCATAACCTGCTCAGCCTGCAGGACAGCCTGCCGCCGGTGCCTTTCGCGGCGATCCGGGCCGAGATCGAGCGCAGCTTCGAGGCTCCACTCAACACCCTGTTCGCTGAGGTCGACCCGGTCGCGGTCGGCTCGGCCTCGATCGCGCAAGTGCACAAAGGGATCACCGCGGACGGGCGCACGGTGGCGGTCAAGGTGCTGCGGCCGGGCATTCGCGAGCGGTTTGCGCGGGATATCGAGACTTATGAATGGGCCGCCGCGCATCTCGAGGCGCTTGGCGGCGAGGCGCGGCGGCTGCGCCCGCGGCTGACCATCGCCAATTTCAAGCGCTGGACTAACCGCGAGCTCGACTTGCGGCGCGAAGCGGCCTCGGCGTCCGAACTGGCCGAAGCGATGAAGGGCTTCGAAGGCTATGTTGTCCCGTCGATCGACTGGGACCGCACCAACGGCCGGGTGATGACGATCGACTGGATCGAGGGCATCAAGATCGGCGATGTCGAGGGCTTGCGCGCCGCCGGGCACGATCTGCCCGCGCTCGCCAGCCGGCTGGTGCTGGCGTTCCTGACCCAGGCGATCAGCGCCGGGTTCTTCCACGCCGACATGCACCAGGGCAACCTGTTCGTGCGGCCCGACGGCGCGATCGTGGCGATCGACTTTGGCATCATGGGCCGGATCGACCGCCGCGCCCGCCAGTGGCTCGCCGAAATCCTCTATGGCCTGACCACCGGCAATTACCGCCGCGTCGCCGAGATTCATTTCGAGGCGCAGTATGTCCCGCCGCATCATTCGGTCGACGAATTCGCCACGGCCTTGAGGGCAGTGGGCGAACCGATGCGCGGCAAGCCGGTCAGCGAGCTTTCGGTCGGGATGATGCTCGACGGGCTGTTCGCAATCACCCGCGACTTCGACATGCAAACCCAGCCGCATCTGCTGCTGCTGCAAAAGACCATGGTAATGGTCGAAGGCATCGCCACCCAGCTCGACCCGGCGATCAACATGTGGGACGTCTCGGCGCCCTACGTGAAGAGCTGGATCCGCGACGAGCTCGGCCCCGAGGCTGCGCTGGCCGACCGGCTGCGCGAAGATGTGCAGACGCTGCTGCGGCTGCCGCAGCTGATCCGCCGGATCGAGGACCGTTTCCCCGACCGAGGCGGCGCGCCCGATCCGCCGCCACTGCCCGAGATCGACGTGGTGTGGGAACGCCAGGCGACGCCGGCGCGCTGGCCCGGCCTCGTCGCCGCGGCGCTGGGCGGCGGCGCGGTCGCCTGGGCCGCGTTATCCTTGAATTGGCCCTTCTAAGCGAAAACTTAACCACCGCGCGGCAAGGCTTCCCCCAATTTGCCTTGGCACGATGGCAAAGCTAGGCAGGGGAACAAGGTTAACGGCCGTGGGAGTACAGTACCCCGACATGGTTGCGCCGCGCATCCTGCTCGTCGTCGGCGGCGGTATTGCCGCTTACAAGGCGTGCGAGCTGGTGCGGCTGATCAAGAAAGGCGGCGGCGAGGTCACTTGCGTGCTGACCGAAGGCGGCGCGCAGTTCGTGACGCCGATGAGCCTGGCCGCGCTGTCCGAAAATCCGGTGCATTCGACGCTGTGGGACTTGAAGGACGAGGCCGAGATCGGCCACATCCAGCTCTCCCGCCAGGCCGAGTTGGTGGTGGTCTGCCCGGCCACCGCCGACCTGCTCGCCAAGATGGCGGCCGGCATTGCCGACGACCTTGGCACCACGCTGATCCTCGCCACCGACAAGCCGGTGCTCGCGGTCCCGGCGATGAACGTGCGGATGTGGGAACACGCCGCGACCAAGCGCAACATCGAATGGCTCAAGGCGGCCGGCGTCCATGTGATGCAGCCCGACGAGGGCGAGATGGCATGCGGCGAATTCGGCCCCGGGCGGCTGCCCGATCCCGAGATGATCTGGCTCGAGATCGCCGAACTGCTCGGCATTCAGCCGGGCGAAGCGGGCGAGCGCGAGATCGGCGATTATCTCGAGGCGCTCGAGCCCGAGGATGAGCCCGAGACCGAAACCAGGCGCGGCGGGCTTTCGGGCCTGCTCGCCGCGATCATCCCGCGCAGCACGCCGCGGCGCATCGAGCAGGACGAGATCGCTTATAGCGACGAGGATTTCGTCGGCGACGTCCCGGAG
>JANOAH010000200.1:0-8908 GCA_031411075.1 Erythrobacteraceae bacterium
CTCGCGCGGGTCGGTCACCGGGGCGGCGGTAACGTTGGCGTAGAGCGGCAGGTGGAACGCGCGCGGGGGCGTGTTCGCCAACGCTTCGTCCATCGCGTCCGCCGCCGGCTGCATCAGCGAACAGTGGAACGGCGCGGAGACCGGCAGCAGTACCCCGCGCTTGATCTCGAAGTCCTTTACCATGGCGACCGCGCGCTCGATCGCGCCCAGGTGGCCTGAAAGCACGACCTGCCCGGGATCGTTGTCGTTGGCGACCTGGCACACCAGCTCTTGCCCATCCGGGAGGGGGCCTTCCGCCGCCGCCGCAGCCAGCGCCGTCGCCTTGTCGAGATCGGCGCCGAGCAACGCGCACATCGCCCCCACGCCCACCGGCACCGCCGCCTGCATCGCCTGGCCGCGCAGTTTGAGCAGCCGGGCCGTATCGGCGAGGCTGAACGCCCCGACCGCGCAGAGGGCGGTGTATTCGCCGAGCGAATGGCCGGCGACGCATTCCCCCTTGGCGGCGATGGCCATGCCGCCCTCACGTTCGAGCACGCGCAGCACGGCGATGGCGTGGGCCATGATCGCCGGCTGAGCGTTCTCGGTCAGCGTCAGCGTTTCCTCCGGCCCTTCGCGCATGACCCGCGACAGGTTCTGCCCGAGCGCCTCGTCAACCTCCTGGAACACTTCGCGCGCGGCGAGGCTGGCCGCCGCCAGTTCGGCGCCCATGCCGACTTTCTGACTGCCCTGCCCGGGAAAAACGAATGCGATCATGCGGATACTCCAAACGGGACAATCTTGTTGTCGGCATCGTGACCGATGTCGGCGGACCCGAGGAACGGAATGCCGCCGCGCGCACACCAGTCGCGGGCGATGGCTTCGGCATCGAAGCCGAACGGGCGGTCGTTCTCGGGCACCGCGCTGATCCGCCCGAGCCGAATCCCGGCGACGCCGCGCAAGTGCTGGGTGACGTTGAAGAACAGCCGGTCGACGGCATAGAAATGCTCGGCCACTTCTTCGAGCAGCACGACGTGTCCTGCCAGTACCGGCATCAGTTCCGATCCGCACATCATCGCCGCGGTCATCAGGTTGAACGCGGCGGCGGGCCGCTGGTCAAGCCCGCCCTCGCGCCCGCTGACATCGCCCGCCAGCCAGCCGAGCGCGCGGCGCACCGCCGCCTCGCCGCCCTCGCGCCGGATATCGACCGGCATCGGCCCATGCACCGGCTGCCCGATGCCGGAGCGGTACAGCCCGGCCAGGAGATAGCCGCAATCCGAATAGCCGAGGAAGGTCTTGGCCCGGGCGGCCTCACCCATCCCGGCGACCGCCTGCGCGGCGATGCGGTTGGCACCGTAGCCGCCCTTGGCGAACCACACCGCGTCGACCGCGGGATCGTTGGCGCATTCGAGCAGCGCCGCGAGCCGCACCTCGTCCGGCCCGGCGAAATGCCCGGATTCGGCGAAGCACTGTTTGTGAAAGGCCAGTTCGAGCTGGGGAAACTCCGACGCGGCCAGCGCGCTCACCCGCTCGGCCACATCGCGAGTGATCGGCGTGGACGGGGCGCAGATGGCGATACGGGTCATGAAACGCCCCTAGCCCCGTCCTCCGACTTCGTCATCCCGCGAAAGCGGGGACTCAGTAGGTTCTCGGCCCTGGAGAGTCGACTGCGCTCCCGCTTTCGCGGGAGTGACGATTGAATTGAGAAAGCGCGCCCGATACCGAGGCTGGCATGACAATTGACCAAGCTCTCACCGCCCACCCCTGGTTTTTCTGCGGCATCGGCGGCTCGGGGATGCTGCCGCTGGCGCTGATCCTCAAGGGTCAGGGGGCCGAAGTGGCGGGATCGGACCGCAGTTTTGACCAGGGCCGCACGCCCGAGAAACGATCCTGGCTTGGGCGCCAGGGTTTCGCGCTGTTCCCGCAGGACGGCAGCGGGGTGACCTCGGCGGCGCAAACGCTGGTCGCCTCGGCCGCGATCGAAGACACCGTGCCCGAGGTGGCCAAGGCCCGCGAGCTGGGCTGCCCGCGGATGACCCGGGCTGAGCTGCTCGCCGCGCTGTTCAACGCCGCGCCGCACGGCATCGCGGTCGGCGGGACCAGTGGCAAGTCGACCGTCACCGGCATGCTGGGCTGGATCATGCATCAGGCCGGCCGCGATCCGACGATCATGAACGGCGCGGTGATGAAAAACTTCATCTCCGCCGACGTCGAATTCGCCAGTGCGCGGGTCGGATCGGGCGGCACCTTCGTGTCCGAGGTCGACGAAAGCGACGGATCAATCGCGCTGTACCGGCCCGAAGTGGCGGTGCTCAACAACGTCAGCCTCGATCACAAGACCATGGAGGAATTGCGCGCGCTGTTCGGAGATTTCTTGGCCGCCGCCGAACGCGCCGCGCTCAACCTCGACGATGCCGAGTGCCGCGCGCTGATCCCGCACGCGCGCCAGCCGCTGACCTTTGCGATCGATCATCCCGACGCTGAACTGAGGGTCGAAACCGATACCATCGGCTGGGGCAGCACGTGTCTATCGGCGATCGTGATCGATGCGCGCGACGGCTCGCGTCATGACCTGTTCCTGCAGGTACCCGGCCGCCACAATCTCGCCAATGCGCTCGCCGCGATCGCCGCGGCCTCGCTCGCCGGCGTGAGGGTCGAGGATGCGGTCGCCGCGCTCGGCTCGTTCACTGGGCTCGCGCGCCGCTTCGACATCATCGGGACTTCGCCGGGAGGCATCACCGTGATCGACGATTTCGGCCACAACCCCGAAAAGGCCGCCGCCACGCTGCGCACGCTTAAGGCGCATCCGGGCCGGGTGATCGCCTTCTTCCAGCCGCACGGTTATGGCCCGCTGCGGCAGATGGGGGCGGAACTGGCCGAGACGTTTGCGTCGGAGCTTGGGCCAGAGGACCTGACGATCCTGTGCGATCCGGTCTATTTCGGCGGCACCGTCGACCGCAGCGATGGGAGCGAGCGGATCGTGGCGCTGATCGAGGCGGTGGGCGGCCGGGCGGAATACGTGCCGAGCCGCGAGGCGGTGGCCGATCGCCTCGTCGAGGTGGCCCGGCCCGGCGACCGCATCGCCGTGATGGGCGCGCGCGACGATACGCTAACCGCGTTCGCCCACGCTCTCGTCGCCCGGCTGGCCTGAATCCTCCAGCGGACCGAACGGATCCTCGTCGTCGCCCAGTTCCATCGACGGGCGGCCTTCCGCATCGGCCCCGTCGCGGTTGTTTTCCTGGCACACGTATTCGCGCATTTCCCAGTCGGCCTTGCGGGTGTACTTCTGCACCATGACGTAAGGCTCGGCGAACAGCGTGGGATCGGTCAGGGTGATCTCGTCGGTCAGAATGTCGCCATCGCGACTGATCCGTTCTTGGAACCGGGTTTGCTCGGTGGCGTGGATACCGGGCACAACGCTGACCAGCGGGCTGATCCCGACGGTGTCGACGACCAGCGTATCGCCTTCCCAGTGGCCGACCGAGCTGCCGTTGAAGAACAGGTCCGGATCCTCGGGCAGCGCGCGCCCGTCGACGTAGATGCGGCGAATTTCGCTATACGTCTCGATCATGACGTTGACCCGGCCCGGCGAGTAGATGAACTCGATCGGGTAGGGCAGCCGCATGATCCCAGGCATGCCGTTGGGCACGCAATTGGCCGCCGCGGTCTGCAGGTTGCGTCCCTCGGCCTTGCCGGCTTCGAATTCGGCGGCGATGCGCTGGCCTTCGGCGGTCAGCACCGGCGGGGTCGGGGTGACGCGCGAGCCCGAGCCGACGCCGGGCGACCACACCCCGCTCCAATCCGGCCACTGCGCCAGTTCGGCATAAGCCGCGGCGCGCGGCGCGTCCTGCGCCATCCCTGGCGCGGCAAGGGCAAGGGCCGCCGCAACCAGCGGCACGGTCAGGGCAATCGAACGCATGGTTTCTCCCGCGTAAAGGCGTTGTTTCGTGGTAGTTAAACAATCTGAAGCGGCGGCAACAATGTATCAATTGACGCGATAGAAGCGAATTCGCACCGATGGCCCCGCGTCCGCCGGCCCCGGCTCGAGCGTGCCGACGAACGCGGTTTGCGACAGCCATTCGTACTTGCCGCGCGGCGCTTCGAACACCGGCTGGGTGCGCACCGCCCGACGCGCGCCGCCTTCGCCGGGGCAGATAACCCCGGTGTTGACGACATTGATCACCACCCCGTCGTCGGTCTTGAGGAAATAGTCGGCCTTGACCTCGCGACAGCCGTCGGGCCGGATCAGTTGCCAGTCCCACCCGCCGGGCATGATCGTGCCCCTGATCTGCGGGCCTTCGAAGCTGCCGCCGGTGATGGGAATGATGAACCGCCCGCCTTGCGCGGTCGCGCCCGGGTCAATCCCCTGACCGAGCGCGACCGTCTCCTCGAACACGAACTCCAGGCTAGGCGCCTGCTGCGCCCCGGCCGGTGCGGCGATCAGGCCCGCGGCCAGCGCCGCGCGTATCAGCTTCATGCCCCTCTCCTCGTCTCTCGCCGATACGCTAGCAGCCCGTTCGCGCGCGGCAAGAGCGGCGACCTTTAAGCGCTTGGCAACGCTCGGTTGATATCGTCGCGGGCGAACCCAGGGGGACAAAGCATGACCACGCCTGCTGCCGAGCGCTCGTTTGCCGAAGAAACGCGGATTTTCGACCGCTCGGTCGATTCGACCAATTTCCTGCTCGATTACTGGTACCTGTGGGCGCTGACGATCATCGTCATGCTGGTGGTGTTCTACATCCAGGCCAAGCACAAGCTGCTCGGCGAGCTCGACGAACGCTGCGACGCCGGCTTCGCCGACATCGACGCGGTGCTGGCTGAACGCCACGCGCTGATCCCCAACCTGGTCGAAACCGTGAAGGCCTTCGCCGGGCAAGAGCACAAGGTGCTCAAGGACGTGATCGACGCCCGCGCCCGCGCCACGTCGGCCACCGGCGCCGCCCGGCTCGATGCCGAGGCCAAAGTCGGCGCCTCGCTGGTCAACCTGTGGGATATTGCCGAACAGTACCCCGACCTTGCCAGCTCGCAGCATTTCCGCGAGTTGCGCGCCGAAATGACCCGCACCGAGGAAAAGATCACCGCGGCGCGCAAGTTCTACAATCTCGCGGTCGAAGAGCGCAACGGCGTCAGCCGCGCCTTCCCGGGCCGCCTGATCGCGCGTTACGCCAAGCTCGGCGATCACCAGAAGTTCACTTTGGGCGAAAGCCGCGCCGCGCTGGCCGAGCCGCTCCGCGTCAGCTTCTAGGCTCCGGCACTCCCCATGGCCGCCGCCGGCTTTGTCAGCCATGTTCGCGAGGCGCGCCGGGCCATGGCCTGGCTGGTGCTCGCATATGTCGTCGCCTTCCAGATGATCGGCGGGCTGGCGCTGATGCTGGTCCAGCCGCTGTTCGATCCGAGCCGCATCCTGCTCGCCAATCCGATCGGGTACTTCGCCCGCTATGGCTTGCCGATGACCCTGGTGGCCTTGGCTCTGTTCATCTGGCTTTACGGCTCGCATTCGCGCTCGGTGCGCCGCGCGCTGCAGATCGCCGACGCTTCGCGCGTGCGCGACGCGCGGTTCATCCGCATCGCCCAGGAACAATGCACCGCGCAGGGCATCCGCACTCCGTCGCTGGGGATCATCGAAGTACCGCAGCCCAACGCGCTGGCCGTGGGCGACGGACCCAGCCGTGGGCTGATCGCGGTGACTCGCGGATTGCTCGACCACCTCGACGACGAGGAGCTGGCGGCGGTGCTCGCCCACGAGGCCGCGCATATCCGCAATGGCGATACCAAGGTGCTGGCCGCCAACCATGCGCTGATGCGCACCGCGGTGGTGTTGCAGGTCAACAACGGCTTTCGCTTCGAGGACTGGCGCCAGCTGCTGATCCCGCTGCTGCTGCCCCCGCTCCTGGCGATGATGCTGTTGAGCGGGTTCATCACCATGTGTTCGATGAAGCTGGCGCGCGAGGCACGGCGCGGGATCAACCTCAGCCGCGACTATATCGCCGATGCCGCCGCGGTCCGCGCCACGCACTTTCCCGACGCGTTGATTTCGGCGCTGCACAAGCTCGGCGGCCGCGGCGGGTTCGCCAATTCGGAGCTTTATGAGGACATCCTGTTCGAAGGACGCAGCGCCGGTGACGGCGGCAGCCATCCCGACGTGGCCGAACGGATTGCGGCGCTGCACCGGCTGGCCGGCGGGATGATCGACGTCTCCCGGGTGCGCCGCGATACCCGCGACACCGCTCCTAGCCCCAACGCGATCGCCGGGATCGGCCGCTCGCTGGCCGGGTTCGGCCGCCGCGGGCTCGATCCAGCCGCGATCCTGGCGCGCCAGGGCGTGGGGCTCGACGTCCCGCCGCCGCCGCCACCGCGCGAACGGGTCAAGCCGCCGATGCTCAAGAACGACGAAGTGCTCAAGCTGCTGCTAAGCGATTTTCCGGCCTGGAAGCGCTACAACGCGATGTGCACCGACTATTACGAATGGCGCGAAGGCGATGGGCGCAACCTGTTCGGCCTGAAGCCCGAACTGCGTTTGCCGGTCGCCGCGTTGGTGGCGTTCATGCTGGTTATCTATTGGCCGAGCAACGGCGATTATCGCGCCTATGCCTACCGCTTCAGCCCCACCGCCTGGGCCGACATCGGCGAACTGGTCGGCGCCAACGGTGGCAGGTTCTGCTCGTCGGGCGGGTCGTCCGGCGCCTGCCCGGCCTAAACCGCCGATCCGGCCATCGCGGCTAGCGTAATCGCCGGCAGCAGGCCTAGCGTGGTCGCCAGGCCGAAGCTGCGCGCGCTGATCGGCGACATGGCGCAGGCGGCGGTCACGGGCAGATGCGGCACGCCGACCACGCGCAGGCCGAACAGATAGGCAAACCCGCGCCGGCCGATCGCGCGGTCGAGCCGCCCCAGCCGGTCACCCAACCGCGTCCGCAACCTTGCGCCGAGCCAGTGCCGCGCGACCAGGAACAGCGCCTGGCTGCCGAGCACCGCGCCCACCGCCACCGCCGCGATGCCCAGCCACCCGCCGAGCATCGCGCCCGACGAAAACGACAGCGGCAGCAGCGCCCCCGGCGTACCCGAGGCGAACACTGCCGCGGTCAGCCCGAAGAAGGTCAGTGCCAGCAGCAGCTCGTTGCCGGCGAGCGCGGCCAGCCACGGCATTTGGTCGAGCAAGGCGAGCGCGCTGTCCACGAGCAAGGGAGCGCGCAACCGCAGCTATAGTTCCCTGTTCGCTTGCAATCGAAGCGAGTTGCTGTAAGGGCGCGCGTTCGCAGCGGGCGACAGCCTGCCGCGAACCCCAAGAAAGCCGGAGGGGCCCCGCGATCCGCGCGGATCAGCCAGCGATCGGCATGAGATGAAAGGAATGCGCGCATGCCGCTGTACGAGCATGTTTTTCTGGCGCGCCAGGATTTGAGCCAGGCTCAGGTCGACGCGCTCGCCGCCAGTGCCACCGAAGTGGTCGAACAGGGCGGCGGCAAGGTTTCGAAGACCGAGACCTGGGGCCTCAAGAGCCTCGCCTACAAGATCGAACGCAACCGCAAGGCGCACTTCGTGCTGCTCAACATCGAGGCGCCCGGCGCCGTGGTGGCCGAGCTCGAGCGGCAGAACCGCATCAACGAGGACGTGATCCGCTGGCTCACGATCGGCGTCGACGAGCATGAAGAAGGCCCCAGTGCGCAGATGCGCAAGAACGAGCGTGACAAGAAGCGCCGCGATGCGCGTGAGGAGCGTTTCTGATGGCCCGCCCGTTTTTCCGCCGCCGCAAGTCATGCCCGTTTTCCGCCAAGGACGCGCCGGTCATCGATTACAAGGACGTGCGCCTGCTGCAGGGTTTCATGTCCGAACGCGGCAAGATCGTGCCCAGCCGCATCACCGCCGTTTCCGGCAAGAAGCAGCGTGAGCTGGCCAAGGCGATCAAGCGCGCCCGCCACCTGGGCTTGCTGCCCTACATCGTGAAGTAAGGAGCCGGGATCATGGAAATCATCCTGCTCGAACGCATCGAGAAGCTCGGCACAATCGGCGACGTGGTCACCGTCAAGGACGGCTACGCGCGCAACTTCCTGCTGCCGAACAAGAAGGCGCTGCGCGCCAACGACGCCAACCGCAAGGTGTTCGAAGCCAACCGCGAACGGCTCGAGACCGAGAACGCCGCCCGGCGTGACGAAGCCTCGCAGGCCGGCACCGGGGTCGACGGCACCGAACTGGTGCTGATCCGCTCGTCGTCGAACTCGGGCCAGCTCTACGGTTCGGTCAATGTCCGCGACATCGCCGATGCGCTGAAGGACAAGGGCTTCGACATCAACAAGGCGCAGATCATCCTCGAACGCCCGATCAAGACGCTCGGCCTGTTCGACGTCAAGGTCGCGCTGCACCCCGAAGTCCACGTCATGGTCAAGGCCAACGTCGCCCGTTCGGACGACGAAGCCGCGCTCCAGGCGCAGGGCGTCGACGTGCTCGGCCAGGCCGCCGAGGATGACCGCGCCGAGGGCGAAGGCTTCACCGAAGCGTTCGATCCCAACGCCGAACCCGGCGAATTGCCGGTGGACGAAGCGGCTCCGGCCGAAACGGGCGAAGACGCCGCCGAGGGCTGATCGGCTTACCTCACGCTAACCAGAGGGCCGGCGGAGCGATCCGCCGGCCTTTTTGTTTGCCCCGCCCGGGCGGATAGCCGCTTGGCATGACGGCAGAATCGTTGCACTCTGCCCGCAACGACAAAGCGCGGCCACAGCGCCTCGCCTGAGGGGATCACTGTCATGCATAAGCGGCCTCGCCAGCTTGTTCTCGCCCTGCTTGCGCTCGTTTCGCTGCCGCTCGGCACCGGCGCGATGGCGCAGGACCACAGCGCCCATGCGGTGGCTGAACGGGCTGCGGCGGACGCGATGCGCAGCGGGCGGTGGTCCGATCCGGCGACCTGGCCCGACGGCAAGGTCCCGGCCGCAGGCGATGCGGT
>JANOAH010000201.1:0-9543 GCA_031411075.1 Erythrobacteraceae bacterium
TTCTTCAAGGAACTGGGCTTTCCCGAAGCCGCGCTGCAGCCGACCGGGGTCAACGTCTCGAGCTATCTGCAGGACGGGGTGCCGGTGTTCACCGTGCGCCAGCGCATGGCGCTGCGCACCACCGACATTGCCCGCGCCCAGCGCGCGGTGCGGCGTCAGTTCGACCTGGTCCGGCGCGGCGTGCTGCTCGAGGACGGATCGGGTGTGGCCTACGCCTACACCAAGCTCAATTCGATCAAGCCCGAGATGATCGCGGCGGCGACCCGCGATGCGCGCGCCGCGGCCGAACAGTTCGCCCGCGACAGTGCCACCGGCGTGGGCGGGATCAAGCAGGCGACCCAGGGCTATTTCGAGATCACCGGCCGCGACGGCGAGGGCGAAAGCGGTGGCTGGGGCGTGACCGATACCCCGTTCAAGCGCGTGCGCGTGGTGACCACGATTGATTTCTATCTGACCTGAATCCTTCCCGTGGCCGCGTAGCGGTCCTGGGGAGGTGGCAGACGCGAAGCGGCTGACGGAGGGGCCGGCGCTGCAAGCGCCGCCCTCCGGTAGGCTATCGCCTGCCGGCTACTTGAGCCGGGCGGCGGCCCCTCCGTCACGCGCCTGCGGCGCGCGCCACCTCCCCATTCGGGCTGCGCCCAAACGGGGAGGATTTGAACAAGAAGGGCCCGCACCGTCGCCAGTGCGGGCCCCTCCTGCGAGACCGCGCGTGGCGGCCTAATCGGTCAGCCGGAGAACGACAGCGTGCCGACGATGGCGTCGTCGGTCAGCCCGTCGACGCTTGGGCCGTCGACGCCGACATAGCTGACGCCGACGCTGAGCCCGCCATGGACCGGCATGGTAACGCCGATCAAATAGTCGAGGCCGTCGTCGTCGGCACTGCCGGCCAGGAATGGCGGGGCGAACGGACCGTCGGTATAGCCAAGGTGCGCGGTGACCGTCAGCGGCGTGTTGGGAATGCCCAGCGACCAGTCGGTGTAGAGGTAGAGGTTGTCGTCGTTGCCGGTGGCGTCCTGGCTGAACGCGTAAGCGACACCGAACGTCGCACCGACCGGGCCAATGGTGGTCGCGATCGAGGCGTAAGGCTCCAAATAGTCGGTGTCGGTATCGACGCCCACGGGATCGTCGCCGGTCGGGTAGAGATAGTAGAGCACCCCGACGTCGAGCGTCACGCCGTCGGCCAGCGGGCCGGTCCAGCCGCCATAGACATCGAGCTCGACTTCGCCGTAAGGGCCGCCGCCCTGGATCGACGAGGCCCAGGTGCCGACGTAGAACCCGCTGTCATGGACCACGTCGATACCGCCCTGGATGGCGGGATCGCCGCCCGACAGCGACACGCCGCGGAAGCGGTAGTCGGTGACCAGGGCGACATTGCCCGACACCTTGATGCTCGATTCGGCCTCTTCTTCCTGCGCAACGGCAGGCGCTGCGGCGAGCAGCGAAGCGGCAATTACACTGGCAGCGCCAAGGCTGCGGATGGACGTAAGCATGGGCAGTTCCCTCTACTTGGGGGTGAAAAACTGTTGCCTCGTCCCACCTGCGTATCGCGGTGTGCCCTCGTTCGCGGGGCCGCTGTGCCGCAATGACAAAACGCAGGCTGGCGCGTTATGTTGCAGCGCACAAGAGGAATTGTCATGATTCGCAACAATCATCGTGCCGGGTGTGCCTTTCCCGTCACATCGTGCGCGTCGAGCGCTCTTGCCGCGCAACGGATGAGACCACCTTGCGCCGCCGGGCGTTGGCGCTAGAGCACCGGCGGGACCGTCCATGTTTCATTCGCTACGGCAAATCTTTGCGCGCCAGCCCGCCGCGGCGGCCCCGGCCATTCCGGCCGGCGAGCGGGTCTATGCGGTGGGCGATATCCACGGCCGGCTCGATCTGTTCGAACAATTGGTCATGGCGATCGAGGCGGACGATGCCGCGCGAGGGCCGGCGCAGACCACCGTCATCCTGCTCGGCGACCTGGTCGATCGCGGGCCGGAAAGCGCCGGGGTCATAGATCTGGCCAGGCAATGGCAGCAGCGCCGACCGGTGCGAATCCTGGCGGGCAATCACGAAGAGATGTTCCTGCGCAGCTTCCGTGACGTCGAGACGTTCCGCCACTTCCTGCGCCACGGCGGGCGCGAGACGATCCTCAGCTTCGGGGTCGAGCGGGCGCGGTTTGCCGCCGCCACGGTCGAAGAAGCACAGGCGCTGATGCGCGCCGCGGTGCCTGCCGAAGACATCGCCTTTCTCGAAGCGTTCGAGGACATGATCGCGATCGGCGATTACTTGTTCGTCCACGCCGGGATCGATCCGCGGCTGCCGCTGGAGGAACAGCGGACCAGGGACTTACGCTGGATCCGCGAGCCGTTCCTGTCATGCCTCGATCCGCACGGCGCGGTGGTGGTCCACGGCCACACGATCTGCGACGCGCCCGAGGACTGCGGCAACCGCATCGGCATCGATACCGGCGCGTTCATGACCGGCCGGCTGACCGCGCTGGTGCTCGAGGGGTCGGAGCGGCGGTATCTGGAGGCGGTCGAAGGTGAGGCAATAGGCAACAGGCCATAGGCAATGTCCTATCCCTATTGCCTGTTGCCTATTGCCTCGAAAAGAAGTTGCCAGGGGGCCTGTAAGCCGGGTTCTGTCTTGCTGGCGGTATCCTTTCGGACGGGCCTGCAAGGGCAGCCATTCATCTAGGCCGCGGATTGCTCCGCGGCTCGAGCAGCCAACCCGGGTCTCTGGGGCGAGGCACCCCTGTCTTACAACGCGAGACCCCTATTCGGCCTTGCTCCGGGTGGGGTTTGCCATGCGAACGCTGTTACCAGCGCCCCGGTGCGCTCTTACCGCACCCTTTCAGCCTTGCTGCCGGGTCTAGCCGGTTAGCGGTTTATTCTCTGTGGCACTTTCCCTGTGGTCACCCACGGCGGGCGTTACCCGCCACCCTTGCTTCGTGGAGCCCGGACTTTCCTCGACACGTCAATGTCGCGGCTGCCCGGCCCCCTGGCGGATCACTACCTAGCCTTTCCGCTGTCGCGATCCAAGAGCAGCTGGAACAGCATCGCGCGCACCTCGCCATCGATCTCGCCGTCGATCCTTTCGGGCCGCCAGCGGCGCTGGAACGCCTCGACCGCCTTCTTGCCGGCAGTGATGTCATAGCCGAACCGTTCGAGCGCGAGGTAGAACGCGCCGTCGTTGTCGAACGGATCGCCCAGCGCGAGCTTTTCGGGCCGCGGCAGGCACAGGCGATAGCTAGCCAGCCGATCCCACGGGAACAACTCGCCCGGATCGACCTTGCGCGCCGGGGCGACGTCGGAATGGCCGACCACGTTGGCGCGCGGTACGTCGTGGCGATGGACGATGGCGTGAAGCAGCGGGATCAGCGCCTCGATCTGCGCCTCGGCGAATTCGCGGTAGCCCAGGCCATGGCCGGGGTGGTCGAGCTCGATCCCGACGCTCGCCGAATTGACGTCCTTGTGCCCGCGCCAGTAACTCGCCCCGGCGTGCCAGGCGCGCTTGGTCTCGTCGACCAGCTGGACCACTTCGCCGGCTTCGGAGATGAAGTAGTGCGCGCTGACCTTGGCCTCGGCATCGCACAGCCGGGCGAGCGCCGCGTCGCACTCCATCTCGGTGTAATGGAGCACCACCATCGTCACCGGCAGCGCGCGTTCGTCCCAGTTGGGCGAGGGGCACTGGCGGTGGACGAGCTCGGGGTCCATCGGCGGGCGGCTAGCGGGCCGGGTCGGGCAGCACCGCGCCCATCACCAGCGCTTCGGCCGACAGCGCGAACTGCAGCCCGCCGCCCAGCTCGTCGGCCAAGAGACGGATCATGTGCGCCGGCGCGGTGCGGCCCGACAGCTCTTCGGCCGGCAGCGATCCGTCGAGCGCGGCACCGATCGTAGCGTCGAAGGCGACGCGCGGGCCGGCCGCGCGCACTGCGATCTCGGTCGCGCCGTCGCGCCGCTCGGCCCCCACCGCGAGCGTGCCGCCGCGCACCAGCGCGTCGATCGCGATCATGGCGAGGTTGAGGAGCACCTTGACCGCCGCTTTGGGCAGCTCGCCGTCCCCCACCGCCCATTCGAGCTCGATCCGCTCGTTCGCGGCGACCAGCGCCGCGATCAGCGCCTTGGGCTCGGCCGCCGGCACCTCGTCGCCGAACCCGCCGGCCGCGCCATAGGCGAGGCGGAAGAACTTGAGCTTGTCGGTGCTGATCCGAGCGCTCTGTTCGAGCAGCTCGAAACAGCGCCGCCGCATCTCGGGGTCATTCTCGTCCGCCAGCAGTTCGAGCCCGTTGCTCAGCGCGCCAACGGGGCTGAGCAGGTCATGGCACAGGCGCGAACAAAGCAGCGCGGCGAGTTCGGTGGAAGAGGTCATCGCGCGCGGGCTTAGCGGGCATCGCGAGGCGAGGGAAGCGGCAGGCGGCCCGCTTGCTCGCCTCGCGGACTCGGTCCAACGCATGGCTCTTGCGGGCCGCCGCAACCGTTCCCATTTCGGCAGCATGGGGGCGGGGGCCATCATCGAAGGCATGCTTGAGGGCGGCGAGCGGCTGGACAAGGCGCTGGCGGCGGCGAGCGGGCTGTCGCGTGAGCGGGTCAAGGCGCTGATCGCCGAAGGACGCGTGTCGCTGGGCGGGGTGCCGGCCATGCAGCCGAGCGGCAAGGCGCCCGCCGGCACCGCGTTTCACATCGATGTTCCGGCCGCCGCGCCGGCGGCTGCCGCGGCGCAGGCGATCCCGCTTAACGTGGTGTACGAGGACGACCACCTGATTGTGGTCGACAAGCCCGCCGGGCTGGTGGTGCATCCCGCCGCGGGCAATCTCGACGGAACGCTGGTCAACGCGCTGCTGCACCACTGCGCCGGGCAACTGTCGGGCATCGGCGGTGTGGCGCGGCCGGGGATCGTGCACCGCATCGACAAGGATACCTCGGGCCTCCTCGTGGTGGCCAAGAGCGACGCGGCGCATGAAGGCCTGGCCCGCCAGTTCGCCGCGCACAGCCTCGAACGCGCCTATCTGGCGGTGGTCAACGGGCATCCACGACCGGCGGAGGGGCGGATCGCGGCGCGGATCGGCCGCTCGGATGCCAATCGCAAGAAGATGGCGGTGCTCGCCGACACCGCTTCGCGTGGGAAGCACGCGGTGACGCATTTTCGTACCCTGCGGGAACTCGATGGCGCCTCGCTCGTTGAGTGTCGACTGGAGACGGGCCGCACCCACCAAGTTCGCGTTCACATGGATTCGATCGGGCATTCGCTGCTCGGCGATCCGTTGTACGGCAGGCCCGGCGCCAGGGTCCGCGATACGCTCAAACGGCTCGATTTCAGACGGCAGGCGCTGCACGCGGCGATTCTCGGGTTTGCCCACCCGATCACCGGACAGCCGCTGCGCTTCGAGAGCGATTTACCGGCCGACATGAGGGAACTGATCGACGAAACCGCTCATTCAAATCGATGAAATGCTACCTACCGGGTGCATTATTCGTGTATAACACAGGGTAAGTGTGGCCACGCCCTCAGAGACGCCCGGATGGGGTCTCGAAACCGCGGCCGACGACAGAAAGGTAAAGGGATCACGTGAGCAAGACCATGACAGCCAGGTCCTTGAGCGTTCCAGCGCTCGGCGGAGAGCAGAGCCTCAACCGCTATCTGGCCGAGATCAAGAAATTCCCGGTGCTGACGGCCGAGCAGGAATACATGCTCGCCAAGCGTTACGCCGATCATGAAGACCCCGAGGCGGCGGCCCAGCTAGTTACCAGCCACCTGCGGCTCGTGGCCAAGATCGCCATGGGCTATCGCGGCTACGGGCTGCCGGTCAGCGACCTCATTTCCGAAGGCAACGTCGGGTTGATGCAGGGCGTCAAGAAGTTCGAGCCCGATCGCGGGTTCCGCCTGGCGACTTATGCGATGTGGTGGATCAAGGCCTCGATCCAGGAATTCATCCTGCGTAGCTGGAGCCTCGTCAAGATGGGCACCACCGCGGCGCAGAAGAAGCTGTTCTTCAACCTGCGGCGGATGAAAAAGGAGCTCGAAGCCTACGAGGATTCGGATCTCCATCCTGACCATGTCGCCAAGATCGCCACCGACTTGGGCGTGCCCGAGCAGGAAGTGATCAACATGAACCGGCGCATGATGATGGGCGGCGACGGCTCGCTCAACGTCTCGATGCGCAACGGCGAGGAAGGCAGCGGCGAATGGCAGGACTGGCTGCAGGACGACCGTCCGCTGCAGGATGAAACCGTCGCCGACGCCGAAGAAGCGGTAGTGCGCCACGCGATGCTGGTCGAGGCGATGGACAGCCTCAATGATCGCGAGAAGCACATCCTCACCGAACGGCGGCTGACCGACGATCCGCAGACGCTCGAGGAGTTGTCCCAGCACTACGCCGTCAGCCGCGAACGCATCCGCCAGATCGAAGTGCGCGCGTTCGAAAAGCTGCAGAAGGCGATGCAGCGCATCGCCGGCGAAAAGCTGCTGCCGGCGATGGTGCTTTAAGCGCATCACCCTCACCCTCCCACGCCGCTGCGCGGCGCGGGCCCCCCCTCTCCCATTGGGAGAGAGAAGAGGCGGCGAAGTCGTCGAAGGGTGAGGGTCCGGGCGCGACATAACGCTTGCCCGGCTTTTCGTTGCCGTTAATCCCGTCTCCGGCGCCTGCTGCGCTGGGGAGTGCTTATGACCGAACACGGCGAACCCGGCCCAGCGGTCGATCCCGCGCATCGCAGCACCGGGGTCATTACCAAGCCGGCGATCTTCGCCCCGCTGTTCGCCCCCTTCGGCATCTCCAGCGGCTATATCTCGGTCACGCTCGCCTTCCTGCTCGACCGGGCCGGGCTGTCGACGGCCGTAATCGGCACGCTGATCGCGATGCATGTCTGGCCGCAGACGGTGAAGATGCTGTGGGCGCCGTTCATCGACACGATCGGCAATCCCAAGCTGTGGTATGGCCTCGGCGCGGCCATTGTCGGCGCCTCGATCCTGTTGATGAGCAGCCTGCCAAAGACCGAGGCGCAAGTGCCGCTGTTCATCGCCATCATGGTGGTCTCGTCGGTCGCCTCGACGTTCATTTCGATGGGCACCGAAATCTTCATGGCCAACCAGGTGCCCGAGCATTTGCGCGGCCGCGCCAGCGGCTGGTCGCAGGCCGGCAACCTCGGCGGCGGCGGGATCGGCGGCGGGATCGGGCTCTATCTGGCCGAACATTTCGACCAGCCGTGGATTTCGGGCGCGGTGCTGGCGGCGATCTGCATGGGCTGCTGGGCCTTCACCCTGGGCTTGCCGCATCTCGAGACGGTGCGCGTGCGCGGGCGCGACTATTTCGGCCACTTGAAGCAGGTCGGCGTCAACGTGTGGGAAGTGGCCCGCTCGCGGCTCGGTTACCTGGCGCTGATCATCATGATCATCCCGATCGGATCGGGTGGGGTGCCGTGGGCGGCGATTGCCGACGAATGGAACGCGGGGGCCGACACCGTGGCGTTCGTCAACGGTTTTGCCACCGGCGGCGCGTCGATCCTCGGCGCGCTCGCCGCCGGCTATGTCTGTGATCGGATGGACGTGAAGACCGCCTATTCGATCTTCGGCATCGGGGTGGGGCTGGTGGCAGTGTCGCTGGTCGCGCTGCCGCGCACGCCCGGCGTGTTCATCTACGGCGCGCTGGCCTACCAGGCGGTCGTCGGCATGACCTACACCGCCTATGCCGCGATCGTGCTTGAGGCGATCGGCAAGAAATCGGCGGCCACCAACTGGAACCTGATGGCCGCGCTGGCCAATATCCCGATCGCCGCGATGAGCCAGATCGACGGCAACGTCCACGACGCCTACGGCACCGACGCGATGCTGTGGGGCGAACTGCTGTTCCCGGCCGCCGCGCTGGTGCTGTTCTGGGGCTTCGTCTGGCTGACCCGCCCGCGCGGCGCGTTCGCCGCCTGAGCCGCTACTCCGCGCTGGTCGGATCGATCATCGTGCGGACTTCGCTGATCGCATTCGCCGGGAAGCCGCCCTTCTGCGCGTGTTCGCGGATCAGATCGGCATTGGGCGCGCGATAGATGCAGTAAATCTTGTCGTCGGTGACGTAGCTGTGGACCCACTGGATGTCAGGGCCGAGGTCCTTGAGCACGCTGCAGCTGGTTTGCGATGCGCCCTTGAGGTCGGCGGCCGACGCGCCCCCGATGCCCGGCATTTCCCGTTCGATCACGAATTGCGGCATGGCATCCTCCATATGCGGCCCGGGCCGCGTTGTGCGCCCGGACGCAACGGGTGTCGACAGCCAAATGCCGAGCCGTTATCGCCGCGCCGCAATGCGGCAGGTGCTCCGTTTTCTGGTTCTGGCGGTGGTGGCGTTCATCGGCGTCAGCCTGCTGCTGGTGGTCGTGTATCGCTTCGTGCCCGTGCCGGTGACCACGACGATGCTGATGGACGGCGAGGGCATTACCAAGGACTGGACCCCGCTCAGCCGCATCGACCGCAACATGGTCTCCGCCGTGATTGCCGGTGAAGACGGCAAGTTCTGCGAGCATCACGGGTTCGACCGCGAGGCGATCGAGCGGGCGATAGAACGCAACGCGCGAGGCGGACGGATCAGAGGCGGCAGCACGATCAGCCAGCAGACCGCCAAGAACGTGTTCCTGTGGCAAGGCGGCGGCTACATCCGCAAAGGGTTCGAGGCCTGGTTCACGCTGCTGATCGAGAACATCTGGGGCAAGCGGCGGATCATGGAAGTCTATCTCAACGTCGCCGAAACCGGCATCGGCACTTACGGGGTGGAGGCCGGCAGCCGGCGCTACTTCCGCCATTCGGCCGCGCGGCTGACCCAGTCCGAAGCCGCGCGCATGGCCGCCGCGCTGCCGCTGCCCAAGGCACGCGAAGTGGTCAGCCCCGGCGGCTTTACCCGCCGCTACGGCCAGACCATCGCCGCGCGCATCGGCGTCGTGAGGCGTGACGGCCTCGACGCCTGCATCTATGAGTGACGTCGATGGGGGCCGGCCACAACCATAGCCATGGGCACGACCACGGGCACGCGCATGCGCCGGCCGATTACGGCAGCGCGTTTGCGATCGGCGTGGTGCTCAATTCGGCGTTCGTGCTGATTGAGGCGGGGTTCGGGCTGTGGTCGGGCTCGATGGCGCTGGTGGCGGACGCCGGGCATAACCTCAGCGACGTGATGAGCCTGCTGATCGCGTGGGGCGCGGCTTACATCAGCCAGCTGCCGGCGAGCGGCAAGTACACCTACGGCTACAAGTCGAGCTCGATCCTGGCGGCGCTGGCCAATGCCGGGCTGCTGTTGGTCGCATTGGGCGCGATCCTGATCGAGACGGTCAACCGCCTGTTCGCGCCTGCGGCGGTGGCGGGCAAGACGATGATCGCGGTGGCTGCGATCGGCATCCTCGTCAACGGCGCCACCGCGCTCTTGTTCATGCGCGGCCGCAAGCACGATCTCAACATCCGCGCCGCCTTCCTGCACATGGCCGCCGATGCGCTGGTTTCGGCCGGGGTGGTGGCCGCCGGAGTGGCGATCGTGCTGACCGGCGCGCTGTGGATCGACCCGGTGGCGAGCCTGGTGATCGTCGCCGT
>JANOAH010000202.1:0-4909 GCA_031411075.1 Erythrobacteraceae bacterium
GCGCGGCGCGGTCGAGGTCGCCGATCGTCGCCAGGCCCTGGCGCGCCTGCACTTCCTCGCGCTTGGTGGCGCAGATTTCGGCGAGCTTGTCGGTCATTTTGCCGCCGCGATCCAGCAGTCGAGCAGCGCCTTGGCAAGACCCTTGTCGAGCGCCTCGGCGGCTTCCTCGACCCCTTCGGTCCAGCTTTCGACCTCGCCCGCCACCATCAGCGCGCCGGCGGCGTTGAACAGCACCGCGTCGCGATAGGGGCCGGGCGCGCCCAGCAGCAGCGCCTTGAGCGCGGCGGCATTGTGGGCAGCATCGCCGCCGCGAAGCGCTTCGACCGGGGCGCGGGGAAGGCCGGCCTCGGCGGCCTCGATCCGGCGCATCTCGAAATCGTGCCCCTGGACATCGGCCAGCTCGTTGCCGCCGGCGAGGCTGAGCTCGTCCAGCCCCTCATCGCCAGAGACGATGAACGAGCGCCCGGTGCCGAGGCGCGCCATCGCCTCGGCGTAGATCGGCACATAGGCCGGGCGCGCGATGCCGAGCAGCTGGCCGCGCACCTTGGCCGGGTTGGCCAGCGGCCCCATCAGATTGAAGATCGTGCGCCGGCCGAGTTTCTGGCGGATCGGCTGGATGCGGCGCATCGCCGGATGGTGGTTGCCGGCGAACAGGAAGCAGATGCCGACCTCGCGCAGCGTCGTCTCGGCGGTGCGCCCGGCGGCGGCCATGTCGAGCCCGAGCGCTTCGAGCGTGTCGGCCGCGCCCGCCTTGCTGCTCGCCGCGCGGTTGCCGTGCTTGGCCACTGGTACTCCGCAGGCCGCGACCACCAGGCTGACCGCGGTCGAGACGTTGAGCGTATGGTGTCCGTCGCCGCCGGTGCCGCACACGTCGATGGCGTTGGCGGGCGCCTCGATCGGGATCAGCCGCGCGCGCATCGCCCGCGCCGCGCCGGCGATTTCGCTGGCGGTCTCGCCGCGATCGGACAGCTCGACCAGGAACCGTGCGATGTCCTCGTCGCTCGTCTCGCCATCGAGCATCGCGCCGAACGCGACTTCGGCCTCATCCTCGGCGAGGTGCGGCTCCACCGGCGGCAGCGCGGTCATGCGACTTCGCGCGCCTCGATCCCGCACAGCGCGAGGAAATTCGCCAGCAGGGCATGGCCGTGCTGGGTGGCGATGCTCTCAGGATGGAACTGCACCCCGTGGATCGGCAGGCTCTCGTGCCGGAACCCCATCACGCTGGTCCCGTCGAGCCCCGGCGTCTCGCTGGTGGCGTTGACCGCCAGGCTGGCGGGAATGTCTTCGACCACCAGCGAATGATAACGGGTGGCGGTGAACGGTCTGGGCAGGCCAGCGAACACGCCGCTGCCATCGTGATCGACCGCGCTGGTCTTGCCGTGCATCAAGCCGCCGCGCACCACGCGCCCGCCGAAATGCTGCCCGATCGCCTGATGGCCCAGGCACACCCCGAGCAGCGGCCGCCCCGCATCGGCACAGGCGGCGACCAGGTCGAGGCTGATCCCTGCCTCGTTCGGCGTACACGGCCCAGGGCTGATCAGAATCCCCTTCGCCCCGCTCGACAACGCCTGCGCGGCCGAAATCGCATCGTTGCGCTCCACCCGAACCTCGGCCCCCAGCTCCATCAGGTAATGGACCAGGTTGAAGGTAAAGCTGTCGTAGTTGTCGAGGACAAGGATCATCGGCGAGCGTCTAGCGGCTGCAGCGCTGAAGGGAAACGGTGTTGCTTCCCGGATAAAAAATCACTACTGTAGTGAATATGAGCACACAGACTGTCACCGCGACCGAGGCCAACCGGTCGTTTTCGCGCCTGCTGCGAGCCGTGCGAAATGGCGCGCGGATCGAAGTAACCGCGTATGGGGAAGTCGTGGCGGTTCTGGCCGCGCCCGAAGTCTCACTGGAAGAGAGGACCAGGCGCGCCGCCGCATTCCGCGCCCTGCGGCGCCATTTGGAGAGCGTGACGCCGGTGACCGTCGGGCCTTGGAACCGCGACGACCTAAATCAACGTTGACGCAGTGGCCGACGTTTCGCTCGATACAAACGTGCTGCTGTACGCAGAGGGTCTGCGCAAGGTCGCGGAGGATGATGCCAAGATTGCGCGCGCGGCCACATTGATCGATGAAATCGCCGAGCGCGGCGATCGGATGGTTCTTGCAGCTCAAGTCATCGCTGAACTGCATCATGGCCTCACCAAGTATCTCCGCTTGGACCGTGGCCTGGCCGCGGAGCGAATCTCTCGCTGGCTTGCCGTCGGCACCGTGTCAGCGACGACCGATGAGGGACTGCGCGACGCTTTCCGGCTCGCGGCCGACCATGACCTGCAAACCTACGACGCGATCATCCTCAGCGCCTGCGCACAAGCCAGCTGCGACCGTCTTTATTCAGAGGATTTGCAACACGGCTTCACCTGGCGCGGAGTGCGGGTCGTCAACCCCTTCGTCTAGCGCGCGCCGCCCGCAAACCGGTCCGTCGCGCGCACCAGGCCGTCGGTGATGCCGGGTTCGGAGAACAGGTGGCCGCCGTCGGGGACGATCTGCAGCTCGACTTCGGGCCAGGCCTGCTTGAGCCGCCACGCGGCGGACGGCGGGGTGCAGCTGTCGTGCCGGCCCTGGACGATGATCCCGGGGATGCCGCGCAGCCTGGCCGCATCGCGCAGCAGTTGCCCGTCCTCGAGCCAGCATTTGTGGCGGAAGAAGTGATTCTCGATCCGCGCCACCGCGACGGCCTTGTCGTCTTCGGTGAAAGCTTCCTCGACGTCCGGGCTGGGCAGCAGGGTGACGGTGAGCGCTTCCCACAGGCTCCACGCTTTGGCGGCGGCGACGCGGGTGGCGCGATCCTCGCTGGTCAGGCGGCGGTGGTACGCTTCGACAAGCTCGCCGCGCTCCTCGGCCGGGATATGACCGACAAACGCGGTCCAGCCTTCGGGATAGATCTCGCTGGCGCCGTACTTGTACAGCCAGTCGTATTCATCCTGTTCGCCCAGGAAAATGCCGCGCAGCACTAGTTCGGTGACGCGTTGGGGATGCGCTTCGGCATAAGCCAGCGACAGCGTCGAGCCCCAGCTGCCGCCGAACACCTGCCATCGTTCGTGTCCGCACATGTCGCGCAGCCGCTCGATGTCGGCGACGAGGTGCCAGGTGGTGTTGGCCTCGAGGCTGGCGAACGGGGTCGAGCGCCCGCAGCCGCGCTGGTCGAACACCAGCACGTCGTAGCGCGCCGGATCGAACTGGCGCCGGTGTGCCGGGCTCGATCCGCCGCCGGGGCCGCCGTGGAGGAACACCACCGACTTGGCGCCCGGGGTGCCGCTACGCTCCCAATACAGCGCGTGTCCGTCGCCGACGTCGAGCATGCCCGACGCGTAAGGTTCGATCTCGGGGTAGAGCGTGCGCCGTTCGGTCATGGCGCAGGCTTCGCGCGGTTTTCGACCACGATCAAGGGGCCGAGCGCGGCGCCGGCGTCCATCCGCTCGTGCCCCGGGTCCCACAGCGCCGAGACGCTGCCGTCGAGGAACAAGGCGTTGGGGCAATCGAGCCGGTCGCGGAAATAGCGCGCCAGCTTGCCGAAACTGATCGGCGCTTCGCTGATCACGAAGTGCGCCCGCCCGGCGAGGTCGATGCCGACGGCGTTGCGGGTCTTGCGCGAATCCCCGTCGGCATCGAACGCCGGGTGGAGCTTGCCGTCGATCACCAGCATCGGGCCGCTCTGGGTGGCGAATTCGGGCCGCTGGTCGATATGCTCAGCGAAATCGTCGGTGGTGCGTACCTGCCACTCGCCGCCGGTGCCGAAAAACAGGCCGTTGGGCAGGAGGTGGAAGTTGCCGCCGCCCGCGTTGCGGGTGAGCGTGTGGCGGCGTTCACCATGTTCGACATAATAGCCGATCGGCTGGCCCGCCTCGTCGAACATCCCCGCGTTCATCGCGAAGGCGACCTTGTCCCGATCGGGCAGGCTCGCCGCCAGCGTCTCGAGCGAGCGGGCCGGAGCACCGTCCTTGCCATCGAGCGCAGTCGAAATCCGATGCTTGCCCGGCTCGGCCACGCAATGGGTCAGCGGCGCGTCCTCGAACATGACGGGCTGACAAGCGGTCGCAACCCGCTCGGCCGCTGGGCCGCCGCACGCGGCAAGCGCGAGGGCGAGCAGCGCCGCACCAGTGCGGATCACTGCCCGAACCCCGCCTCCTCAGCCACGCGCCTGGCCTCGCGCGCGGCGGCGAGGAGGGCGGCGGCCTTGGCTTCGCATTCGCGCTGTTCGTAGGCCGGATCGCTGTCGGCGACGATGCCGGCGCCGGCCTGGACGTGCATCACCCCGTCCTTGACCACCGCGGTGCGCAGCACGATGCAGCTGTCGACCGAGCCGTCAGGGGCGAAATAGCCGACTCCGCCGGCGTAAGGCCCACGGGTTTCGGGCTCCAGCTCGGCGATCACCTGGCAGGCGCGGATCTTGGGCGCGCCGCTGACGGTGCCGGCGGGAAAGCCCGCGAACAGCGCGTCGAGCGCGTCCTTCGCCGGATCGAGCCGGCCGATCACGTTCGAAACGATGTGCATGACGTGGCTGTAGCGTTCGATGGTGAAGCTGGCGGTGACCTTGACGCTGTCCGCCGCCGCCACCCGGCCGACGTCGTTACGGCCCAGGTCGAGCAGCATAAGGTGCTCGGCGCATTCCTTGGGATCGGCCAGCAGGCTCGCTTCGGCCTCGCGGTCGGCCTCGTCGGTGGCCCCGCGCGGGCGGGTGCCGGCGATCGGGCGGATCGTCACTTCGCCGTCGCGCACGCGGACCAGAATCTCGGGGCTCGAGCCGACCACCGCGAAGCCGGGCAGGTCGAGGAAATAGAGGAACGGCGAGGGGTTCACCCGTCTGAGCGCGCGATACAGCGCCAGCGGCGGCAGCGGGAACGGGCAGGTGAAGCGCTGCG
>JANOAH010000203.1:0-1789 GCA_031411075.1 Erythrobacteraceae bacterium
TGAGCTGGCGCCGCACGCTCGATTCGTGGGGCTATTCGCCGCTGAACGAAGTCACGCGCGAAAATGTCGACGAGCTGCGGCTGGTCTGGGTGCGTCCGCTCGACGCCGGACACCAGGAAGGCACGCCGCTGGTCCATAACGGGGTGATGTACTTTCCCGGGCCGAGCGACCGGATCACTGCGATGGACGCGGCCTCGGGCGACGTGCTGTGGACCCATCGGCGCGAGCTGCCGGCCGACATGGGCCAGTTCCTGACCTTTCCGGACACCAACCGCAACCTGGCGATCTACGGCGACCTGATCATCGCGCGCGGCTCGGACGATCACATCTACGCGGTGAAGGCTGAGACGGGCGAGCTCGCCTGGGACACCCAGATCATGGATTACCGCCGCGGCGCCAAGCAATCGAGCGGCCCGATCATCGCCGATGGCCTGGCTATCACCGGCCGCAGCTGCGAGCCCGAAGGCGGGCCCGATGCCTGCGTGATCACCGCGCATGACGCGCGCACCGGGCGCGAGGTGTGGCGCACCAGCACGATCGCCCGCGGCGACGACCCCAACGATGCCAGCTGGGGCGGCACCCCGCTGGAACGGCGCATGCAGGTCGGGGCGAGGATGAACGCCAGCTACGATCCCGAGCTCAAGCTGCTGTACATGGGCACCTCGGTCAGCACGCCCGCGCCCAAGTTCATGCTGGCGGGCAACGACCACGAATACCTCTATCACAACTCCACTCTGGCGCTCGACGTGCGCACCGGGCGGATCGTGTGGCATTACCAGCACGTGGTCGATCACTGGGATCTCGACCACCCGTTCCCGCGCATTCTCTTGGACGAGGCGGTCGCGCCCGATCCGAGCGAAGTGGCGTGGATCAACCCCAACATCCGCCGCGGCGGGGTGTACAAGGTGCTGACCGGCGTCCCGGGCAAAACCGGCATCGTTTATACCCTCGACCGGCAGACCGGCGCGTTCCTGTGGGCGCGGCCGACGGTGATGCAGAACGTGGTCCAGTCGATCGACGGCGCCACTGGGCGCGCCACGGTCAACCCCGAGACGTTGTTCACCGAGATCGGCCAGCGCCGCTTCATTTGCCCGTCGAGTACCGGCGGGGCGAACTACCAGGCGCCGGCCTACAGCCCGCTGACGCAGACGATGTACCTGCCGGCGCAGAACCTGTGCATGAACTCGACCGCGACGGCGCCCAACTGGGCCGCGCCCGGCTATTCGATCGCCTCGCAGATCGCGCTGGCGCCGGATGCCGACAACAAGCTCGGCGTGATCCACGCAGTCAACGCGGTCACCGGCAAGACCGAATGGACCTATGCGATCCGCGCCGGGATGCAGTCCTTGCTCACCACCGGCGGCGGGCTGCTGTTCGCGGGCGACGCCGCCGGCCGCTTCCGTGCGCTCGACCAGCGCAACGGATCGGTGCTGTGGGAAATGAACCTCGGCTCGCCGGTGACCGGCTATCCGGTGACGTTCGAGGCGGGCGGGCACCAGTACGTCGCGGTCTCGACCGGATTCTGGCTCGGTGACAACTTCACGCCGGAACTGGTCCACGGCCAGCAAGGGACACTGTTCGTGTTCGCGCTGCCCGATGCCGGGATCGGCCGCCAGGGCCCGGCCCGCGCGCCCATCAACCCCCAGGCCCGCCCGATCGATCTCGACCCGGCGCCGGGGGCTCCTGCCCCGCCGCCGCCCGCCGCCGCCCCGGCCGCCTCCGGACAAGTCGCCGCCGGCCAGCGCGTCTACGCCGCGCAGTGCGCCGCCTGCCACGGCGCGCAGTTCAC
>JANOAH010000204.1:0-7505 GCA_031411075.1 Erythrobacteraceae bacterium
CAATCCCCTCAGGTTACTTCGTAGTAATCGATCGTCGTGCTGCGCCCGTCGGCGGCGAGGCGCCCGCTGCCGATGAAGAACAGCCCCGTCACCCAGGCATGTTCGCCGCGCACGTCGGCATCGACCCAGCTCGTCACCCGGTAATAGCCGTCGGTCCGCGCGAAGCCCTGGTTGTGGAGGTAGAGCCACTCGCCCCCCGCGTCGCGCAGCAGCAGGTGCGCCGAGACGTCGATCGTCCCGTCCGCGCGGCCAAGCGAGTATTCGCCCGCGCCGTTGGGATAGACCGTGCCGGCGATCCGCCCGCGCACGCTGCCGCCGGTGACTTTGCGGAACAGCCGGGTGCCGTGCGGCCCGGCGATTGACTCGGGGGCGTCATGCTCGAGCGAGACGCTGAACGCCGGCTCGAAGCCGACCGCGGCAATGTATTCGGCCCCATGATCGGCCGCGACGGTGTGTTCGCGCGGCTCCATCACAGCACCTCGTAGTAGGTGAATACGGTGCGGTCGGGATCGGTGCGGCGCAGGCCATGGCCGATGAACAGCGTCGAGTTCATCCACGCGTGCGGGCCGTCTGCCGGGGCTTCGAAGAACGGCGAGGTGCGCATGCGCAGCGGCACTTCGCTGTCGGGCGGGGCGACGAAGGCCTGGTCGAAACTGCCGTCATCGCGCACCGGGCCAACCCGGCGGTTGACCTGCTCGGCCGGGTCCGCCCCGACCCGCTTCATGTAGCCGCGATTGTTGATGTAGATCGGCGAGCCGTCGTCGGCGCGGAACATGTAGTGCGCGTCGAGCGGCCCGCCGCCACCGCCGAAATCGGCGCCGCCATAGGGCACGACGATGCCGGTGAGGCGCGGCCCCCAGATCTCGCCGCCGATGGTCGGCACGAAGGCGCGGCGGAACGGCGCGTCGATCATCACCCGTTCGCGGAAGAACACGCTGACCGAAAAGGCGTAGCGCGCGCGCAGGCCGCCCGCGCCCGATTGCACGATCCGCTCCTGCGCCACCGCGCCGCTCGCCGCCAGCAGCGCGCCGCCGGCCGCCGCACCCGCCATTACCGTGCGCCGATCAATCATCCCAAGCCCTCCAGTTCTTCGGCATCGTACCAGTAGCCGTGCACCTGCGTCGCCGCGCGGAACGGCAGGTGGACGCGGGCGATGGCGCCTTCGCCCAGCCGCTGCGCGTCGGCGATGATCAGTTCGGTGCGCATCTCGGCCATGTTGCTAGCGGTGCCGATCAGGTAGCCATCGCCTTCCGCGACAGAGCCGCGGCGCGGCACAAAGGTGCATTCCTGCAAGCTGTGCACGTCGCCGGCGAACAGGCTCTCCATGGTGCCGGTGGCCAAGTCGAACCGGGCGTAGGAATTGGTCACCCGGCCCTGCAGGTTGCCGGCGCGCGCTTCGTCGAACGGCTTTTCGCGGTTCGCGAACGGGGCGAAGGCATAGCGCTGCGGCAGCGTCATGTAGCGGTGGTCGATCTTGCCGAGGTCGCTGATCGGCATCGGGAACAGCGTTTCCTCGCTCCAGCGGTCGTCGCTTGACGCCAGGTCGAAGGTGTAGCGGCGCACGAAGCTGACCGCTTTGCCCGGGTCCCACGCGCTGCCATCGACATTGGGGAAGAACGGGAAGAAGTTGCCGTTGTAGAATGGCGCGTCGAGGATTACCTTGTCGCCTTCGGTCCGCGCGTTGAAGGTGTGCATCATGCACCGTTCGGGCCCGCTGAACCAGCGCACGTCCTTCGCCTCGCCATCACGCGGGATGATCCCGATCATGCTCGGGCGGGTCTTGTCCCAGCCCCAGTGGATTTCGCCCGCGGCCAGCCGTTCGGGACTGGTGACGTAGCAGGCGAACGGGAAGATCACGTGTTTTTGCGTTACCGCGAAATCGTGGATCATCGACACGTAAGGCATGGTCAGGCGCACTTCGCGCGTCACCTCGCCGTTGCGATCAAGCGTGTAGAGGAACACCGCGTTGCTCGCCGCGCCGGTAGCCTCGTAGCCGAACGCGATCATCTCGCCGCTGACCGGATCGATCTTGGGGTGTGCGGTAAAGGTCTGGCTGCGCCACTTGCCGCCAAAATCCCACGGCCCGAGCGTGTCGAGCGTGACCGGATCGACCCGGTAGGGGAGCGCGTCTTCTTTGAGCGTGAACAGCTTGCCGGCAAACGCCATCGGCGCGGTGTTGGAAACCGTGCCATCAAGCTGGCGCACCTGCGGGTCGTCGGTCCCTCGATTGCGATAAAGGCCGAATTGCTGGCGCCCGGCGGCCAAGTTCGAGACGAAACGCGGGGTGCGCACGAACTTGCCCTGGTAGGCGACCTTGCCGCCTTTGACCCGGAACCGGCTGATGTAGCCGTCCGAATGGAGCGGCGCGTCGTTGGGGAACTTGGGCGGGTAGAACCATTCGCCGCCGACCCGCACGAAATGTCCGTCCATGTCTGCGGGCACGGTGCCGGTGACTTCGCAATCGGCGACGTCGGCTTCGAACCGCTGCGCGGCGAAGAAGCCCTGGTTCTGCGGTCCGTCGAATGTCGCGACCATGCGCGGTCCCTCTCCGCTGCTGCCTTAAAGCAGCACGCCGCACCTTCTTAAGTGTTGATCGCTCAATATAGCAACCCCGCTACCGCCGCCCTGGCCGCGCGGCGCGCGCCATTCCGCAAGCCCGCCCGAAGGGTCGAACAGCGGGCGATCGCCGAAGAAGGTCACGCGCGGACCCGGCCTTAGGCTGTCGGCCAGCACCGGTGGAGCCAGCGCCAGCCCAGCCCCGCAGGCGGCCAGCGCCAGCGCCGTCCGCCGGTCGCAACGCGGTCCCGTCACGCGGCTTCGAGTGCCTTGTTCTGGGCCAGCCCGATCGCTTCGCTCGGCGCGAAGTTGCCGTGCAGGCCGAAGCGCAACCGGATCGGCACCTGGATCGTGGCGACAGGGCCCTTCTCGATATTGAGCGCGTCGAACAGCAGCAAGTCGCTGCGGTGTTCTTCGAGGCGGTTGCAGACCTGGACGATCCAGCCAGCGCCTTCGGGCGCGTCGGGCGAGCGGGGAATGAAGCACGGTTCCTGCAGGCTCGACACCGGGCCGCACCACCAATGCTGTTCGGCGCCGGTTGCGAAGTCCTTGAGGAACAGGCAGTTCATCAGCATGCCGCCAGCGCTGCCGCCCTTGAGCTCCACCGGCCGCGCGAGGTCCATCTCCAGGCTCCAGCCGTAGCGGTTCTTCATCCCGGTGAAGCGATCGTCGATGCGCGGGAACTCGCTGACCGTCTCAGTCAGCCGGTTCACCTCGGCGAATTCATCGGAGTTCGACGCCATGTCGACCACCCAGTCGGTCAGCCGGCTGGCGGCTTGCATCGGGTTGAACGGCGCATCGTTCACATCCGGGAAGAACGGGAACATGTTGTTCTCGGCCTCGGGCGTAACGAAGTGGACCTTGCTCCCTTCCTGCCAGGCGTTCGAGACGTGGCTGGCGAAACAGTTGTCGCGCTTGAACCAGCGAATATCGTCCTGGCGCAGCTCGCCCTTCCTTGGGATGACGCCGAGATAGACCTCTTTCGCAGTATCGAACCCGAAATGCGGCTTGCCCGCCTCCAGCCGTTCCCAGCTGCCGATCGACGGCACGATGTGCAGCACCAGGTAATCTGGGGTGATCCCGAAGTCGTGCATCATGCAGTAGTACGGCACCTTGAACCACTTTTCGGCCAAGAGTTCGCCCTCTGGGCTGACTTCGTAGTAGCACACGTCGTCCGAACACAGCCCGCTGGCGGCATAGCCGATCGCCACCATGTTGCCGGTGGCAGGATCGAGCTTGGGGTGCGCGGTGAAGGTCTGCCCGGTCATCTTGCCGCCGAATTTTTCGTAGCCGACCGTGTCCATCGTCGCCGGGTCCATCACCAGCGCCGGGCTGTCTTCCTTCAGCGCCCACAGCTTGCCGCCGAACAGCCAGGCGTTGGTGTTGGCGGTGCCGCGGATTTCACCCTTGACCGCCTCGTCGTCGGTCAGCGGGTTCCGATAGGCGCCGAACAGCGCCTTGCCGGCCTCGTTTTCAAGCTTCCACTTGTCGGTCTGCGCCCAGCGCTGGCGGAAATCGCACTGCCCGTCGTGAAAGTGGAAGCGGGTGATCATGCCGTCGCCGTTGAAGGCGATGTCGTCGCCCAGCCGCGGCGGGAACTGCGGATCGGGCTGGACGCGGAAGAACGCCCCGTCGAGTTCACGCGGAATCGTGCCGGTGTGCTGCAGGTCGGCGATATCGGCTTCGATCCGGCTCGGGGTGTTGAACCCGGTGAAGCTCGGGCTGTCGGGAAATTGCGCCATGGACCTCGTCTCCTTGCGCGCGATTGTATGCTCCACTAACGATTAGGCAAGCGGGCGTGCGGGGGGTCTTGGCGAGTGAGCGTGGCGGAGCTGATCGAGGATGAGGCGGCCGCGCTGGGTGGGCTCGAGGATATCCTCGGCTTTCACATCCGGCTGGCCCATGGCACGGTCTATCGCCATTTCAGCGAGACCTTCGCCGAGCTCGACCTGACGCAAAAGCAGGTTTCGGCGCTGTGGCTGGTGGCCGATCACCCGGGTTTGTCGCAGATCGCGCTCGGCCAGCGCCTGAGGATGGACCGGGCGACCACGATGACCATCGTCAACCGGTTGCAGGAACGCGGCTATCTGCTGCGCGAGCGTTCGGCCAGCGACGGGCGCAAGCAGGCGCTGCATGTCACCCCGGCGGGGCGCGAGGCGCTGGCCGAGGCCAAGCGCGCCGTCGCCCAGCACGAAGCCTGGCTCAAGGCCCGCTTCAGACCGGACGAAGTCAAGAAACTGGTGGAAATGCTGGCGCGAATCCACGATTGAAGCGCGACTGGGAGAGAGGACCAAAACATGGCCGGAGCTGCTGAAGGCACCAACCCGATCCGGGTGATCGACGACACGGGGATGAGCGCGCGGCAATGGGTCGTCGTCATTCTGATGGTCCTGCTCAACGCGCTCGACGGGTTCGACGTGCTGTCGAGCGCGTTTGCCGCGCCCGGCATCACCGCCGACTGGGGTATTGCCCGGCCCGCCTTGGGGGTCGTGCTGTCGGCCGAGCTGGTCGGCATGGGCTTCGGCTCGGTCATCCTGGGCGGCGCGGCCGACAAGTATGGCCGCAAATACACCATGGTGTTCTGCCTCGTGCTGATGGCGCTGGGCATGTACCTGGCCAGCACCGCCGGCGCGGTGACGCCGATGGTGGCGTTCCGCTTCCTCACCGGCATCGGCATCGGCGGGATGCTGACCACGACCAACGCGGTGGTCGCCGAAAGCACCAGCAGCCGCTGGCGCGCCGCTTCGATCGCGATCTATGTCGCTGGCTATCCGCTCGGCGCGATCATCGGCGGGATCGCCGCGTCGGAATGGCTGCTGCCCAATTACAGCTGGCACGCGGTGTTCCTGTTCGGCGCGGTGGTGACCGCGGTGCTGATCCCGGTGATCCTGCTGCTGGTGCCCGAAACCGCCGCCTATCAGGCGACCAAGCGCAACCTCGCCGGCGTCAACCGCACGCTGGCGGCGTTCGGCAAGCCGGCGATCGGCGAGCTGCCGCTGGCCGATAGCGGCGCGACCAAGCCCCGCGTCACCGACATCCTGTCGAACCCGCAGCTGCGCCCGGTTACGCTGCTGCTGGCCTTCGGGTACATGTTCCACACCATCACGTTCTATTACATCCTCAAGTTCGCGGTGCAGATCGTGTCCGATTACCCCCCGGGCTATCCGCCTCAGGAAGCCGCCACGGTGCTCACCTACGCCAATGTCGGCGGGTTCTTCGGCAGCGCCTTGTTCGGCTTCGTGATGGCGCGGCTCGGCATCAAGTGGCCGACCGCGCTGATGCTGCTGATCGGTTCGGTGGCGGTGGCGAGCTTCGGGATGGGCCGCGACACGCTCGATGGCTGGCAGTGGGCGACGATCATCACCGGGTTCTTCACCAATGCCGCGATCAGCGGGTATTACGCGGCGTTCGCGCGCGGCTTCCCGGCCTATGCCCGGGCCACCGGCACCGGGTTCGTGCTCGGCATCGGCCGGCTCGGCGCGGCGGGCAGCCCGCTGATTGCCGGGGCGCTGTTCGGCCTGCTCGGCAACGATCAGCTACTGACGGTGTCGATCATCATGGCGCTGGGCTCGCTCGTGTCGCTGCTGCTGTTCCTGATGCTGCCCGAGCGCGAAGGCGACGCCACGATGATGGCCGAAGCCGCCGCGGCGGAACGCGCGGCCGCCTGACGGAAACCGCGCGATGAAGACCCGCGCCGCGGTCGCCTTTGCGGCCAAGCAACCCCTCGAGATCGTCGAGCTCGATCTCGAGGGGCCGAAGGCCGGTGAAGTGCTGGTCGAGATCATGGCCACCGGCATCTGCCATACCGACGCCTACACGCTCGACGGGCTCGACTCCGAGGGGCTGTTCCCGTCGGTCCTCGGGCACGAGGGCGCCGGGATCGTGCGCGAAGTCGGCGCGGGCGTCACCAGCGTGGTGCCGGGCGACCATGTGATCCCGCTCTACACCCCCGAGTGCGGCCAGTGTAAATCGTGCCTCAGCCGCAAGACCAACCTGTGCACCGCGATCCGCGCCACGCAGGGCAAGGGCGTGATGCCCGACGGGACCAGCCGGTTTTCCTACAAGGGCGAGGCGATCTTCCACTACATGGGCTGTTCGACGTTCTCGAACTTCACCGTGCTGCCCGAGATCGCGGTGGCGAAAATTCGCCAGGACGCGCCGTTCAAGACCAGCTGCTACATCGGCTGCGGGGTGACGACCGGGGTGGGCGCGGTGATGAATACGGCCAAGGTCCAGCCGGGCGACAACGTGGTGGTGTTCGGCCTCGGCGGGATCGGGCTTAACGTGATCCAGGGCGCGAAGCTGGCGGGGGCCAACAGGATCGTCGGCATCGACATCAACCCCGATCGCGAGGCCTGGGGCCGCCAGTTCGGGATGACGGATTTCGTCAACACCAAAGCGATGAATCGCGACGCAATCGTCGCCAAAATCGTCGAATTGACCGATGGCGGCGCCGATTACAGCTTCGATGCCACCGGCAACACCGAAGTCATGCGCACCGCGCTCGAATGCTGCCACCGCGGCTGGGGCACCTCGATCATCATCGGCGTGGCCGAAGCGGGCAAGGAGATCGCCACCCGCCCGTTCCAGCTGGTCACCGGCCGCAACTGGCGCGGCACCGCGTTCGGCGGGGTAAAGGGCCGCAGCGGCGTTCCGGGCATCGTCGACATGTACATGGACGGGAAGATCGCGATCGACCCGATGATCACGCATGTTCTCAAGCTCGAGGATATCAACCAAGGCTTCGATTTGATGCACGCCGGGGAAAGCATCCGCAGCGTGGTCGTCTATTAAGAGGGAGAGAGAAGAATGTTCAGCCACATCATGGTCGGGGCGAACGACCTCGATCGCAGCCGCAGCTTCTACAATGCCATGTTCGAGAAGGAAGGCGGGACCGACGACAAGGGCCGCACCGCCTGGCGCAACAAGGGTAGCGTCTTCATGATTTC
>JANOAH010000205.1:0-2754 GCA_031411075.1 Erythrobacteraceae bacterium
CGCCAAGATGTTCATCGAACAATTCCTCGACCCGTTCGTCGACCTGTTCGCCTGGGGCATCCTCGAGCGGCACCCAGGCCTCAAGCTGGTAATCGCCGAATCTGGCATCGGCTGGGTGCCGTGGGTGGTCGAGGAGCTCGACTATCGCCACCACCGGTTGTGGGAATGCGCCGATTACTGGACCGACAAGGGCGGTATCCCGCATAAGTTGAAGCCAAGCGAGATCTTCCGCCGCCAGGTCTACGGCACCTTCCAGCAAAGCCCCACCGCGATGCGGCTGACCGAGTTCTGGGGCCCGGAAAACATGCTGTGGGCAAGCGACTATCCGCATCCCGATTCGATCTGGCCCAAGTCGGTCGAGACGATCGGGCGCACCATGGGCCACATGGACCCCGAAGTGGTGCGCGGGCTGGTCGGCGGGAACGCGGCCAAACTCTATGGACTCGATCTGAGCAAAGCGACCGTAAAGGCGCAGCTGCCGATCGGCTACGAGGCGATCGCGGCGGAGTAGGGTTCCTCCCCGGTACGGGGAGGGGGACCATGCGAAGCATGGTGGAGGGGCACGCCGAACTGGAGTCGCGCCTGCCCGACGTGCCCCTCCACCACCCTGCGGGTGGTCCCCTCCCCGGTACGCGGAGGATTGCGCTGGGTATCCCTTAGGGATACGATCGGACCATGCACAGAGCCGGTGAGAAGATTCGCGCGTGGCGCGAGGCGCAGCAGCCGCCGCTCTCGGCAGCGGAGTTCGGCGAACGCTACGGCGCGCCCAAAGCGTGGCCGAGCCGCACCGTTTACGGCTGGGAAGCCAAGGGCAAAGTTCCGCGCGCGGCGGCGCAGAAGCGGTTGGCGGAACTGGGGATTTGCCGGCCGGAGGACTGGCTGCTGCCCGCCGCAGGGCCGGACGCCGGCAGCGATGCGCGCGGCGCTCGCGGGCATCGGTTCTTCGCGCTCCACACCCACGGCTTCGTCCGCGCCGCGACCAGCACGCCGCAAGTGCGCCCGGCCGATGTATCCTACAATCGCGACGGGATCATCGCCGAAGCCAGGCGCGCCCACGCCGCGCATGTCGATCTGGTGGTCTATCCCGAACTGTGCGTCAGCGCCTACGCGATCGACGATTTACTGATGCAGTCCGCGCTGCTCGACGCCTGCGAGCGCGCGGTGGGCGCCATCGCGGCGGCCAGCCGGGGCCTTTCGCCGGTCCTCCTGATCGGCGCGCCGCTCAGGCACAACAGCCGGCTCTACAACTGCGCCATCGTCATCACCGATGGCGAGATCATCGGCGCGGTGCCCAAGAGCTACCTGCCCAATTACCGCGAGTTCTACGAGAAGCGCTGGTTCGCCAGCGGGATGAACGTGGCCGGGCAGTACATCCGCATTGGCGATGTCGAAGTCCCGTTCGGCGTCGACCTCATCTTCCAGTCCAGCCGCATTCCCGGCTTCCGCCTCGGCATCGAGATTTGCGAGGATTTCTGGGCGCCCAATCCGCCCAGCACCACCGCGGCGCTCGCCGGGGCGACGATCCTGGCGAACCTTTCCGCCTCCAACATCGTCATCGGCAAGGCCGACGACCGCCACTTGCTGTGCCGCGCGCAATCGGCGCGCACCGCCAGCGCCTATCTCTATTCAGCCTCGGGCCATGGCGAGAGCACCACCGATCTCGCCTGGGACGGCCACGGCATGATCTACGAACTCGGCGACCTGCTCGCCGAAGGCGCGCGGTTCGAGTTGCGGCCCGAACTCGCCATCGCCGACATCGACACCGCCCGTATCCTGGGGGACCGTGAGCGCCTGCCGACCTTCAACGACGCCGCCGAAGCCGCCGGACGGCCCGAGGACGTCTATCGCACGATCTCCTTCGATCACCGCCCGGCCAGCGGCGACATCGGTTTGATCCGCCCGCTGCGCCGCTTCCCGTTCGTTCCCAACCGGCCGGACAAGCTCGATGCCGATTGCTTCGAGGCGTTCAACATCCAGGTCGACGGGCTGATGCGCCGGCTGACCGCGACCGGCGCCAAGACGATGGTTATCGGCGTGTCGGGCGGGCTCGATTCGACTCACGCGCTGATCGTCGCGGCCAAGGTCTGCGACCGCCTCGGCCTGCCGCGCACCATGATCCGCGGTTACACCCTGCCCGGTTTCGGCACCTCGGCCGGGACCAAGAGCAACGCCTGGAAACTGATGCGCGCGCTCGGCGTCACCGCCGAGGAAATCGATATCCGACCGACCGCGACCACGATGCTCGAAAATATCGGTCACGCGTTTGCGCGCGGCGAGCCGGTGCACGACGTGACCTTCGAGAACGTCCAGGCGGGCCTGAGGACCGATTACCTGTTCCGCCTCGCCGGCCAGCACGGCGGGTTCGTGCTCGGCACCGGTGACTTGTCCGAAGTGGCGCTGGGGTGGAGCACCTATGGCGTCGGCGACCAGATGAGCCATTACAACGTCAATTCGGGCGTGCCCAAGACGCTGATCCAGTACCTGATCCGCTGGGCCACCCGCACCGATCAGTTCGATCCCGAAACGGACGCAGTGCTCGAAGCGATCCTCGGCCAGGAGATCAGCCCAGAGCTGGTGCCGATCGGCGCGGACGGCGAAGTCCAGTCGACCGAAGCCAAGATCGGGCCGTACGAGCTCAACGACTTCTTCCTGCATCACGTCGTCCGCTTCGGCCACCGGCCGTCGCATATCGCGTTTCTCGCCTGGCATGCCTGGCGCGACAAGGCGCTGGGGAATTGGCCGGCGGGAATTGCC
>JANOAH010000206.1:0-6193 GCA_031411075.1 Erythrobacteraceae bacterium
GGGCATCTTCTTCAACGCCGGGCAGGTCTGCGCCGCGGGCAGCCGCCTGTTCGTGGCTGAGGAAGTGGCCGACCAGGTGCTCGAAGGCATCGCCGGCATGGCGAAAATGCTGCGCGTCGGCCACACGCTCGACCCCGAAACCATGATTGGCCCGCTGGTCAGCGAACAGCAGCTCGACCGCGTAACCGGCTACATCGACAGCGGTCGCAGCGAAGGGGCAACCGTTATGGTTGGCGGCGGCCGCAAGGATGGGCCGGGATGGTTTGTCGAACCGACTGTGCTGGTCGATACCGAAGCGAGCATGAAAGTCCGCGCCGAGGAGATTTTCGGGCCGGTGCTGTGCGCCCACCGCTTCACCTCCGAGGATGATGCCGACCGCCTCGCCGCTATGGGCAACGAGACCGAATACGGCCTCAACGCCACGATTTGGACCAGGGACATCGGCATGGCCCACCGCCTCGCCCGGCGTCTGCGCTCAGGCTCGGTTCGCATCAACGGCGCGGGCGGGGTCGACCCGGCGCTTCCGCTCGGCGGCTACAAGGCCAGCGGCTGGGGCCGTGAGAACGGCAAGGCCGGGATCGAGGCCTATACCGAGCTGAAGGCAGTGTCGGTGGCGCTGGATTAGATTGTTGTACCGCGTCCTTCGACAGGCTCAGGACGAGAGGAGTGGGTGTTGGAATTGCTTCCCCACATCCGCTCATGCTGAGCCTGTCGAAGCATGTCGCGCAACGCTAGCTCGATGGACTTCTACGCCTACCTCCTGCGCTGCAGCGATGGCTCGTACTACGCTGGCCACACCGACGACATCGATCTCAGGATGGCGCAGCATCAGACGGGGTCGCTGGGCGGGTACACGGCGAAGCGCAGACCCTTGGAATTGGTGTGGAGCGACCGCTTCCTAACCCGCGACGAGGTCTTTGCGGTCGAGCGCAAGCTCAAGGGTTGGAGCCAGGCGAAAAAGGAAGCTCTGATCGCGGGGGATTGGGAGCTAGTCCGCGCGTTGGCCAAGAACCGCCAGGGCGAATGACGCGGGCGTCGCGCCAGCGTGCTTCGACAGGCTCAGCACGAGCGGGGGTGGGTAGGGAGCAAGATTGCCTGGCCCGTTGACCCCCTCCCGCTCATCCTGAGCTTGTCGAAGGATGTTCGCAGTCGCCGCCCTAAGGCGGCCGCCCGGTTGCGTCGAACGCAAAGCTGAGCGCCACGCTCGGCGCCAGGCCTGCCGCTGCTTCGCCGGTGCCGATGCCGAACGCGCCTCGGTCGATGCTGGCGCTGCCTTCGACGTGACGGCGCAGGCCTTCGCCTGAGAGCGTGAAGTTTATAGTCTGCGGCTTGCTCGCCCCTTTCAGCGTCAGCGTGCCGTTGGCGCTGTAGCGGCCCGGCCCGGTTCGGCGAACCGAGGTCGAGCGCCAGGTCGCGCTCGGGCTGCCCGAGCTGTTGAAGAATTCGCCGCCCTGCAGCGTTTCGTCCATTGTTGCGTCGCCCAAGCTGGCGCTGGCGAGGCGGACGGTGATCCGCAAGTTCGCGCTTTCGGGCGCGTCGGGATCGAAGGTGATCGCCCCGTTCCAGTCGGAGAAGCTGCCGCGATAGGTGGTGTCGCCGCCACTGACGGTGAAACCGAGCCGGCCGCCGCGCTGGATCGACCATACCGGCGGCGGACCGGCGGCGACCTCTTCCTCGTCCTCTTCGGCGGCGTCGGTTGCCTCGGCCTCAGGTGTCGGCGTCGCGCTGGGGGCGGCGAGCGGCACACGCCCCTCGGCTTCGGCCGGTGCGGGCTGGGGGTCGTAGCCGCCGTTCGCCACGACATCGCTCGAAATCTTCATTCCGGTAGCGAAGTAGACCGCCAGCACCGCCAGCCCCAGCAACCCCGCCGCCAGCGCCGATCCGCCCGGGCCCATCCGCTTGAGCAATCCGTCCTTGAGCAGGAACTGGTGCCTGAGCGCGCCGATCACGTGCAGCGCGATCAGCGCCAGCGCGACCGCGGCGAGGATCTCGTGCGTCTCGGCGAACATATCGTTGAGCGACTTGGGCAGCGGCAGGTGCGGCCAGGGGATCACGCCCCAGAACATCGTCGGCACCGAAATCGGCGAGGTCGAGACTATAGCCCAGCCGGTCAGCGGCGCGCCGATCATGAAGACGTAGAGCAGCACGTGAACTGATTTGGCGAGGAAGCCGGTGAAGCCGCCTTCGACAGCGGGCGGCGGGCGGTGCGTCAGCCGCCAGGCGAGGCGGGCGAGGCTGAGCAGCAAGATGGTGATGCCGACCGACTTGTGCAGCTGGAACAGCGCGAAGCCGCTCTCGTTCTTGGGCATCGCGAAGCCCAGCGCGATCTGGAACGCCAGCGCCAGCGCGATCACCCAGTGCAGCAGCACCGCCCCGCTGCTGTACCGCTGTTGTGCCGCTGCCCCGTCGATCATCCGCCCGTCTCCTGCCCGTGTGCCGCGCTTCTTGCCGCGCGGGACGCGGTTTGGCCAGTGCCCAGCGGCGTGATAGGGCCGCGCGCATGGCGCAGGGCGGGGCTTACGACGCGGTGATCATCGGCGCGGGCCACAACGGCCTGGTCTGCGCGTTCTACCTCGCCCGCGCCGGGCTCAAGGTCCGCGTGCTCGAGCGGCGCGGCGTGGTCGGCGGCGCGGCAGTGACCGAGGCATTCCACCCCGGCTTCCGCAATTCGGTGGCGTGCTACACCGTCAGCCTGCTCCAGCCCAAGGTGATCGCCGACATGCGCCTGCCCGCACGCGGCTATCGCGTGATCGAGCGGCCGATCGCCAATTTCCTTCCCCAGCCCAATGGCGGCTACCTCAAGGTCGGCGGAGGGCTCGAACGCACCCAGGCGGAGTTCGCCCGGTTTTCCAAAGCCGACGCGGCGGCGCTGCCGGCTTATTACGCGGCGCTCGAGCGCGTGGCGCAAGTGCTGCGCGATCTCGCCCTCAAAGCCCCGCCTCATGTCGGCGGCGGCTGGCGTGCGCTGGTCGAGGCGGCGTTGCAGGGGCGCGGGGTGGCGCGGCTGCCGCTTGCCGCCAAGCGCGACGTGCTCGACCTGTTCACCAAGTCCGCCTCGGCGTTCCTCGACCAGTGGTTCGAAAGCGAGGCGGTCAAGGCGGCGTTCGGCTTCGACGCGGTGGTCGGGAACTACGCTTCGCCCGACACGCCCGGGTCGGCCTACGTCCTGCTGCACCACGTGTTCGGCGAAGTGAATGGGAAGACGGGCGCCTGGGGCCACGTGGTCGGCGGGATGGGCGCGATCACACAGGCGATGGCCGAGGCGTGCCACGAGCTGGGGGTCGAGATAAGCCTCGAGGCGCCGGTCGAGCGGGTTCTGGTCGATGGCGGCAAGGTGGCGGGCGTGCGCCTCGAAGGCGGCGCGGAGATCGCCGCTGCGCGGGTGATCGCCAATGTCGGGCCCAAGCTGCTTTATGACCGGATGATCGCGGCGGCCCATTTGCCCGAGGATTTCCGCCGCCGGATGCGCGGCTTCAAGGTCGGCTCGGGGACGTTTCGCATGAACGTCGCGTTGAGTGAACTGCCACGCTTCACGTGCCTGCCCGAACCCGGCGAGCACCATCAGGCCGGCATCGTGATCGCCCCGACGCTGGGGTACATGGATCGTGCTTTTCTCGATGCGAAGCGGTTCGGCTGGTCGAAGGCGCCGATTGTCGAGATGCTGATCCCGAGCATGGTCGACGACACGCTTGCCCCGCCCGGCCGGCATGTCGCCAGCCTGTTCTGCCAGCAGTTCGCGCCCGAGCTGCCCGACGGGCGCGACTGGGACGACGAGGAGGACGCGGCGGCCGACGCGATCATCGATACGGTCGAGGCCCACGCGCCAGGCTTCCGCGCCTCGATCCTCGGCCGCCAGGTGCTCAGCCCGAAGGGGCTCGAACGCCTGTTCGGCCTCGCCGGCGGCGACATCTTTCACGGCCGCATGACGCTCGACCAGCTGTGGGCGGCGCGCCCGGTGCTCGGCCATGGCGACTATCGCGGGCCGATCGCCGGGCTGTGGATGTGCGGCGCGGGCACGCATCCCGGCGGCGGCGTGACCGGTGCGCCGGGCCACAACTGCGCCCACGCCGTGCTGGCCGAGCGCGGCCGCTGGCGCGTCTTCGCATGACCCCGTAAGGCCGGGGCAATGTGCGGCTTGGTCGGATTTCTGGGTAGCGCCGGCCCGTGGGCCGAAGGTGCAGACGCGCTGGTCACGGCGATGGCGGCCTGCATCCGCCACCGCGGCCCCGATCACGCGCAAGTCTGGACCGATCCCGCCGCGGGGATCGCGCTCGGCCACAACCGGCTCGCCATCGTCGACCTGTCGCCCGCCGGGAACCAGCCGATGGCGTCTGCCGGCGGGCGCTTCGTGCTGGTGTACAACGGTGAAATCTACAACCACCTCGCGATCCGCGAGGAACTGTCCGCCGCCGGGGCGCGGTTCGAGTGGCGCGGCCATTCGGACACCGAAACGCTGCTCGCGGCGATCGAGACCTGGGGGCTGCGCCAGGCGCTGGTGCGCTCGGTCGGCATGTTCGCGCTGGCGCTGTGGGACCGGGAGCGGCGCGAGCTGACGCTGGCCCGTGATCGCGCCGGCGAAAAGCCGCTCTATTACGGCTGGCAGGGCGAAGGCGCCGGGGCGGCGTTCCTGTTCGGCTCCGAATTGAAGGCGCTGCGTCCGCACCCCGCGTTCGGCGGCGATGTCGATCGCGACACGCTGACGCTCTACCTGCGCTACAGCTGCGTGCCGGGCGGTCGCTCGATCTATCGCGGCCTCGCTCAGGTCCCGCCCGGCGCGCTGCTGACGGTATCGCTGGACCGCCGCGAACCGGTGATCGAGCTCTACTGGTCGTTCGCCGAGGTGGCCAAGGCCGGGGCCGCGGACCCGTTTGCGGGCACTGTCGAGGAGGCGGTCGACACGCTCGAAGCGCTGCTGCGCGAGGCGGTCGGCGGGCAGCTGATGGCCGACGTTCCGCTTGGCGCATTCCTGTCGGGCGGAATCGATTCGTCGACCGTCGTGGCGCTGATGCAAGCGCAGTCCACCCAGCCGGTGCGGACCTTTTCGATCGGGTTCGAGGAAGCCGGCTACAATGAGGCCGATCACGCCAAGGCCGTCGCCGCGCACCTCGGCACCGCGCACACCGAACTCTACGTCAGCCCGCGCGAGGCGCAGGCGGTGATCCCGCGGCTGCCGGCGATCTATGACGAGCCGTTTGCCGACGCTTCGCAGATCCCGACGTTGCTGGTCTCGCAACTGGCCCGCCGGCATGTCACCGTTTCGCTGTCGGGCGATGGCGGCGACGAGCTGTTCGGCGGCTATCCGCGCCATGCGATGGCGCAAGGGTGGTGGCGGCGGGCCTCGGCGGTGCCGGCGCCGCTGCGCGTGGTGGCCGCGCGCGGGCTGACCGCACTTTCGGCGCAGCAGTGGAACCGCCTTGCGCCGGGCGCGCGCCGGCCGGGGGACAAGCTGCACAAGCTGGCCCGGCTGGTCGCCAGCGGAACGCCGGGCGATTTCTACCGGGCCTTCCTGTCCGCCTGGCACGAACCGGCCGCAGTAGTGATCGACGGGCACGAGCCGCCAACGCTGGTTACCGCCGCCGCGCCGGCGCTGGCCGCGCTGAACCCGGCCGAGCAGACGATGGCGCTCGATTTCCTTAGCTACCTCCCCGACGACATCCTCACCAAAGTCGATCGCGCGGCGATGGCCGTATCGCTCGAAACCCGCGTGCCCCTGCTCGATCACCGGGTGATCGAATTCGCCTGGCGGCTGCCGATGGCACTGAAACTGCGCGGGGGGCCAAGCAAATGGGCGCTGCGGCAGGTGCTCTATCGCCACGTCCCGCGCACGCTGGTCGATCGGCCCAAGATGGGCTTCAACGTGCCGATCGATGCCTGGCTGCGCGGACCCTTGCGCGATTGGGCCGAAGCGCTGCTCGACGAACGGCGGTTGCGACAGGAAGGTTTCTTCCACCCCGCCCCGATCCGCGCCGCCTGGCAGGCGCACTTGTCCGGCCACAGCGACCGCCAGCAGCCGCTGTGGAACGTGCTGATGTTCCAGGCCTGGCTCGAGGCCCAGCGCGAGACTGTCTAGAGCCGTCGCTATCGGGATGATTGGTGCGGTCGAGAAGACTCGAACTTCCACGGGCTTTCGCCCACAACGACCTCAACGTTGCGCGTCTACCAGTTCCGCCACGACCGCATAATCGCCAGGAGC
>JANOAH010000207.1:0-3503 GCA_031411075.1 Erythrobacteraceae bacterium
CGGGAGGGGCCGGGGGTGGGCCAGTGTAAGCCATCGAGCCCACCCACAGGCCCACCCCAAACCCCTCCCGCAAGCAGGAGGGGCTTAAGTAGATCAGCCTTCGGCCGCTTCTTCGCCGGCCTCTTCCTCGGTGTCAGCTTCATCGCCCGCGGTCGGGACATCGCCCGCCGCCACGTCGCCGTCTTCGCCCGGTTCGGACCTCAGCGCCGAAGGCGCGACGATCGTGGCGATGGTGAAGTCGCGATCGGTGATCGCGCTTTCCGCGCCGGCCGGCAGGGTGACGTGGCTGATGTGGATCGAATCGCCGATGTCGAGGCCGGTGACGTCGAGCACGATCTCGTCGGGGATCTTGTCGGATTCGCACACCAGTTCGAGGTCGTGGCGCACGATGTTGAGCACGCCGCCCTTCTTGAGGCCGGGGCTGGCGTCTTCGTTGCTGAACACTACCGGCACAGCGACCTGGATCTTGGCGTCCTTGGAAAGGCGCAGGAAATCGACGTGGATCGGGCGGTCGGTCACCGGGTGCAGCGCCACGTCCTTGGGGATCGTGCGCACCGGCTTGCCGCCGACTTCGACCATCACGATCGAGTTCATGAAGTGCCCGGTGCCGAGCTGGCGCATCAGCGCACGCTCCTCGACATGAATCGGGGTCGGTCCGTCCTTGTCGCCGTAGATCACGGCGGGGACACGGCCTTCGCGACGCAATGCCCGGGAGGCTCCCTTGCCAGCCCGGTCGCGCAGCTCGGCCGGCAGGGTCAGAGCATCGCTCATCTCAAAGCCTTTCGAATGCGTAAGTCATGCTTCTCCGCCACGCCTCCAGGGATGACCATGACGGGAAGGGCGCGCCCCTAAGCGAAAAGGGACGGGGGTGCAAGCATGCTTGGCCTACTGGATGCGCTTGACGGTGAACCCCTGCGCTTCGAGCAACGCGGGCACGCCTTCGGGGCCGATCAGGTGCCCGGCGCCGACCGCCACCAGCGGCTTGAGGTCGCGCGCGAACAGCGGGGCGATGTCCTCGACCCAGGCCTTGTTGCGGCGCACCAGCAGCGCCTCGCGCAGTTCGGGATCGGTCAGGAAGCCGGTGTCGATCTCGCGCGCCAGGGCCTGCTGGTCGCCGCGCGCCCAGGCCAGCGCCATCGCGCGCTCTTCGGCCGGGTCGTCATCGGTGGCGGTGGCGGCGAGCAGCACGCGCTGGTCGTCCTCGGCCAGCGCATCGAAAATGGCGAACTGCTCGGCAAAGCCTTCGAGTGCCATGACTTGCGTGCCGCGCGCCAGCAGCGCCCGGTCGACCCCGTTCTCGACTTCGCCGGCGCGCCCGACATTAGCCAGCTGCAGCGCCGCGGCCCAGGTTTCGGTGTTGGCGAACTGCGCTTCGTTCATCCCCGCGCGTTCGAGCAGCGCGGCGAGTGCGGGGCGATCGGCGGCCGGCACGCGGCTGAGCAGCGGCGGCTGGCCCGGGGTCGCCGCCAGCGCCGAAAACGCCTGCTGGGCGAGCTGGGTCGAGCCCAGATCGGACACCTCGACCACCATGACCTCGGCCGCGTCGAAGGTCTGCAGCAGCCGCGGGGTCTGCCAGGCGAGGCCATCGGGGAGGGCATGGACGGTGCCGAACAGCCAGCCCTTGTGGCCGGCCGCGTCGGTCACTTCCCACAGCGCCGGGGAGGGCGCCGGAACTTCGGGGGCCGATCCGCCGCACGCAGCGAGCAAGAGCGCGCCGCTAGCCGCGAGCAACTTGCGGATCATCGCCATATCCGCTTCACCCGCAGCCCGCGCCGGCGCAGCTGATCCTGCACGCTGCCCGCGCCGGCAAGATGCCCGGCACCGACCGCGATGAACACCGTGCCCGGGCGCGCCAGCCGATCCTTGATCCAGCCGGCCCAGTTGGCGTTGCGGCTGGTCAGCAGCCGGTCGCGCAGCACCGCATCGGTCAATTCGGCGTTCATCAGCGCGGCGAGTTGGTCGGCATCGCCGACGCTCCATTCGGCGACCATCGCATCGAGCGTGGCGGTGGCCTTGGGCAGTTCCTCGACCGTCTTGGCGAGGAACGCCAGCTGCGCCGCGCGCGGCATGCCGTCGAACAGTTCGACCTGCTGTTCCACCGTCTCGAGCGAGGCGCGCGTCTTGCCCTCTGCCCGGCCGCCCAGCGCAACCTCGACCCCGCTCTGCGTGTCATAGCCGGCGCGCAGCACCGGCAGCAGCGTCATCGTCATCGCCGCCAGCCAAGGTTCGGCGCGGTCGAACGCCTCGACTGGCAAGCCCAGGCCAATCAGCGCGGCTTCGTACTGCTGGCGGTCGGCCGCGCTCATCAGGCCGCGTAGCGTCTCGCCTTCGGGCAACAGGCCGGCGGCTTGTAACAAGCCCTGGCTGCGTCCGACGTCGGCGATGTCGATTTCGGTGACCAGTTCGCCCGAGGCAGCGAAGGCCCGCGCGATGCGGTCGTCGAACCACGGCTTGTCCTTGGGCAGCGCATGGACGGTGCCGAACAAGTAGATCGTGGTGTCGCGATCGGCCACGCGCCACAGCGCCGGTCCCGCCACCGCGCCGCGCGGCGGCGTGCCCATGGTGGCGCAGCCCGACAGGCCAAGCGCGGCAGCGGCAAGCAAGGCGGGCAGGCGCGTGAACATGGTGAGCGGACGGACCCCGGAGCGACTCATCGCCCATGTAAGGTGTCGTTCGATTCGGCGCTAGAAGCTCACGGGATATCGCACCGTTCAGTCTAGCCGTGTGGCCTCAAGGCCGCGCTCGGCCAACAGCGCGCGCACCGACCGCTCGCCGCCGAAATGCGCCGCGCCGACCGCGACCAGCACGGTCCCCGGCGTGTCGAGCCGCTGGTCGAGCCATTCGGCCCAGGCGCGGTTGCGCGTTTCGAGCAGCAACTGGCCGACGGTGCGGCCGAACTTGCCGCGGCCAAAGGCATCGTCTTCGAGCGCCACCACGTCGCCCCTGGCCCAGGCGTGCTCGATTGCCAGCGGCGCTGCCTCGGCCGGGGCCTTGCCGGCGCCGAGCGCGACCAGCGAGGCCAGGCTCTTGCCGTCCCAGCGGCCAAGCACGGCCTCGAGATCGGCGATGAGGCTGGCATCGTCGATCGCCAGCAGCGACTGAAGCACGCCAGCCGCGCTTTCGATCGAGCCGACCGGTTTGCTCTGGTCCTCGAACGCTTGCTCGAGCACGGATTCGACCCCGTTGGCGATCTCGGCGCTATCCACCTCGCCGCCGCCGCCGAGCAGGCCGAACAGCATCAATTGCGGGGGCATGCGGTTCATCGCTTCGGCCGGCACGCCGAGCAAGGCCCCGAACGCCAGCCATTTGGCGCGGGCAGCCGGCGTAAGCCGCTTGGTCAGCGGCGGACGGGCGGCCATCGTCTCGATCACGCCGGCCATCAGCTCTTCGCCGTCGTCGAGCTCCTCGCCGGTCGCCTCGACCACCAGCTCGTCGGCGTCGGCGATGATCGCGTCGAGCTGCGCGCTGCGCCAGCGGAAGTCTTCGGGCAGGACGTGGATCGT
>JANOAH010000208.1:0-2392 GCA_031411075.1 Erythrobacteraceae bacterium
GTCGTGGAGGAAGATCGCGTGCGGGTTGGGCATGTCGAGCTTCATCCGCCCGAGCGAATTGCCCGGGCCGGAGCCCTGCACGACGCTGACAAAGCCGTTGGCCCCGCGCGTCGCGGTGTAGCCGTTGGCGCGCGCCCAGGCCGGATTGCCGAGCACTCGCGCGCCGAGCCCTTCGCCCTTCACGATCGACTGCGGCACGGTCCAGGTCGGGTTGAAGATCACCCCCTCGACCGTCTCAGCGAGCTGCGGCGTCGGCGTGCGCGGATTACCGACGATCGTGCGGTAAGTGCGGATGTTCTCGTTGTTGACCGTCAGCCGCAGCTGGAACTCGGGCACGTTGGTCAGCAGGTACTGCCCGCCGAGGTCGCGCTGCAGCCACCGCCAGCGGTCCATGTTGGCGCGGATCAAGGCGCGACGCGGGGCGGCCGAGGCGGGCGTATCGGCGAGTGCCTGGCGCAGCGCGGCGTAATCGGGATGGGTCGGCAGGATCGCCGCCAGCGTGCCCGCCACATCGCCGGTGGCGAGCGCTTCGGTCATCAGCCGCCCTGTCGGCAGCGCATCGGCGTCGGGATCGACCACGAACCACTGCCGCCGCGAGGCCATCGGGGTGCGCCCGTCGCGTACATCCTCGACCAGCCAGGTGAAGGCCTGGCTGGCGACGGTGTCGAGATCGGCACCCGGCCCGCGCGCGATCGCCGCGGCGAGCTCGGCGGGCTTGTAATCGGCCGGATCGAGCCCTTCGGCGCCGATCGCCTGGACCACTTCGAGCAGCCGCTGCGCGCGATCAACCGGCCACTGCATCGTGTCCGGATAACTCGGCGCGGGCGGCAGAGTCAGTGCCTCGCGCGGCTGGGCGGAAACTTCGGCCGCGTCGGTATCGAGCACCGGTTGCGGACGAATCTCCTGCGCCGCGAGCGGCAGCGCGAGCGCACCGGCGAGGCCGGTGAGAAGAAGGGTGCGGAGCGTCATGGTCATGAGTGGCCTGTGAGCGATGGGGCGGATTTTGCCCGTTTCGCCCGGCGGTATCAAGCCGGGCGGCTGTCTGTGCGCTGAATCGTGCCCCGGTGCGGTTTGTGTGCCTCGCTGCTTGGCCTAGAGCCGGCGCATGCCCCGCCACCATCCCTTGCTGCCCTTCGCCGCGACGTTGGCAGCGGTGGCGCTCTATTCGCTGATGGATGCGCTGATGAAAGGCGCGGCGATCGCCGCCGGGGCCTATAGCGCACTGCTGCTGCGCAATCTCGTCGGCGTCGCGCTGATCGCTCCGGCCTACCTGGCGACGCGCCGCGGCTGGCCACCGCATGCGGCCATGCAGGTCCATGCCTTGCGCGGGGTGGTCGCGGCGGCGATGGCGTTCACCTTCTTCTGGGGCATTGCCCGGGTGCCGCTGGCCGAAGGGATCGCGCTGTCGTTCGTCGCGCCGCTGCTGGCGCTGTACCTCGCCGCGGTCCTGCTCGGCGAACGGGTCCAGCGCCGCGCGGTGGGGGCGTCGCTGGTCGGCCTCATCGGCGTGGCGGTGATCCTCGCCGGCCGAGCGCGAGGGGAAGGCTGGAGCACCCAAAGCGGTTGGGGCACGGGGGCGATCTTTGTCTCCTCGGCGCTCTACGCCTGGAATCTGGTGCTGCAGCGCCAGCAGGCGCAGCTTGGCCCGCCGGTGGAAGTGGCCGCGTTCCAGGTCGGCATGGTCGCCGTCGCGCTGCTGCTGGCGGCGCCGTTCGGGTTCGAGATGCCGCAAGCCGCGACCTGGCCGGCGATCGGCGCCTCGGCGCTGCTCTCGCTCAGCGCCGCGCTGCTGCTGGCCTGGTCCTATGCCCGCGCCGAAGCGCAGGCGCTGGTTCCGCTCGAATATTCGGGCTTCCTGTGGGCCTCGCTGTTCGGCTGGATGCTGTTCGCCGAGCCGGTCGGCGCGGCGCTGCTGATCGGCGTGGCGCTGATCGTCGGCGCGTGCTGGATCGCCGCGCCGCGCCGGCCGACCGAACAGAGCGCGGCTTAGGGCGCCGTCTCGATCTCGTCATCGGCAAAGCCGCTGGCGTGCCACAGCAGCCCCGCCGCCGCGCCCAGCACCGCCGCCAGGACCAGCGCCAGCGCCATCCATAGCGCCCCCAGCGGCTCGTTCGGCTTGCCCGGAGAGCCTAAGGCCATGTCAAGAAATCCTGCACGCCGGCTCCCTTGACGCAACGCGCCCGAACGCGCAATCGCCAGCGCCTATCCGGCCTGGCGCGACGCTGGCCCAGCCCATTTGCAGAAGGCCACACGCCCCATGACCCAGGTCGGCAAGAACTCGCTCGATACCCGCAGCACGATGCAGGTCGGCGGCAAGACCTTCGCCTACTACAGCCTGGCCAGGGCGGCGGAAAAGATCGGCGACATCAGCCGGCTGCCGTTCAGCATGAAG
>JANOAH010000209.1:0-20302 GCA_031411075.1 Erythrobacteraceae bacterium
GCTTAATCGCCGCGAACCTTAGTCGTCCTTGAGAAAGGCCGGCATGTGGTTCGGCGCGGCGCCTTCTTCACGCTCCGGACGCGGGCCGCGCTCTTCGCGCGGGCCGCGATCGTCGCGAGGACCACGGTCCCCCCGCGGGCCGCGATCTCCGCCGCCGTCACGGCGCGGGCCGCGATCGCGACCACCGCCGCCACCCGGGCGACGATCGCCCCGGTCGCCGCGATCACCGCGATCACCGCGCGGCTCGCGCGGTTCGCGCGGCGGACGGGTGTCCTCGAGCTCGGCGCCGGTTTCCTGGTCGACGACCCGCATCGACAGGCGGACCTTGCCGCGCTGGTCGATCTCGAGCACCTTGACCTTCACTTCCTGGCCTTCGGTGACGACGTCGGTCGGGCGTTCGACCCGCTCGTTCTTCATTTCGCTGACGTGGACGAGGCCGTCCTTGCCGCCCATGAAGTTCACGAACGCGCCGAAATCGACGATCGTGACGACCTTGCCGTCGTAGATCTTGCCGATTTCAGGCTCCTCGACGATGCCGAGGATCCACTTTCGCGCGGCTTCGATCTGGGTCAGGTCGGACGAGCTGATCTTGATCACGCCTTCGTCGTCGATATCGACCTTGGCGCCGGTTTCGGCGACGATTTCGCGGATCACCTTGCCGCCGGTGCCGATGATGTCGCGGATCTTCGACTTGTCGATCTGGATCGTCTCGATCCGCGGCGCGTGGGCGCTGAGTTCGGTACGGCTGGTGCCGAGCGCCTTGGTCATCTCGTTCAGGATGTGCGCGCGGCCGCCCTTGGCCTGGTCGAGCGCCTTTTCCATGATCGCCTTGGTGATCCCGGCGACCTTGATGTCCATCTGCAGCGAGGTGATGCCTTCGCTGGTGCCGGCGACCTTGAAGTCCATGTCGCCGAGGTGATCTTCGTCACCGAGGATGTCGCTGAGGACGGTGAAGTCCTCGCCTTCGAGGATCAGGCCCATGGCGATGCCCGAAACCGGCCGCTTGATCGGCACGCCGGCATCCATCAGCGCCAGCGATCCGCCGCACACCGTGGCCATCGACGAGCTGCCGTTGGACTCGGTGATGTCGCTGACCACGCGGATCGTATAGGGGAACTCGTCGTGCGTCGGCAGCACGGCATGGAGCGCGCGCCAGGCGAGCTTGCCATGGCCGGTGTCGCGCCGCGACGGCGCGCCGAAACGGCCCACTTCGCCGACCGAATAGGGCGGGAAGTTGTAGTGCAGCATGAAGCGCGAGAAGTTCAGGCCCTCGAGCCCGTCGATCATCTGCTCTGAGTCCTTGGTCCCCAGCGTGGTGGTGCAGATCGACTGCGTCTCGCCGCGGGTGAACAGTGCCGAGCCGTGCGCGCGCGGCAGCAGGTGGACGCTGGCTTCGATCGGGCGGACCTGGTCGGTCGCCCGCCCGTCGATACGCTGGCCGTCCTTGAGGATGGCGCCGCGCACGATTTCGGCCTCGAGCTTCTTGACCACCTTGCCGGCGGTCATCTGCGTCTGGCCGTCTTCGCCGGCGAAGGCTTCCTTGGCCTTGGCGCGGGCAGCGTTGATCGCGTTCGAACGCGCCGACTTGTCGGTCAGCTTGTAGGCTGCGGCGATTTCCTGGCCGACGAGATCCTTGAGCTGGGCCTTGAGCGCGGTGTTGTCGCTGGTCTTGACGTCCCACGGTTCCTTGGCGGCTTGTTCGGCCAGGTCGATAATCAGATTGACGACCTTCTTGCATTCGTCATGCGCGAACATCACCGCGCCGAGCATGATTTCTTCCGACAGCTCCTTGGCTTCGGATTCGACCATCATCACGGCATTGCCGGTGGCGGCGACGATCAGGTCGAGCTGACCTTCCTCGAGCGCCTTGTCCTGCTTCGGATTGAGCGTGTATTCGCCATCGACATAGCCGACGCGGCAGCCGCCGATCGGGCCCATGAACGGCACGCCCGAAATCGTCAGCGCGGCCGAAGCGGCGATCAGCGCCAGGATATCGGGCTCACACTCGCCGTCATAGCTCAGCACGTGGGCAATGACGTTGATCTCGTTGTAGAAGCCTTCGGGGAACAGCGGCCGCACCGGGCGGTCGATCAGGCGGCTGACCAGCGTTTCCTTTTCGGTGGCGCCGCGTTCGCGCTTGAAGAAGCCGCCCGGGATGCGCCCGGCGGCGAAGAACTTTTCCTGATAGTGGACGGTGAGCGGGAAGAAATCCTGCCCTTCCTTGACGCCCTTGGCGGCGGTGACCGCGCACAGAACGACGGTTTCGCCATAAGTGGCGAGGACCGCGCCGTCAGCCTGACGGGCAATGCGGCCGGTTTCCAGAGTGAGGGTCTTTCCGCCCCACTCCATCGATACGGTTTTGGTGTCGAACATTGGTTTTCCTTGTGGTCCGCGCGGCCAGATTGCGGCGCGGGGCCTTGGTGCCGGGGGTTCCGTCCCGGTCCGGTGCGGGGCCTGGTTGTGGCCCCCGGCCCCTCCACCGAATTGTGAAGGATGCCAGATAGACGAAAGGGCGACCGGAGCCGCCCTTCCGAGAAACTCTTACTTACGCAGACCCAGCTTCTGGATCAGGCTGTTGTACCGCTCGACATCCTTCTTCTTGAGGTAGGCGAGCAGGCTGCGCCGCTTGTTGACCATCATCAACAGGCCGCGGCGCGAATGGTTGTCCTTGTGGTGGCCCTTGAAGTGTTCGGTCAGGTTGCGGATGCGCTCGGTGAGGATCGCAACCTGGACTTCGGGGGACCCGGTATCGCCCTTCGATTGGGCGTTATCGGTAATGATTTCCTGTTTCTTTTCGGCGGTAACCGACATGCTTCTTACTCCGCGGTATCGAGGTTGAAGCCCCGCACGACCTTGGCCATGCCGCCCGTCAGTTCCATCAGCGCCACCGGGGTTGAGCCGGCCATGGCTAGGTAGAGCCCATCGGGATGGGGCAACCCGGAAACGACCCGGCCCTGACGGGCCGCCCGCGCGCTGTCCGGATTGAGTGCAAGGGCCGGGATACCGTCCAGCCCCGCCTCCAGCGGCAGGAGGTGGTCTTCAAGGCGCGCGCCGTTACCGATTTGCCCGATAATGTCCAGCGAAATCGCCTGACTTTCGAGGAACGGCCCGGCCTTGGTGCGCCTTAGGTAAGCAACGTGACCGACCGTGCCAAGGGCACGGGCGATGTCGCGGGCGAGACTGCGGATGTAGGTGCCTTTGGAGACCTCGGCGACGAGGGTGACGGTTTCTGCGAGTTCGAGTGGGGCTTCGGGAAGAACCGGATCGAGACCGGTCACGGTCTGGCCGAACGAAGACCAAATCTCGTCATCCCCGCGAACGCGGGGACCCAGTCGGCTCTCGGCGCGATCAGACGCGACTGGGTTCCCGCGTTCGCGGGAATGACGAAAAAGTTGGAGATCGTGAATGACCACCAACCGACTCGCCAATTCCACCGCCTCCCCCGCCCTCGCCCGGTCGTAGGCGCGCCGGCCATCGACCTTGAGCGCGGAATAGGCCGGCGGGACCTGTTCGATCGCGCCGGTGAAATGCGCCAGGATCGCCGCGACGGCGGCCAACGGCGGGCGGCGCTCGCTGGTGGCGATGACCCGGCCCTCGGCATCGAGCGTATCGGTCTCCTCACCGAACGCGACGGTGAAGGCATAGGTCTTGCTGGCATCGAGCATGCGGCTGGCGAGCTTGGTCGCCTCGCCCAGCGCGATCGGCAGCACGCCTTCGGCGAGCGGATCGAGCGTGCCGCCGTGGCCGATTTTGACCTTACCGTAGCCCGCCTGGCGCAGCGCGCGCTTGACCGCGCTCACCGCCTGGGTCGAGCCGAGGCCGCGCGGCTTGTCGAGCACCAGCCAGCCGTGAGGGTGAGTCAGTCCGGAAATGCCAGCCTCCTGCCGTGATCGCGGATGTCGCGCGGCCAGGTGTAGCTGAAATGATCGTAGCCGACCGGATTGCCGGCGTAGAGTTCGCGCACCGCGTCTTCGAAGTGCGGCAGGTCGCCGGCCATGACGTTGAGGAAACGGAACGCGGCGTCGTGATGGTCCGCGGCGCTGCGGTCCTGGCGCGCGGCGTCCTCGACCAGCCGGCGCAGCGTGGCCGAAGCGCCGCCGCGCTGCGCGGCGAGCCAATCCCAATGGCGCGGCAGCAAGGTCACCTCGCGCGCCGCGACGCCTAGCGCCGGCCGGCCGCGCCCGCGGGGCGCCGGGGCCCGCGGGCGCAAGTCGAGATCGACCTGGCGGCCGCTTTCATCATCGAACACCAAGAGATCGCTGCTGCGCTCGAGCGGCTGTGCCTCGCGCATCGCCGGCAGCACATCGGCTTCACCGCCGCGCGCCAAGACTTCGCCTTTCAGAAATGCCGTCAACGCCATGCCACCCTCCCTTGAGGGTTCGCCAATATCACCCGGATTATATAATTGCAATATACCCGGATGAATTATCCGGCGATCCACTGCGCCAGTGCAAGGTAGAGCCCCTGCGCCCACTCGAATGGCGGCAGCACGACCCGCTCGACGATACCGAGGCCGGGGAACGCCCATGGGAGGACCACCAGGAGCAGGATCAGCAGCGGAAAGCCGAGCGGCCGCAACCGCTCGTACGCCTGCGCCGCGCGGCGCGGCAGCAGCCCTTCGATCACGTGGCTGCCATCGAACGGCGGGATCGGAAGCAAATTGAACAGCGCCAGGAACAGGTTGATGGCGATGAACGAAACCAGCGAAGCGACGGCGAACCCTGCGGGGCCCATCGGCTCCACCCCGGAGCGGGCCAACAGGCCGAGCGCAATCGCGCCCAGCGCGGCGAGCAAGAAATTGGTCGCCGGACCGGCCGCGGCCACCGCCATCATCCCGAAGCGCGGGTTGCGCAGGCGCTGCTTGATCACCGGCACCGGCTTGGCCCAGCCGAACACCGGGGCTCCCGACAAAAACAGCAGCCCGGGCAGGATCACCGTGCCGAACGGATCGACATGACGCAGCGGATTGAGGCTCAGCCGCCGCTGCTCCTTGGCGGTCGGATCGCCGAGCGCCAGCGCGGTCCACCCGTGGGCAACTTCGTGAAACACGATCGCGACCACCAGGGCCGGGATCGTCACCAGAGCGACAAGCCAGTTTCCGTCCATGAACGTCAGATAGGGATGCCGCCCCGCTAGCGATAGAGGGCGAGCGCCTCGGCAAAATGGCGGCGGCACAGCGCCAGGTACTGGTCATTGCCGCCGATCTGCGTCTGCGCCCCGCGCGCCACCGGCTCGCCATTTTCGTCGGTGCGCAAGTTCATCGTCGCCTTGCGGCCGCAATGGCACACCGCTTTCAATTCGATCAGGCTGTCGGCAATGCCCAGCAGCACCGCCGAGCCCGGAAACAAGTCGCCGCGAAAATCGGTCCTGAGGCCATAGCATAGCACCGGGATGTTGCCCTCGTCCGCCAGCCGCGCGCATTGCCAGACTTGCGTCGCGGTGAGGAACTGCGCCTCGTCGATCAGCACGCAGGCGAACGGTGTTTTGCCGTGCTGCGCCATGACCGCGTCCCACAACATGGTGCCGGGGCCGAACCGGTTCGCCTCCGCCCCCAGGCCGATGCGGCTGGCGATCGGCTGCGCGGTGCGCGTATCGAGCGCTGCGGTCCACAGCATCGTCTCCATCCCGCGCTCGCCGTAGTTGAAGTTGGCTTGCAACAGGTTGGTCGATTTGCCGGCGTTCATGCTGGCGTAGTAGAAATAGAGCTTGGCCATGCGCGGCATTTAGCCACGCGGCAGGCGCGGAGTCACGACGCCCGCGGCGCGCCGTCCCCGAGTTCAGTCGAGCGTAACCGGGCTCTGGCTGTCGACCTGCGGCGGTGGGACCGAGCGGCGGATGCTGGCCACCCCGCAGACGCGATTGTCGTCGGAGAAGTGGACGCGTGAAAACAGATCGACCACGCCGGTGGCGCGATCGGTGTCGAAGCTGACCGAGAAGAACCGGTCGAGCCGATCGCCGCAGCCGCGATTGAGCTGGACCCGGTACCAGCGTTCACTGGCATCGCGCACGAAGATCACGTCGCCATGGCCGGGCAGCGCCTGCACCACCGGGCGAACGATCGTCGTCTCTTCGTCGGCCACGCCGGCGAGCGGAGCGGCGATAACGGGGGCGGCAAGGAAGAGGCTGGCGAGAGCAGTGGCGGCAAGGCGCATGAAATGTCTCCTCGATACGCCAGATGGCACAGCGTCGCTGAACCGGTGCTGACCGTCAATCCTCGCCCAGCTCGCCCAAGTCGCGGGCGACTTTGGGATCGCTCAGCAGCTTTTCTATCCGCGCCGCCTCGTCGAAGCTGTCGTCGCCGGTGAACTTGAGCCTGGGCGCGAATTTGAGGCCCACTCGCTGCGCAACCTCGCGCTGGAGATAGGCGGTGTTGCGCTTGAGCGCGGTCAGAACCTCGGCCTCGTCGGCGCCGAGCAGCGGCTTCACATAGACCCGCGCCTGGCGCAGATCGGGCGACATCCGCACTTCGGTGACCGAAATGTTGTGCGCGGTCAGCGTATCGTCATGGACCTGCTGGCGGCTGAGCAGTTCGGCCAGGACATGACGCACGCGCTCCCCCACCTTGAGCAGGCGGACCGAGCGATCGTCTTTGCCAAGCGGGCGAGCCATCAATCCATTGCCTCGATAATCCGCGCTATCGAGCGGATGTTGCGCGCGGTGCCCTTACAGCCGAGCCGGCGGGCGATGAAGTCGCTCGTCAGCTTCGATTGGCCGGCGCCGTCGGTGAAATGGATGTGGAGCGAGCGCGTGCCCGGCGCAAGTTCCTCGCGCCCGCGCCCGGCGTGATCGGCGGCGAGCTTTTCGAACGACGCCGCGCTCGGCTGGCCGGTGAGGAAGTGGACGTGGACGAACTTGTCCTCGCCCACCCCCGCGAACGGGCTTTCCGCGATCGCCGCCGCGAGCTCGGCTTGCGTGCGCACACAGGCGAAGGTCTCGATGTCGAATTGGTCCTCTACGACTGCAGCGATCTGCGCCGCGAGCGCGGCATCGGCGGCCTGGTCATGGTCGAAAAGCACGTTACCGCTCGCCACCACCGTGGCGACATTGGCGAACCCGGCGGCCTCAAGCGCCGCTTTGAGCTCGGCCATCTTCACCCGGTTGCCACCGACATTGATGCTGCCAAGCAGGGCGACGTAGCGCATTCTCCCCTCCCGCTTGCGGGAGGGGTCGGGGGTGGGCCTATTCCGCCACCGCCGACTGGCCCACCCCTAGCCCCTCCCGCAAGCGGGAGTGGGACACATCACAACACCCGTTCGCGCTCCTCGACCTCGAACACTTCGAGGTTGTCGCCCGCCTTGATGTCGTTGGTGTCGGCCAACACCACGCCGCATTCGAGCCCGGCGCGCACTTCGTCGACATCGTCCTTGAACCGGCGCAGCGAGGCGATCGTGGTGGCCGAGACGATGACATCGTCGCGGGTGAGACGGGCGAACAGGCCCTTGCGGATGACGCCTTCGAGCACCAGCAGGCCCGCCGCCTTGTCGCGCTTGCCGGCCGGGAACACCTGTTTGACCTCGGCGCGGCCGAGCACGTTCTCGATCCGCAGCGGCCCGAGCACGCCGGCCATCTCCTTGGCGATCTCGTCGGTCAGCTGGTAGATGACGTCGTAGTACTTCATCTCCACTTTGTGCCGTTCGATCAGCTCGCGCGCCTTGGCGTTCGGGCGCACGTTGAAGCCGATGATCGGCGCCTTGCTGGCCGAAGCCAGCGTAACGTCGCTTTCGGTGATCGCGCCGACGCCCGAATTGAGCACGCGCAGCGTGATCTCGTCGTTCGACAGGTTGTGCAGTGCGGTGACGATCGCTTCGGCCGACCCTTGCACGTCGGCCTTCACCACCACCGCGTATTCCTTCATGTCGCTCTTCAGCCCGGCGAACATCGCATCGAGGTCGGCGGGCGCGGTGGCGGTGCGCTTGGCGGTGGCCAGCTGCTGGCGATACGAGGCGACTTCGCGCGCCCGCGCCTCGTTCTCGACCACGGTCAGGTGATCGCCGGCGTTGGGCACGCCGCCAAGGCCAAGCACTTCGACCGGCATCGAGGGGCCGGCTTCCTTGATCTGCGCGCCCTTGTCGTCGACCAGCGCGCGGACCCGGCCGCTTTCGGTGCCGACCACGAACACGTCGCCACGCTTGAGCGTGCCGCGGTTGACCAGCACTGTGGCGACAGGGCCGCGGCCCTTGTCGAGCTGCGCTTCGATCACCGTTGCATCCGCCGGGCGTTCGGGGTTGGCGCTCAATTCCATCAACTCGGCCTGGAGCAGGATCTTCTCGATCAGTTCGTCGAGCCCGGTCTTCTTCAGCGCCGAAACTTCGACATCCTGTACCTCGCCGCTCATCGCCTCGACGATGACTTCATGCTCGAGCAGGCGCTCGCGGATTTTCTGCGGGTTGGCCTCGGGCTTGTCGACCTTGTTGATCGCCACGATCATTGGCACGCCAGCCGCCTTGGTGTGGCGGATCGCCTCGATCGTCTGCGGCATCAGCCCGTCGTCGGCCGCCACCACCAGCACCACGATATCGGTCACGTTGGCGCCGCGCTGGCGCATCTGGGTGAACGCTTCGTGCCCCGGCGTATCGAGGAAAGTGATCTTGTGCTTATCCTTGGTGGTGATCTGATAGGCGCCGATGTGCTGGGTGATGCCGCCGGCCTCGCCCTTGACCACGTCGGTGCCGCGCAGCGCGTCGAGCAGGCTGGTCTTGCCGTGATCGACGTGGCCCATGATCGTCACCACCGGCGAACGCGGCTGCAGCGTCTCGTCGGAATCGACGTCATCGGCGCGGTCGATGTCGAGATCGCTTTCGGACACGCGGACGATGTTGTGGCCGAATTCCTCAACCAGCAGCTCGGCAGTATCCTGGTCGATCGTCTGGTTGACGGTGACCATCATGTCCATGTTGAACAGCGCCTTGACCAGCGCGGCGCCCTTCTCGGCCATGCGGTTGGCCAGTTCCTGCACCGTGATCGCTTCGGGGACGACCACGTCGCGGACCTGCTTCTCGCGCGGCTGGGCAGACCCGCCCATGTGTGCGCGGCGTTCCTTCTCGCGCGCCCGCTTGAGCGCGGCGAGGCTGCGGGCGCGCGCGCCTTCGTCCTCGTTGAGCGCGCGGCTGACGGTGAGCTTGCCGGCGCGGCGGTTGTCGCCGCCGCGGTCGCGGCTGGCCGGCGCGCCCTTGCGGGCATCTTCGCGCTTCTTTTCGGGCCGCTTGGATTCGGGCCGTTCGACCGGCGTGAAGCGGCGCGGCGCCGGGCTGGGCGAAGCGCCGTCGGCGGCCTCGCCGGCGTCCTCGGCAGCCGGCTCGGCGCCAGGTTCCGCGACGGGCTCGGGCTCGGCGACGCGCGCTTCGGCGGCCTGCGCGGCGGTCCGATTGTCTTCGGCGCGGCGCTTTTCATCCTCAAGCGCGCGGGCGCGTTCCTCGGTGTCGCGGCGGGTGGCCTGTTCGCCCATCCGCAGCCGCTCTTCCTCGGCCTCGCGCTGCATCCGCGCCACGCGTTCCTGCGGCGTCTCGCCGGCGGGCGCCGTCTTCTTAGGCGGCGGAGGTGGGGGCGGCGGGGGCGGCGGCGGCGGCGCGGCGACCGGTTCTGCCGCGGGCGCGGCAGCTTCGCCCGGCTTGCCCAGGATGCGGCGGCGCTTGACCTCGACCACCACCTTGTTGGTGCGGCCGTGGCTGAAGGTCTGCTTGACCTCGCCCGCGTCGATCGAGCGCTTCAGGCCAAGCGGCTTGCGTTCGCGCGGGGTGTCGGGGGTGTCGCTCATAAAACTCGTTTCGTCCTTCAAAGTCAGTTCGTTACGGCACGCGCCGAAGCCGGGTCTTCACCCAGAAAGTTCATCAAACGCCGCAACGGAATGCCCACCCGCTCGGCCGATGCGCGATCGGCCAGCGCCAGGTGGACGACATTGTCGCGGCCCAATGCCACAGACAACGCGGCGCGGTCCAGTGGCAGGCGGACACCGGTGAGGCCTGTGCCTTCCGCATCACACCCGACCCGCCAGGCTTGGTCGAGCTTGCGTGCGCCGTCGTCGCTGGCGTCGGCGGCGTGATAGAGCGCCGCCACTTTGCCCGACCGCGCTTCGCTGGCGATCCTGTCGGAACCCAAGATAAGCCTTCCGGCGCGCATTTCGAGGCCCAGCCGGTCGAGAAACGCGCGGGTCAGCGCCCGCTCCGTCAGATCGGCGAGGTTGTCCGGGATCGCCAGTGGCGCGCCTTTGAATGCGCGCGCCAACGCGCCCTTGAGCTTGCCGTTCGCAGTTGCCGCTTCGAGCGCGGCACGATCGACGCCAATCCACGCCCCCCGCCCCGGTGCCCGGGCCTGCGCATCGGGCAGCACCGCGCCTTCCGGCGACAGCGCCAGGCGCACGAGGTCCTCGCGCGCCCCGTGCTGCCCGGAGAGCACGCAGCGACGCTCGGGTCCGTCACCGGACCCGGACTCCGCGATGTCAGGATGCGCTAGCGGCTCATTGCGAGGATTCCGCACCGGCGGCCTCCTCTGCTGGAGCGGGGGCCGCGGCCGGTTCGTCCTCGAACCAGTGGGCGCGGGCGGCCATGATGATCTCGTTGCCCTGCGCTTCGGAGAGCCCGAATTCGCCGAGCACCCCGCCCTTGTCCTCGGCGCGCTGCGGCGGCCGGCGCAGCGGCGGACCCTCGGCCGGATTCTGGCGGCGGCGCGGCGCCTCGCGCTTCTTGGCGATCAGCTCGTCGGTGGCGAGATCGGCGAGGTCGTCGAGCGTCTTGACCCCGGCCTTGCCGAGCACGACCAGCATCTGTTCGGTCAGGTGCGGCATCGTCGACAGGTCGTCCTCGACTCCCATCGCGCGGCGTTCTTCGCGGTGCGCCGCTTCCTGCTTGGCGAGCGCTTCCTTGGCGCGTTCCTGCAGTTCTTCGGCGAGTTCTTCGTCGAAGCCTTCGATCCCGGCCAGTTCGTCGAGCTCCACATAGGCCACTTCGACGAGCTCGGCGAACCCTTCGGCGACCAAGAGCTGGCTCAGCGTCTCGTCGACGTCGAGCTCTTCCTCGAACATCTTAGAGCGTTCGGCGAATTCGCGCTGGCGCTTCTCCGAAGCCTCATCCTCGGTCATGATGTCGATCTGGCTTTCGGTCAGCTGGCTGGCCAGCCGCACGTTCTGGCCGCGCCGGCCGATGGCAAGGCTGAGCTGATCGTCGGGCACCACCACTTCGATGCGGTTCTCGTCCTCGTCGATCACCACGCGGCTGACCGTGGCGGGCTGCAGCGCGTTGACCACGAACGTGGCGGTGTCCTCGCTCCAGGGAATGATGTCGATCTTTTCGCCCTGCAGTTCCTGCACCACCGCCTGGACGCGGCTGCCCTTCATGCCGACGCAGGCGCCGACCGGATCGATCGAGCTGTCGCGGCTGATCACGCCGATTTTCGCGCGCGAACCCGGATCACGGGCAGCCGCCTTGATCTCGATGATGCTGTCATAGATTTCGGGCACTTCCTGCGCGAACAGCTTCTTCATGAATTCGGGATGGGCGCGGCTGAGGAAGATCTGCGGGCCGCGGTTGTTGCGTTCCACCTTCATGATCCAGGCGCGGACCCGTTCGCCCACGCGGGCGGCCTCGCGCGGGATCTGCTGGTCGCGGCGGATCACGCCCTCGGCGCGGCCGAGGTTGACGATCACGTGGCCGAATTCGACCGACTTGATCACCCCGGTGATGACTTCGCCGGCGCGGTCCTTGAATTCCTCGAACTGGCGCTCGCGCTCAGCATCGCGGACCTTCTGGAAGATCACCTGCTTGGCGCTCTGCGCGTCGATCCGGCCGAGATCGACCGCGGGCAGCGGATCGACGATGAAATCGCCCACCGTGGCGCCCGGTTGCAGCTTTTCGGCCTGTTTCAAGTCGACCTGCTTGAAGTAATCCTCGACCTCCTCGACCACTTCGACCACGCGCCACAGGCGCAGATCGCCGGTGACCGGATCGAGCTTGGCGCGGATGTCGTTCTCGGCGCCGTAACGGTTGCGCGCCGACTTCTGGATCGCTTCTTCCATTGCCTCGACGACGATCGCCCTGTCGATCATCTTCTCGGTGGCGACCGAGGTCGCGATCGCGAGCAGCTCGGCCTTGTTGGCGGAAATCGGACTGGCCATCGGTTAGGCTTTCTCTTCCTCGGTGGTTTCTTCGAATTCGTCCGCCCCGCTCGTGTCGAGCGGGCGGGTGGCGGCGATCAACTGGTCGGTAAGCACCAGCTTGGCCGAATGAATCTGCGCGAGTGGCACGCTGACGCGCCCGGCCTTGCGGTCCTCGAGACTGACGGTCTCGCCGTCGAGACCCAGCAGCGTGCCGCGCAGCTTGCGATGATCGCCGAGGGGTTCGGAGAGCGACAAGTTCGCCTCGTGCCCGGCCCACTGGGCAAAGTCCTTGGCCCGGGTCAGCGGCCGGTCGATCCCCGGGCTGCTGACTTCGAGGTTGTAGGCGCCGCTCACCAGCTCCTCGCCGCCGTCTTCGATCGCGTCGACGCGCTCGGAAATCCGCCGCGACAGCGCCATGCACTGATCGACCACCAGCTGCCCGGTGGCCGGATCCTCGGCCATGACCTGCAGCGTGCGCTCCTCGCCCTGCCCGCCGAGCTTGACGCGCACCAGCTCGAACCCAAGCGCGGCGGCTTCGGGTTCGATCACTTGGGTCAGGCGGGCGAGGTTATCGGGCATCGGGCTTTCAGAAGTGGTTTCGGGCCGGCCCCCGAAGGCGCCAGCACCAGACTTTGGATTGTCGGGATGGCGGCGAGATAGGCGCGGCCGCCACGCTTTGCAACGGGATTCGACGCTACTCGCTCAGCCCATGCTTTCTAATGCAATGCCGCAGCTGGTCGTAGCTCAGCCCGAGCGCCTTCGCCGTCTGGCGCTGGTTCCAGCGGTTGCGGCCGAGGTGGTGTTCGAGGATCGCGCGTTCGTGCGAGTCGACCGCGGCGCGCAAGTCGGCGATCGTTTCGTAGTCTTGGGCGCGCGGGGGCGCGGGCAGGGCCGCGCCGGTTATGGCCGGGGTGGCGGCGCGGTGCGGCGCGCCGGCCGGTTTCCACGGGCTGTCGAACGGGTCGAACTGGACGTGCCCGACCGGATTTTCCCAATCGTCCCAGCGATAGACCGCGCGTTCGACCGCGTTGCGCAGTTCGCGCACGTTGCCGGGCCAGGGGTAATCGTCGAGCTGCTGGCGAACGTGCGAAGCAAAGCCGGGCCAGGCTTCCCAGCCGATCTCGGCGGCCATGCGGCGGCCGAAGTAATCGGCCAGCACGTCGATATCGCCATCGCGCACGCGCAGCGGCGGCAGGGTGATCACTTCGAAGGTGAGCCGATCGAGCAGGTCGGCGCGGAATTCCCCGCGTTCGGCCCGCGCCGGCAAATCCTCGTTGGTGGCGGCGACGATGCGCACGTCGACCCGCACCGGGCGCGAGCTGCCGATGCGGGTTATCTCGCCGTATTCGACCGCGCGCAGCAGCCGTTCCTGCGCGGCCATCGAGAGCGTGCCGATCTCGTCGAGGAACAGCGTGCCGCGGTCGGCTTCCTCGAATCGGCCGGCGCGGGCGCGGGTGGCGCCAGTGAAGGCGCCCGCCTCATGCCCGAACAACTCGGCCTCGATCAGCGTTTCGGGCAGCGCCGCGCAGTTCATGATGATCAGCGGGTGTTCCCACCGGTTCGAGAGGCGATGCAGCCGCTCGGCGATCAGTTCTTTGCCGGTGCCGCGCTCACCGATCACCAGCACCGGGCGGCGCATCGGCGCGGCCCGGCTGGTCCGCTCCACCGCATCGAGGAACGCCCCCGATTGGCCGATGAACTGGCTTTCGCGCTCCATGCCCAAGCGTTAGCGCAAATTCCCAAGTCGTGGCAATCCTTACCGTATCACTCGGCTAAGACAGCGGTGAAACTCCCGCGTTTTTCCCCTTGCGAAGCAAATTGGCACAGCGCTTGCAATGCTGCTGGCATGACCCAGGGAGGACTTCCGATGTATGACCGCCACTTCTTTTCCAGCAAGCTCGGTGGCGCCGCGCTGGTCAGCGTGGCCGCGATGGTGACCTTCAACATCTACGCGCTGACGCAGCAGTACAGTCTGGCGCACAGCCAGGCCTTTGCCGCGGCGCGCGTTGTGGAACTGGCATGACCGCTCAGGACGACGACGCGCTGCGGCCGATCGCCGATCCGGGCGAGCCAGCACGCGCCTCGCGGCTCGACCGCGAGATCGAGCGGCTGCGCACCAGCCCCACCCCCACGCATGCGCCGGCCAGCGCGCGCGCCGTTCCTTCGTTCCAGGCCTTCACTTCCGGAGTTCCCTTGATGGGCATCTTTTCCCGTACCCGCGACATCATCGCCGCTAATTTCACCGAGCTGCTCGACCAGGCCGACGATCCGGCCAAGATGATCCGCATGATCATCCTCGAAATGGAGGAAACACTGGTCGAAGTGCGGGCGAGCGCCGCGCGCACGATCGCCGACCAGAAGGAAATGCACCGCCACACGGTCAAGCTCGACCGGCTCCAGGCCGACTGGGGCGAAAAGGCCCAGCTCGCGCTGTCCAAGGACCGCGAGGATCTCGCCCGCGCCGCGCTCATTGAAAAGAAGCGCGCCGCCGACATGGCCGACCAGCTCAAGCAGGAAATCGCCGTGCTCGACGATGCACTGCGGGCGTACGAGGCGGACATCGCCAAGCTGCAGAACCGCTTGCGCGAGGCGCGCAGCCGGCAGACGCAGATCGCCGCGCGGCTCGAAAGCGCCGAAAACCGCGTCAAGCTGCGCACGCTGATGACCAACGAGCGGGTGGACGAGGCGCTGACCCGGTTCGACCAGCTCGAACGCCGGGTCGATTACGCCGAAGGCCGCGCCGACGCGCTGGGCATCACCGACAACAAGCTAAGCCTCTCGGACGAGATCGCCGCGCTCGAAGGCGCGGACAAGATCGACGCCGAACTCGAAGAAATGAAGCGCGCGCTCGGTATTGGCGACGACGCTGACAAAACGAAAGGAAACTGACGCGTGGGCGAAGAAGTCATCATCATCCCCATGATCTTCCTCGGCCTGCCATGGATCATCATGCACTATATCACCAAGTGGAAGACCGCCGCGACGATCACCACCGACGACGAGACCCTGCTCGAGGAACTCTACAGCCTCGCCAAGCGGCTCGACGAGCGGATGGACACGGTCGAACGGCTGGTCGCCTCCGACAACGTGGACTTCAAGCCGGCGCGGCTGATGCACGACCGCGAGATCGACAACGAGCCGCTGCGCGAACTTGATCGCCTGCTGGCCGAAAAGAAGGGAGCCCGCTCGTGAACAGCCCGAGGACCACGCTTTACCGCGACAAGCAACACGGCAAGATCATGGGCGTGTGCGCCGGAATCGCCGATTACACCGGGGTCAACGTGTTGTGGGTCCGGCTCGGCGCCCTGCTGCTCGTGCCGATCACTAGCGGGCTCGTCATCCCAGCCTATTTTCTGACGAAACTGTTCGTCAGCAAGAAGCCGGCGCACCTCTACGTCGACCAGGCCGAAAGCCAATACTGGCAGCGCGTCCGCCAAAGCCCCAAGCGTACCGCGCGCGAGATCCGCGCCCGCTTCCGCGACATCGACCGCCGCCTGGCCGAAGTCGAAACCCACTACGTCACCAGCAATCCGCGCCTGTCGGCCGAAATCGAACGGCTGCGCTGAGCCTAGCAGACAAGGAACAAGTCCATGGGGGAACTTACCGGCCTAATCGCGGTCATCGCGCCGTTCGCCATGATCGTCGGGATCGTGTGGATCAAAAGCAACCGGCGGCTTCAGGAAAAGCGCCTCGGCGTCACCGCCGAGCATAGCGCCGAAAAGGCCGCGCAATACGCCGCCGCCAACCAGCAGCTCGAAGATCGCGTCCGCGTGCTCGAGCGCATCGTCACCGATCGCGGCTACGATGTTGCCACCCAGATCGAAGCGCTGCGCGATCAGCGCAAGGTCGAAGAGCGGCTCGAACAGCCGCGGATCGAAGAGCGCATCTGATGCCCGAAGAAGTCCTCATCCTGGTTGTCGCCAGCCTGTTCGCGGCCGTGGCCGTGGTTGGAACGATCGTGCTCGGCTGGGTCCACAATACGCGGATCAAGATCAAGCACGGCTATCCGCTCGAAAGCATGTGGGGCAAGCCGCTGCATCCGCAGAACAGCGGGGTTGAGGCCGAGCGTATCAGGCTGCTGACGCACGAGAATGCCGAACTGCGCGCCGAGCTCGGCTCGCTCAAGGACCGGCTCGGCAATGTCGAGCGGATCGTCACCGATAGCGGCTATCGCCTCAGCCACGAGATCGATCGGCTGCGCGACGACAAGGGGAAGGTGCAATGAACCCGTTCGAATTCGTGCTGGTGATCATCCTTGCGGGGATGGGCTACAACATGTGGCGGATGAAGCATTACGCCGATCGCGGCCTGTCGCCCGACAAGCACACCCGCATCGTCAGCGCCGAGAAGACGCCGCGCGAAGCCGAGCTGCAGCGCGAAGTCGAGGACTTGCGCGAGCGGCTCCACGTGCTCGAACGCATCGCTACCGAGGATCGTGAAACCAGGCGGCTTTCCGCCGAAATCGAAAGCCTGCGCAGCCCGTCCGCGCCGGGAGAAGAGAGGTAACGATGAGCCAGGAATTGCTGTTGGCGGCCACGGTTCTCGTCGGTCTGCTGGTGGTCGCCGGCGCGACGCTGAAAGGCTGGCAGGACTGGCTGGCGCTCAAGCGGCGCGAGCTCGAAACCGGGCATGGCACGCGCCCGATCGAAGGCGGCTCGCGCGAAGGCGCGGCGCGGATCGAACTGGCCGACCTCAAGGAACGCATCCGCAAGCTGGAAGCGATCGCCAGCGGGGTGGATTTGTAGCGTCAAGGTGGTAGGCGGCGCTCGCCCACCAAGGCTCGTCATTGCGAGGAGCGCAGCGACGAAGCAATCCAGGGCGCCGCGCGCAACCGAACTGGATTGCTTCGCTGCGCTCGCAATGACGAAGTTTCAGAGACGTGCGCACCCTTCCCGACATCCTCGAAGAGTACGAATTCCTCGACGCCGACGAACGCTATCGCCTGCTGATCGACCTGGGCCGCGAGCTCGAGCCGATGCCGGCGGCGCTTAAGACCGACGCCACGCTGGTGCGCGGGTGCTCGGCCAGCGTGTGGGTCTATCCGACCGAGGCCAACGGCAAACTGCACTTCCTCGCCGACAGCAACGCCGCGATCACCAAGGGCATCGTCGCGCTGGTGCTGGCCGCGGTGCAGGACCAGCCGGCGGGCGACGTCGCCGCGATGGACGTCGCCGAAGCGCTCGCCCCGTTCGATCTGAAAAATCAGCTCAGCTCCAACCGCACCCAGGGCGTGCCGAACATGATCGCGCTGGTGCAGCAGCACGCCGCGCGGCTGGCGGCGCGCTAGGCAGACCCCCGCAGCTCGACCAGCCCGGCGTCGCGTTGCCGCGCCAGCTCGGCCTTCAGCGCTGCCGGATCGCGCGCCAGGACGAAGCCGAAGCTGACCCCGCCTTCCTTGCTGGTGGTCGCGTGGTGCAGGTGGTGCGCCTGGACAAGCCGCTTCAGATATCCGCGGCGCGGCACATAGCGGAACCAGCGCTGGTGGACCAAGCCGTCGTGGATCAGCGTGTAGATCACCCCATAGCCGAGCACGCCGAGGCCGAGCCAGGTCCCCGGCCACCACGCGTCGGCCCCCAGGACCAGCGGCGAACCGATCGCGAACAGGCCAATGCTCAGCGCCGCGCCGACGAGGCCGAAACGGTCGTTCTTTTCGAGCAGCTTGTCGTGGGGTTCGTGATGGTCGCGGTGCCATTCCCAGGCAAAGCCGTGCATCACGTACTTGTGGCTCGCCCACGCCACCCATTCCATCGCGGCGATGGTGGCGAGCACGATCAATGCAGGCGCGACCCAGGTCATGGCCGCGCAAATAGGCGCTTCGCCCGCGCAAAGACAGCCCCGCTTGAATTGTCGCCCGGCAGGCGTAAGTGCGCCGCATGGCCAGCAAACCGCGCACTCTTTACGAAAAGATCTGGGACGAACACGTGGTCGAGCGGCGGCCCGACGGCACCTGCCTGGTGTTCATCGATCGCCACCTGGTCCACGAAGTGACCAGCCCGCAGGCGTTCGAGAGCCTGCGCATCAACGGCCGCACGGTGCGCCATCCGGAACTGACGCTGGCGGTGCCCGATCACAACCTGCCGACCACCCCGCGGCTCGATGCCGCCGGCGCGCGAGTGCCGATCGCCGATCCCGAAAGCCGCGACCAGCTCGCCGCGCTCGAACGCAACGCACCCGCGTTCGGCGTGCGCTATTTCTCCGCCACCAGCCGCGAACAGGGCATCGTTCATGTCATCGGCCCGGAACAGGGCTTCACCCTGCCCGGCACGACGCTGGTCTGCGGGGACAGCCACACCGCCGCGCACGGCGCACTGGGCGCCTTGGCGTTCGGCATCGGCACCAGCGAGGTCGAGCATGTGCTGGCCACGCAGACGCTGCTCTTGCGCAGCTGGAAAACGATGGAAGTGCGGGTCGAGGGCGAAATTGGCCCGGGCATTACGTCCAAGGACCTGATCCTCCACATCACCGGGGTGATCGGCACCGCCGGCGGCACGGGGCACGCGATCGAATACCGCGGCAAGGTGTTCGAAGAGATGAGCATCGAGAGCCGGCTGACGGTGTGCAACATGAGCATCGAAGGCGGGGCTCGCGTGGGCATGATCGCGCCCGACGAGACCACCTTCGCCTATCTCAAGGGCCGCCCGTTCGCGCCGACCGGGGCCGAGTGGGACGCCGCGGTCGCCTGGTGGCGCACGCTGCACACCGATCCGGGGGCAACGTTTGACAAGTCGGTGGTGATCGACGCCGCCACGATCGAACCCACGGTGACCTGGGGGACCAGCCCCGAGGATACCGTGGCGATCGGCGGAATAGTACCCGATCCGGCCAGCTTCGCCGACCCATCCAAGCAGAAGGCGGCGCGCGCCAGCCTCGATTACATGGGCCTCGAACCCGGCCAGCGGATGGACGAAGTGGCGGTGCAGAACGTGTTCATCGGCAGCTGCACCAACAGCCGCATCGAAGATCTGCGCGCCGCCGCGGCGGTGCTGCGCGGGCGGCACAAGGCGCCGGGCGTGAAGTGGGCGATTGTCGTACCCGGCTCGGGCCTGGTCAAGCTGCAGGCCGAGGAAGAGGGCCTCGACAAGGTGTTCACCGACGCCGGGCTCGAGTGGCGCGAGCCGGGCTGTTCGGCGTGCCTGGGCATGAACCCCGACAAGGTTCCGCCGGGCGAACGCTGCGCCAGTACCAGCAACCGCAACTTCGTCGGCCGTCAGGGTCCCGGCGCGCGGACGCACCTCGTCAGCCCGGCGATGGCCGCGGCCGCAGCGGTGACGGGGAAGCTGACCGATGTGCGGGAATTGACCGGTTAGCGAGCCGGCGAAGTTTACACGGGCTTGACACAGTTGACAGGGTCCAGGCTCTCTTCGCGCGAACCTGTCGAAACCGCTCAGCTGGCCTTGGCGACGTCTTGTTCGTCCAGCAACTGCTGCAGCTCGCCGGCTTCGTACATCTCCATCATGATGTCGCTGCCGCCCACGAACTCGCCCTTGACGTAAAGCTGCGGAATGGTCGGCCAGTCGGAAAACGCCTTGATCCCCTGGCGAATCTCGGTGTCCTGCAGCACGTCGACGCTTTCGTAGGCGACGCCGCAATGATCGAGGATCGATACCGCGCGGCTCGAAAAGCCGCACTGCGGGAACAGCGGGGTGCCCTTCATGAACAGCACCACGTCGTTGGCCTGGACGATCTGCGAGAGGCGTTGGTCGGTATCGGACATGGCGAGAACCTGATTGAGGTTGGTATCGAGTTCAGTTGGGAACGCTGGTGGTCAGTTGCAAGGCGTGGAGCGCGCCGCCCATCCGCCCGCCGAGCGCCTCGTAAACCAGCTTGTGCTGCTGGACCCGGCTCTTGCCGGCGAACGCGGCCGATCGGACACGGGCGAGGTAATGGTCGCCATCGTCGACCAGCGCCTCGATCTCGACTTCGGCATCGGGCAGCGCGGCCTTGATCAGCGCCTCGATCTCGGCCGCGGCCATCGCCACGGCGATCAGCCCTCGCTCATCAGTTGGCGGCGCGCTTCGACCGCCTTGTCCTCGAGCGCGGCGCGCACCGCGGCGTCGTCGCATTCGCAGCCCGCGGCGATCAGGTCGCCCGAAACCTTGCGGATCACGTCCTCGTCGCCCGCTTCCTCGAAATCGGCCTGGATCACGGTGCGGACATAGGATTCGGTTTCTTCCGGGCCGAGGCCCATCTGCTCGGCCGCCCAGCGCCCAAACA